>NZ_JBKFRY010000008.1:0-203873 GCF_046569105.1 Salmonella sp. 741265073_HBA | reverse complement strand
GGTGATCATGTTTTTAACATAGTCGGCGTGCCCCGGGCAGTCTACGTGTGCGTAGTGGCGGGTTGGGGTATCGTATTCAACGTGAGAAGTGTTGATGGTGATACCACGCGCTTTTTCTTCCGGAGCGTTATCGATCTGGTCGAATGCACGAGCAGCACCGCCGTAGGTTTTAGCCAGTACGGTGGTGATTGCAGCGGTCAGGGTAGTTTTACCGTGGTCAACGTGGCCGATGGTGCCGACGTTAACGTGCGGTTTTGTACGTTCAAATTTTTCTTTAGACACGGCTATATTCCTTACTATAGCGCTCTCCCCTTCAGGAGAGAGCACGGGATTTTGGTTTTTAACCCTGCGGCTTATTTACCACGGGCTTCGATTACGGCCTGAGCAACGTTGTTCGGCGCATCATCATACTTCAGGAATTCCATAGTGTACGATGCGCGACCTTTGGTCAGAGAACGCAGCTGAGTTGCATATCCGAACATTTCAGACAGCGGTACTTCAGCGTGGATCTTAACGCCTGTAACTTCAGATTCCTGACCTTTGAGCATACCACGACGGCGGCTAAGGTCGCCGATAACGTCACCGGTATTCTCTTCAGGTGTTTCTACTTCAACCTTCATGATCGGCTCAAGCAGAACTGGTTTTGCTTTCTTAAAGCCTTCTTTAAAGGCGATAGACGCAGCCAGTTTAAACGCCAGCTCAGAGGAGTCAACGTCATGGTAAGAACCGAAGTGCAGACGCACGCCGAGATCAACTACCGGATAACCCGCCAGCGGGCCAGACTTCAGCTGCTCCTGGATGCCCTTATCAACGGCCGGGATGTATTCGCCAGGAATTACACCACCTTTGATATCGTTGATGAACTCGTAACCTTTCGGGTTAGAGCCCGGCTCCAGCGGGTACATGTCGATAACAACATGACCATACTGACCGCGACCACCAGACTGTTTCGCGTGTTTACCTTCGATGTCGGTAACTTTCGCGCGAATCGCTTCGCGGTAAGCAACCTGAGGTTTACCCACGTTAGCTTCAACGTTGAATTCACGCTTCATACGGTCAACGATGATATCCAGGTGAAGCTCACCCATACCAGCGATGATGGTCTGGTTAGATTCTTCATCAGTCCATACGCGGAATGACGGGTCTTCTTTCGCCAGACGGCCCAGAGCCAGACCCATTTTTTCCTGGTCAGCTTTGGTTTTCGGTTCTACCGCGATGGAGATTACCGGCTCAGGGAATTCCATACGTTCCAGAATGATCGGGTTTTCCGGATCACACAGGGTGTCACCGGTAGTCACGTCTTTCAGGCCGATAGCAGCCGCGATGTCGCCCGCGCGAACTTCTTTGATCTCTTCACGTTTGTTAGCGTGCATCTGAACGATACGACCGAAACGCTCACGTGCGGTTTTCACGGAGTTCAGTACGGTATCACCAGAGTTAACCACACCGGAGTACACACGGAAGAAGGTCAGGTTCCCCACAAACGGGTCGGTAGCGATTTTGAACGCCAGCGCAGAGAACGGCTCGTCGTCGCTTGCGTGACGCTCAGCCGGAGTATCTTTACCGTCGTCCAGAATACCGTTGATCGCAGGTACGTCTACCGGGGATGGCAGGTAATCAATTACCGCATCCAGCATCGCCTGAACACCTTTGTTCTTGAATGCAGAACCACAGGTTACCAGGATGATTTCGTTGTTCAGAACGCGCTGACGCAGAGCTTGTTTGATCTCTTCTTCAGTCAGTTCTTCACCACCCAGGTATTTTTCCATCAGCTCTTCAGAAGCTTCTGCGGCGGACTCGATCAGGTTCTGGTGCCATTCGTTAGCCAGGTCCTGCATGTCAGCCGGGATATCTTCGTATTCGAAGGTAACGCCCTGGTCGGCATCGTTCCAGTTGATGGCTTTCATTTTCACCAGGTCAACAACGCCGGTGAAACCTTCTTCAGCACCAATTGCCAGCTGCAGCGGAACCGGGTTCGCGCCCAGACGGGTTTTGATCTGACCAACAACTTTCAGGAAGTTCGCACCCATGCGGTCCATTTTGTTAACGAACGCAATGCGCGGAACTTTGTATTTGTTTGCCTGACGCCATACGGTTTCAGACTGCGGCTGAACACCACCAACTGCGCAGTAAACCATTACCGCACCATCGAGAACACGCATGGAACGTTCTACTTCGATAGTGAAGTCAACGTGCCCCGGGGTGTCGATGATGTTGATGCGATGCGGTTCATACTGCTTAGCCATACCAGACCAGAATGCAGTAGTCGCTGCGGAGGTGATAGTAATACCACGCTCCTGCTCCTGCTCCATCCAGTCCATGGTAGCTGCGCCGTCATGAACTTCACCGATTTTGTGGTTTACACCGGTGTAGAACAGAATACGTTCGGTAGTAGTGGTTTTACCGGCGTCGATGTGCGCACTGATACCGATATTACGGTAGCGTGCGATGGGTGTTGTACGAGCCATTTGATTCCTCGTTGATATCTTTAGGCGTTCAGTTAAGTTATCCAAAACGGGCGACTTACCTGAAGCGCCCGCCTGGTGACTATGACTCCGAAGGGATTACCAACGGTAGTGTGCGAACGCCTTGTTGGCTTCTGCCATACGGTGAACGTCTTCACGTTTCTTAACTGCAGTACCTTTGTTGTCTGCAGCATCAGAAAGTTCGTTCGCCAGGCGCAGAGCCATGGATTTATCACCGCGTTTACGAGCAGCTTCTACGATCCAACGCATTGCCAGAGCATTACGACGGACCGGACGGACTTCAACTGGTACCTGATAAGTAGAACCACCTACACGGCGGGATTTAACTTCTACAGTCGGGCGAACGTTTACGAGAGCGACTTCGAAAGCTTCCAGTTCAGATTTACCAGAACGCTGAGCCAGGGTCTCCAGCGCGCTGTATACGATTGATTCTGCAGTAGATTTTTTACCATCTACCATCAGGATATTGACAAATTTAGCCAGCAGTTCTGATCCGAACTTCGGATCCGGCAGAATTTTACGCTGACCAATGACGCGACGACGTGGCATGGAAATACTCCGTTGTTAATTCAGGATTGTCCAAAACTCTACGAGTTTAGTTTGACATTAATTTAAAACGTTTGGCCTTACTTAACGGAGAACCATTAAGCCTTAGGACGCTTCACGCCGTACTTAGAACGAGCTTGCTTACGGTCTTTAACGCCGGAGCAGTCAAGCGCGCCACGAACGGTGTGGTAACGAACACCCGGGAGGTCTTTAACACGACCGCCACGGATCAGGATCACGGAGTGCTCCTGCAGGTTGTGACCTTCACCACCGATGTAGGAAGTCACTTCAAAACCGTTAGTCAGACGAACACGGCAAACTTTACGCAGTGCGGAGTTCGGTTTTTTAGGAGTGGTAGTATATACACGAGTACATACGCCACGTTTTTGCGGGCATGCTTCCAGCGCAGGCACGTTGCTTTTCGCAACTTTGCGAGCACGTGGTTTGCGTACCAGCTGGTTAACTGTTGCCATTAAATAGCTCCTGGTTTTAGCTTTTGCTTCGTAAACACGTAATAAAACGCCCTCACACAATATGAGGACGCCGAATTTTAGGGCGGTGTCGAAAAGGTGTCAAGAAATATACAACGATCCCGCCATCACCAGGCCATCTGGTTGGCATACTTAACCGTGAGTCTGACAAACTCAGTATAGTCAACCCTGACGACACTGTCTGAAATTTGACCACCCAGGCCGCGGGCGTCAATGTCTTCTTTCAAGGCATAGACCGTTATGGGGGCATCGCGCAGACTTTCAAGGAAGCGGTTACCTTCAATCGCGACGGTAACGCCATCCTGGAGCAACAAAAGCGCATCACCCTCTTTTAGCAGGCGCAGCAAAGCGGGAAAATCAACGCCCGAAGCGCAATGAGGTAAGGTATGCAGCATAAACGCCTCAGAATCTCAGGATGACATCATAGTTGCCAAGCTCGCGGCGTAACGCCACGGGTTCCAGCGGCGTGGCGTCTACCACAAAATTAACGTTTTCCAGACCACGCTCGCGCAGCGATGCCGCGCAGATCCAGCATTGATCAATATCGTACAAATCAAAGAGCTTGAAAGTAGCAATATAGTCACGCGCCAGCACAGCGTCTGGTTTTTGTCCCGGTAATAACTGAAAGACGCCGTCGCTGATAAAAAAGACGCCCAGCGCTTCCGTTAGCGCTGACGTCGCCAGCAGCGCATCCAGCCCTTCACGACCTGAGGCGCTACCATGTGGCGCGGTGGAAAAGACAAATGCAATACGTTTCATTAAAACTGCACCACCCGATCGCAGGTGAGAGATGCCTCCGCCAGCGCGCCCAGTCCGCTTAGCGTAAAGCCCGGCTGAAGATTGGCGGACGGCAACGCCAGTCTGCCGGCTTCAGTTTCATCAATAATACCGCGACGAAGCGCCGCCGCGACACAGATGTTCAGCGCTACGCCATGCTGCGTATTCAATTTCTGCCAGGCGCGTACCAGATCATATTCATCGCTCGCCGGCGAGGTCAGGAGATTGGCGTTATAGACACCTTCCCGATAGAAAAAGACGCTGGCTAACTCATGCCCCTCATTGAGCAGCGCGTGGGCGAACTGCAATGCGCTACTGGCCTGCTGGGTGCCATATGCCGGCCCGGTGACCATAATGGCATAACGCATTATTTATCCTGCCCCTGAAAGTCGCCGCTTTTGAACTGGCGAATATAGAGGTAAACCGTGTGTTTTGAGATATTCAGACGATCGGCTACCTGATTAATGGCATCTTTAATATCGAAAATGCCTTTTTCGTACAGGTTAAGGACGATCTGACGATTTTTCGCATTGTTAGAGACATTACGATCGGCATTTACCTCTTCGATCGTGAACTCCAGCGTCTGGGTGACTAAATCTTCGACTGAGGAGGCAAAATTAACCGCTGAACCCACTTCCGGCGTTTCCGGCGGAATAAAGGTATTCATAATCTGTGAAAATGGCACATCAAGATTCATGTTGATGCACAGTAGACCAATGACGCGCTGCTCGCGGTTGCGAATGGCAATCGTCAACGACTTCATCAAGACACCGCTTTTCGCGCGCGTAAAATAGCATTTCGACACGCTACTGTCCGCCCCTGTCATGTCGTGCAACATGCGCAACGCCAGGTCGGTAATCGGCGAGCCAATTTTACGGCCCGTATGTTCGCCATTGGCAATACGAATGGCTGAACATTTTAGATCCTGCAAAGAGTGCAATACGATTTCACAATGGGAACCTATAAGCATCGCTAACCCGTCCACTACCGCTTCGTAGGATTTCAGAATATCGAAGTCGGTTTGCTCGAAGGGACGCTGATCCAGCAAATCAAGTTCACTGGTTTCGTTGGTTAAAAGCGACCTGGACATGAAAAAAAACACTCCTTTTCAGGAGCCTGTCGTTATGTTTTCAGGGCAGGCTCATTATTTACGCGGATGATTAAATTAATACAGTGAGGGTTCATCTTTCCAGTACTAATTTGCTCGTCTATTTCAGACTACGTGTGCGTTGGCGGTCATTCAGCCTACGGTCTCGCCCTTAACGACCAGCGCAAGCGCCGTTATCCGCAAATCAAATTATGGTGAGTAATATATCCGGCCTGAATAAAAAAAACCGCCGCTATTACAAGCGGCGGCTCTCAGTTTTTATTTTTTAGCAGCATCTGCGGCTTTAGCGTCAGCCGCATCGGCAGGTTTAGCATCCGCTTTCGGCGCTGGTTTGATATCCAGCAGCTCTACGTCGAATACCAGGGTGGAGTTCGCCGGGATACCCGGGACGCCCGTTTTACCGTAGGCCAGCGCCGGTGGGATAACCAGCTTGATCTTGCCGCCTTTCTTAATATTTTTCAGGCCTTCAGTCCAGCCAGGGATAACGCCGTCCAGACGGAAGGAGAGCGGTTCGCCGCGCGTGTAAGAGTTATCAAACTCTTTACCGTCGATCAGCGTACCTTTGTAGTTCACCACAACGGTATCGCTATCTTTCGGCGCCTCGCCTGTGCCTTCTTTCTCTACTTTGTAAAGCAGACCGGTAGAGGAGGTTTTCACGCCTTTCTCTTTAGCAAAAGCGTCGCGGAACGCTTTACCTTTTGCTTCGTTATCGGCAGCGTCTTTTTCCATCTTCGCCTGAGCAGCGCTCTTCACGCGTGCTTCAAACGTCTGCAGCGTTTGCTCAATTTCCTGATCGGACAGTTTGCTCTTATCGGCAAAGGCATCCTGAACGCCGGCAATCAACTGATCTTTATCCAGTTTGATGCCTAACTTTTCCTGCTCTTTAAGCGAATTTTCCATGTAACGACCCAGCGAGGCGCCCAGCGCATAAGCCGCTTTTTGATCGTCGTTTTTAAATGCTGCTTTGCTATCAGCGGTAGCTGCCGGTTTCGCCGCATCAGCAGCAAAAGTGATCGGTGCGTGCATAGCAACGGCCATCGTAGTTGCCAGCAGCGTGGCTTTAAACAGTGATTTCATCCATATCTCCAGGGCCGGGGCATCTCACCCCATGTTAACTTACGTAAGAAGCGTACTATAAATCGTTGCAGAACAAATCAACATACGAACACGCCCTATTATCACTTCTTTTCAGACTCTTTTTGTTTAAATTAGTTTCGTAGGGCGCGTAATGGTTGCTGTGAAAGCCGGTAAAGTTAAGTAGAATCCGCCGACGGAGACAACATAAAGAGGTACATCATGCAGGATATCACGATGGAAGCTCGTCTGGCTGAACTGGAAAGCCGTCTGGCGTTCCAGGAGATTACCATAGAAGAACTAAACCTGACGGTAACCGCACATGAAATGGAGATGGCGAAGCTGCGCGATCATCTGCGTTTGCTCACGGAAAAGTTAAAAGCCAGTCAGCCGTCAAATATCGCCTCTCAGGCAGAAGAAACGCCGCCGCCGCATTATTGAGACGGAAAAAAAGCGGGGATAACCCGCTTTTTTGTGCCCGATGATTTATCGAACCAATGATAATACCCTAAGGATTTCGAGTCACAGCAAGGCGGCAAGCTTGAAAATTCCCCGGGAGCATAGATAACTATGTGACCGGGGTTTGAAAGCGTAGCCAACACCGCGGTGGCTTGAAAGACGACGGGGATTAATGGCAACCGCAACCGCCTTTACCACCACCGCCGCAGCAGCCTTCGCCGCCGTGCTCGTGACCATGGTCATGACCATGACCGCCACAGCAGCCGTCTTCACCGTGATCGTGGTGGTGATCGTGCGCGCCGTGAACATGACCGTGAGCCAGTTCTTCTTCAGTCGCTTCACGAATCGCAACAACTTCTACGTTAAATTTCAGATTCTGGCCCGCCAGCATGTGGTTACCATCAACCACAACGTGATCGTCTTCCACTTCGGTAATCTCTACCGGTACCGGGCCCTGGTCGGTTTCCGCCAGGAAACGCATCCCTACCTGCAGTTCATCAACGCCCATAAAGACGTCTTTAGGCACACGCTGCACCAGATTTTCGTCATACTGGCCGTAAGCGTCGTTCGCGCCAACAGCGACATCAAATTTGTCGCCAACTTCATGGCCTTCCAGCGCGGTTTCCAGACCAGAGATCAGGGAGCCGTGACCGTGCAGGTAATCCAGCGGCGCACTCACCGGAGACTCATCAACCAACACACCGTCTTCTGTACGTACCTGATAGGCCAGGCTGACCACCAGGTCTTTTGCTACTTTCATGATATCTCCTGAGCATGGGAAGAATAGTGGCGCAGATTGTAGCGGAATTCTGCAGCCGTGTACCCCTTAGCTTAAAAAAACCTGCGGCATATCGCTAGTCCGGATGAAAAATCCCGATCACTTGCTCTTCTTTGCGAACATGCTCGCGAACGTCTTTATCCGCTTCCCGCATTTGATGCCCGCACTTAACGCATTCAACAATATCGACATTATTTTCACGCCACATCGCCATTGTGTCCTGCGCCTGACAGGCCGGACATTTCGCGCCTGCAATAAAACGTTTACGGATTGCCATTGTTTTACCCCTACTCAAATTCATCCCAGCCATCCAACTGGCGCCGTTCCTGTTGCATTTCGCGCTGAAAAATCTCCTCCAGTTCGCGTCGGGCCTCTCTGGCGCGCGAAATCTGTACCATGTCGCTATGCTCCGGGATCAGCTCCCGCAACATTCGCATATCCAGCCGACGAAAATGCAACTGCGCGCGTTGCGCCTGATGCGGATGCATACCTAACGACACCAGAGTTTTACGTCCCAATTCCAGCGCGCTGGAAAACGTTTCACGGGAAAACTGCGTGACGCCAGCCTGTAATAACTCATGGGCCTCCACACGTCCACGCGCTCGCGCAAGAATATGCAGATGAGGAAAATGCTGCTGACACAGCGCCACCAGCTTCATCGTGTCTTCCGGTTCATTACACGTGATGACTATCGACTCCGCCGCCTCCGCGCCCGCAGAACGCAGCAGCTCGACTTGTGTAGCGTCGCCGTAATACACTTTATAACCATATTTGCGCATCAGATTAACGGCGCCGATATCGCGTTCCAGCACGGTGATACGCATCTTATTCGCCATCAATAAGCGAGCGATCACCTGACCAAAACGGCCAAAGCCGACGACAATCACCTGGGGCTTATCATCCTCAACCCACGGCTTTTCATCATTCTCTTCCGGGCCATTAAGGCGGCGCGATAACCACTTATCAATCCCTTTCATCAGTAGCGGCGTGGTCATCATTGATAACGTGACAGTCACCAATAATAACGCCATCTGATCGCCCTGAAACAGGCGCTGAGAAGAGGCGGTAGAAAAGAGCACAAAAGCGAACTCGCCCCCCTGACTCAGCACGCTGGCAAACTGCATCCGTTCAGAACTTCTTATTCCATATAGCCGCGCCAGCAGATACAGCGTCAGCATTTTTATGACGACCAGAATAACAACGCTCGCCGCCACCCACAGTAAATGGGTATAAAGTACGCCGAGATTTAGCGACATACCGACGGAGATAAAGAACAGCCCAAGCAGTAAACCTTTAAAGGGATCGATAGCGTTTTCCAGCTCATGCCGGTATTCGCTCTCTGCCAGTAAAACGCCGGCAATGAAGGTTCCCAGGGCCATCGACAGTCCCAGCGCGTCCATAAATAAGGCGGCGCTCAACACCAGCAACAACGTCGCGGCAGTGAAGACCTCCCGCACGCCGGACGCAGCAATAAAACGAAATACCGGGCGCAACAGGTAACGACCGCCAATCAGCATTACCGCGAAGGCCAATACCTTCATTGCCACTTTAAACCAGTCGAAATGCTCGTCGACCGATCCCGCCAGTAAAGGCACCAACGCCAGCGCGGGGATCACCGCTAAATCCTGAAACAGTAAGACGGAAAACCCTAACTGCCCGGACTCGCTACGGTTCATGCCTTTCTCGCGCATCAGTTGTAGCGCCATCGCCGTCGAAGACATCGCCAGGCCAATCCCGCCGACGACCGCCGCCTGCCATAAGAAATCAGCAAGCATCAATAACCCCGCCAGCACCGCCGCGCTTAACAGCACCTGAGCAGCGCCGACGCCGAAGATAGAGCGCCGTAGTTGCCAAAGCCGGGACGGATTGAGTTCGAGACCAATGATAAACATCAGAAACACGACGCCCAGTTCGGAAAAGTGCAGGATCTCGTCAACGTCGCTGATAAATCCCAGCCCCCACGGACCGATGGCGATTCCCGCCAGCAAATACCCTAGCACCGCGCCGATGCCCAGCCTCGCGGCTAACGGCACCGCCGCCACCGCCGCGAAGAGGAACAACACTCCCGCTGTCAATAAATCAGCACCTTCCATCAATAGCCTCCCGCGCTCACAGGATTCGCCAGCCACTCGCCATAGGCTTTCGCATGACTGGCCAGCGTCTGCGGCGACTGGCGGCGCGCCCAGTACACAATAATGGGCGGCATCCAGTGCATCCGGCACATGGCCGCGGTCAGTTCAAAAGGGCGGAGTACATCGCTCATTGGATAGCGGTTTAGCGCGTCATACCGGTAAGCGCTCTCCGGCTCGCCGGTCGTAATCACGCTACGCCAGTACTTTCCCACCAGTTGGTTTCCCCCTGGTCCGCTGGCGAACCCCCGACTCAAAACGCGATCAAGCCATTCTTTCAGTAAAGCCGGACAGCTATAGGTGTAAAGGGGATGCTGAAAAACAATGACGTCGTGCTCACGTAACAGGGCTTGTTCATAGGGCGTGTCGATAAAAAAATCAGGATAGCGCGCATAAAGATCGTGCACGGTTACGTTATTGTGCTGTATGGCCGGTTTAAGCAGTACCCGGTTAGCAACCGAGTCCTGAGATTCCGGATGGGCATACAACAGCAAGACTTTCGCTGGCTGAGACATCAATCCCCCTCCCGGTTGTTTTGGGTCGATACATGCCATTCTTCAGGCCGCTTCTACGTTGACAGCGTTTGTTCAACTCAGGAACGTACTCTATGTCCGCCGCTTGGGATTAATGAGAGATATTCTTGTCCCTCACCAAAGGCGGCCTGAATGATTTTGTGTATCGTTGTTGTTTTGAGCTACCATTGCGCTCCAGCGCGGCGGTACGCCCGAATATTACATTATCATAATGATAAATTAACATAGTCTGAACATACGGCGCCTTATGATTGTTTTCTCCTCGTTACAAATTCGTCGCGGCGTGCGCGTCCTACTGGACAATGCCTCGGCTACCATTAATCCAGGCCAGAAAGTCGGCCTGGTGGGTAAAAACGGCTGCGGTAAATCTACCCTGCTGGCATTGCTAAAAAATGAAATCAGCGCCGATGCCGGGAGTTTTACCCTGCCCGGAACCTGGCAATTAGCGTGGGTGAATCAGGAAACACCTGCGTTGCCTCAGCCAGCGATTGAGTATGTCATTGACGGCGACCGTGAATACCGGCAGCTGGAGGCGCAGCTTAACGACGCCAACGAACGTAACGACGGACATGCTATCGCCTCCATACACGGCAAGCTGGACGCCATCGATGCATGGACCGTTCGCTCGCGCGCCGCCAGCCTGCTACACGGCCTCGGCTTCTCTAACGATCAGCTGGAACGTCCGGTCAGCGACTTTTCCGGCGGCTGGCGGATGCGCCTTAACCTGGCTCAGGCGCTGATTTGCCGCTCCGATTTACTGCTGCTCGACGAACCGACCAACCACCTCGATCTGGATGCCGTTATCTGGCTGGAAAAATGGCTGAAGAGCTATCCGGGCACCCTGATTCTGATCTCCCACGATCGCGATTTTCTTGACCCGATAGTGGATAAAATTATCCATATCGAACAGCAGACTCTGTTCGAGTACACCGGCAACTACAGCGCGTTTGAAGTTCAGCGCGCCACGCGCCTGGCGCAGCAGCAGGCGATGTATGAGAGCCAGCAGGAGCGTGTGGCGCATCTGCAAAGCTACATCGACCGTTTCCGCGCCAAAGCGACCAAGGCCAAGCAGGCGCAAAGCCGTATCAAGATGCTGGAGCGTATGGAGCTGATTGCGCCGGCTCATGTCGACAACCCGTTCCATTTCAGCTTCCGCGCGCCGGAAAGCCTGCCGAACCCGCTGCTGAAGATGGAAAAAGTCAGCGCAGGTTATGGCGATCGCATCATTCTGGAATCCATCAAGCTGAACCTGGTGCCCGGCTCGCGTATCGGCCTGCTGGGCCGCAACGGCGCGGGGAAATCGACGCTGATCAAGCTGCTGGCGGGCGAACTGGAGCCGCTACATGGTGAAATTGGCCTCGCCAAAGGCATTAAGCTCGGCTACTTCGCCCAGCACCAACTGGAGTTCCTGCGCGCCGATGAATCCCCGTTGCAACATATGGCGCGTCTGGCGCCGCAGGAACTGGAGCAGAAGCTGCGCGACTATCTCGGCGGCTTCGGTTTCCAGGGCGACAAAGTAACGGAAGAGACGCAACGCTTCTCTGGCGGCGAGAAAGCGCGTCTGGTGCTGGCGCTGATCGTCTGGCAGCGTCCAAATCTGCTGCTGCTCGATGAACCGACCAACCACCTGGATCTCGACATGCGTCAGGCGCTCACCGAAGCGCTGATTGATTTTGAAGGCGCATTGGTCGTCGTGTCGCACGACCGCCACCTGATTCGCTCCACCACTGACGACCTCTATCTGGTGCACGACAAAAAGGTCGAGCCGTTCGACGGCGACCTGGAAGATTATCAGCAGTGGCTGAGTGACGTGCAGAAGCAGGAAAACCAGGCCGACGACGCACCGAAGGAAAACAACGCCAACAGCGCCCAGTCACGCAAAGATCAGAAGCGTCGCGAAGCCGAGCTACGCACTCTGACGCAGCCGCTGCGTAAAGAGATTACCCGTCTGGAAAAAGAGATGGAAAAGCTCAACGTCCAGTTAGCGCAGGCAGAAGAGAAGCTTGGCGACAGCAGCCTGTATGACCCCAGCCGTAAAGCGGAGATGACCGAGTGCCTGCAACTGCAGGCCAGCGCCAAATCCGGGCTGGAAGCGTGTGAAATGGCATGGCTTGAGGCGCAGGAGCAGCTTGAGCAAATGATGCAGAATGACTAACGCGCGGGGCGGACGATGAACCTGTCAATCACCGATGACATTATTTTCCGCAAGCTCACCATCTTCATGATGTTTGTGGAGAAGGGTAACATCGCCCGCACCGCCGAGGCGCTGCACACGCTGGAAGAGAACGTTCGGTGTCCGCTGTTCGTCCATAAAGGCCTCTTCGGTACTCGTCCCGGTATAAAGATTACCGTTGCGGTCGGCAGCACCGGAACAGAAGCCTGCGTTATGTGATTTAGCGGCAAAGGTTGCCGTGATTTATTTTCGTCAGCGCGTCGTTCACGCCAAATAATTTAAACGTCACCTCATCAACGCCAAGATTTTTCAGACGCGCAGTGTGTTTTTTAATATAAGCCTGCGCCGTTTCTTCGGATTCAAACAAGTAAATGCCGCCAGCTTGCTGGTTTTTCTCGCTTTCTGTCCAGATTTTCCAGATGAAGCCCGGCTCCTCATTGATAGACTCCGCCAGCCCGACCAGTTGCTGGGTCATCTCCTCGCCAAAAGGGCCGCTAAAGTTAAAATGGATCTGTAAAAGTGTCTTCGACATGCCTTCTCCTTGAGTCACATAACTATCGTGTTGCCACACTACCACGATTAATTCGGCTGATGCAGGGGTTCACGCGATTTCTGTGGGGTATTGCGCGCGCCTTGCATACCGCCCCCTCTGGTGAAATGAGGCGCAATTTTATTTCGCCAGACGACCAATTGAACGTAAAATCACATATTGACTAATCTGTGAACCTTATGCGCGGTATAGTATTGTTTCCAATTATCAATTGTTCTGGTGCTATGGTTGAGATCACGTCCACAGAAATGACCCCGCCTGTCAATGACTCGCATGAATTTATTCCCATGCGTGGCATTCGTAATCGCCATTTACAAACTATGCTGCCGCGCTTAATCCGCCGCAAAGTGAAGTTCAACGCCCACTGGCAGCGGCTGGAGCTACCGGACGGCGATTTTGTCGATCTGGCATGGAGCGAAGAACCGCAACAGGCAAAGCATAAACCGCGGCTGGTGGTCTTTCACGGTCTGGAAGGCAGCCTGAACAGCCCCTATGCCCACGGGCTGATTGAGGCGGCGCAAAAGCGCGGCTGGCTGGGCGTGGTGATGCACTTTCGCGGCTGTAGCGGCGAACCCAACCGTCTGAATCGTATTTACCACTCCGGTGAAACGGAGGACGGAGCCTGGTTTTTACGCTGGCTACAGCGGGAGCTCGGCGCCGTTCCGACAGCCGCCGTGGGCTATTCGCTCGGCGGTAATATGTTGGCGTGCCTGCTGGCGAAAGAAGGCCGCGATATTCCCATCGAGGCGGCGGTGATTGTTTCTGCGCCCTTTGTTCTCGAAGCCTGTAGCTACCACATGGACAAAGGGTTTTCCCGCGTCTATCAGCGTTATTTGCTTAATCTGTTAAAAGCGAATGCGTCACGCAAGCTGGCGGCGTATCCCGGTTCGCTGCCGGTGAATCTGGCGCAACTGAAATCAATGCGCCGCATTCGCGAGTTTGACGACCTGATCACCGCGAAAATTCACGGCTTTGCCGACGCCATCGACTACTATCGTCAGTGTAGCGCCATGCCGTTGCTTAACCAGATTGCTAAACCGACGCTGATTATTCACGCTAAAGACGATCCGTTTATGGATCATCATGTGATCCCTAAAGCGGAAGATCTGCCCCCGCAGGTGGAGTATCAGCTGACTGAGCATGGCGGACACGTAGGATTTATCGGCGGTACGCCGCTGCGCCCTGAAATGTGGCTGGAACGCCGAATTCCTGACTGGCTAACAACATACCTGGAGGCGTCATCATGATCATTCCCTGGCAGGGGCTCGCCCCCGACACGCTGGACAACCTGATCGAAAGCTTTGTGTTGCGCGAAGGCACCGATTATGGTGAACATGAACGTTCGCTTGAACAAAAAGTCGCTGACGTAAAACGCCAACTGCAATCCGGCGAGGCCGTGCTGGTATGGTCTGAATTACATGAAACGGTCAATATTATGCCGAAAAAGCAGTTTCGCGAATAAAACGCCTTTGCCGACAATACATTATTATTAAAGCTCAATCATGGAGTTGCCATGTCAGCCAAACATCCGGTGATAGCAGTAACAGGGTCAAGCGGCGCGGGGACCACCACCACCAGCCTCGCGTTTCGTAAAATTTTCGCGCAGTTAAATCTGCACGCCGCCGAGGTGGAAGGCGACAGTTTTCATCGTTACACCCGCCCGGAAATGGACATGGCGATCCGCAAAGCGCGTGACGCCGGGCGGCATATCAGCTATTTCGGGCCTGAAGCCAATGACTTCAGCCTACTGGAACATACTTTTATTGAGTACGGGCAGACGGGTAAAGGCCAGTCGCGTAAATATCTGCATACCTATGATGAAGCCGTACCGTGGAATCAGGTTCCCGGCACGTTTACCCCCTGGCAGCCGCTTCCCGAACCGACCGATGTGCTGTTTTATGAAGGACTGCACGGCGGCGTCGTCACCCCGCAACATGATGTCGCGCGTCATGTTGATCTGTTGGTTGGCGTGGTGCCTATCGTCAACCTCGAGTGGATTCAGAAACTAATCCGCGACACCAGCGAGCGCGGACACTCCCGTGAAGCGGTGATGGATTCCGTGGTGCGTTCCATGGACGACTACATCAATTACATTACGCCGCAGTTCTCGCGTACCCATATTAACTTCCAGCGCGTGCCGACCGTCGACACGTCCAATCCGTTCGCCGCAAAGGGTATTCCCTCGCTGGATGAGAGTTTTGTGGTGATCCATTTCCGCAATCTGGAAGGGATCGATTTTCCCTGGCTCCTGGCGATGCTCCAAGGCTCGTTTATTTCTCACATTAATACATTAGTGGTGCCGGGCGGCAAAATGGGGCTGGCGATGGAGCTGATTATGTTGCCGCTGGTGCAGCGACTAATGGAAGGCAAAAAAATCGAATAACCGCGGTGAAATGCCCGATGGCGCTACGCTTATCGGGCCTACGAGATAAAAACGGGTAGGCCGGATAAGGCCACGCCGCCATCCGGCATCACGTGTTACGCCGCAATCACTTCATACGAATGGGTAATATTGACCGCTTTTTCCAGCATTAGCGCCACCGAGCAATATTTTTCCGCGGAGAGATCGACAGCGCGTGCGACGGCAGCCTCTTTCAGATCGCTGCCGGTAACGATAAAATGCAGATTAATGTGCGTAAACAGGCGCGGCGCGTCTTCCCGGCGCTCGGATGTCAGCTTCACTTCGCAGTTGGTGACATTCTGACGGCCCTTTTGCAGGATTGATACCACATCAATAGCGCTACATCCACCAGCCGCCATTAATACCATCTCCATCGGACTCGGCGCTTTGTCACCGGAGTTGCCATCCATTAAAATCTGGTGGCCGGAGGAGGACTCTCCGAGGAACGTGAGCCCTTCAACCCACTTTACACGCGCTTGCATATTTCGTAACTCCAATGTTTCAATTTTCCTGAAAGATTACGCGCATACAACAAAAGTCGCAATGGAAGGCGACCTGGGTCATGCTGAAGCGAGACACCAGGAGACACACGGCGAAAGCTATGCTAAAACAGACAAGATGCTACAGTAATACATTGACGTACTGCATGTATGCAGAGGACATCACATTACAGGCTACAATCTATTTTCGTAGCCCCCTTCCCAGGTAGCGGGAAGTATATTTTTGCAACCCCAGAGACAGTGCCGTTTTCTGGCTCTGGAGACAGCTTATAACAGAGGATAACCGCGCATGGTGCTTGGCAAACCGCAAACAGACCCGACTCTTGAATGGTTCTTGTCTCATTGCCACATTCATAAGTACCCGTCAAAGAGCACGCTGATTCACCAGGGTGAAAAAGCAGAAACGCTGTACTACATCGTTAAAGGCTCCGTGGCAGTGCTGATCAAAGATGAAGAAGGGAAAGAAATGATCCTTTCTTATCTGAATCAGGGTGATTTTATTGGTGAACTGGGCCTGTTTGAAGAAGGCCAGGAACGCAGCGCTTGGGTACGTGCGAAAACCGCATGTGAGGTCGCTGAAATTTCCTACAAAAAATTTCGCCAATTAATCCAGGTCAACCCGGATATTCTGATGCGCCTCTCTTCCCAGATGGCTCGTCGCTTACAAGTCACCTCTGAAAAAGTAGGTAACCTCGCCTTCCTTGACGTCACCGGGCGTATCGCTCAGACGCTGCTGAATCTGGCGAAACAGCCCGATGCCATGACGCACCCGGATGGGATGCAGATCAAAATCACCCGTCAGGAAATCGGCCAGATCGTCGGCTGCTCCCGCGAAACCGTTGGTCGTATTTTGAAAATGCTGGAAGATCAAAACCTGATCTCCGCGCATGGCAAGACCATCGTCGTCTACGGCACCCGTTAATTCCGTCAGAATGGCGCGTTTTATCATGCGCCATTTTTGTTTGCATCGATGTGGCGAAGACTGATTTATCACCCAGAGATTAATTACGCACTACGGCAAACGCTGGTGCTGTGCCTGCCTGTGGCTGTTGGTTTATTGATAGGCCAGCTACACCTGGGCTTGCTTTTCTCTCTCGTTCCCGCCTGCTGCAACATTGCAGGTCTGGATACCCCGCACAAACGCTTTTTTAAACGCCTGATCATCGGCGCGTCGCTGTTCGCCGGATGCAGTCTGGTAACGCAACTTCTGCTGGCGGAATCCATCCCCCTGCCGTTGATCCTGACCGGGCTCACGCTGGTGCTTGGCGTGACGGCGGAAATTAGCCCGCTTCACGCGCGGTTACTGCCAGCGTCGCTGATTGCCGCCATCTTTACCCTGAGCCTTGCGGGGTACATGCCCGTCTGGGAGCCGCTGCTCATTTATGCGCTGGGCACGCTATGGTACGGCGTGTTTAACTGGTTTTGGTTCTGGCTATGGCGCGAACAGCCGCTGCGCGAGTCATTGAGTTTGTTATACCGTGAACTGGCCGATTATTGCGAAGCGAAATACAGCCTGCTCACCCAACATATCGATCCGGAAAAAGCGCTGCCTCCCCTGCTGATACGCCAGCAAAAAGCGGTCGATCTCATTACCCAGTGTTACCAACAGATGCATATGCTTTCGGCGCACAACAATAATGATTACAAGCGTCTACTACGGGCTTTTCAGGAAGCGATGGATTTGCAGGAGCACATCTCCGTCAGCTTGCATCAGCCGGAAGAGGTACAGAAACTGGTAGAACGCAGCCATGCGGAAGAGGTGATTCGCTGGAATGCGCAAACGGTCGCCGCCCGTCTGCGCGTGCTGGCGGATGACATTCTTTATCATCGTCTGCCGACGCGCTTCTCCATGGAAAAACAGATTGGCGCTCTGGAGAAAATCGCCAATCAGCATCCTGAAAATCCGGTAGGCCAGTTCTGCTATTGGCACTTCAGTCGAATCGCCCGTGTGCTGCGTACTCAGCGGCCGCTGTACGCCCGCGACCTGATGGCCGATAAACAGCGTCGTCTGCCGCTACTTCCGGCGCTGAAAAATTATATGTCTCTTAAATCACCGGCGCTACGCAACGCCGGACGCATCAGCGTGATGATGAGCATCGCCAGTCTGATGGGCAGCGCGTTGCACCTGCCTAAACCGTACTGGATACTCATGACAGTGCTGTTTGTCACCCAAAACGGCTATGGCGCGACGCGCGTACGTATTCTGCACCGTTCGGTCGGAACGCTGGTCGGCCTGGTGATTGCCGGCGTCACGCTGCACTTACATATTCCCGAAAGCATTACGCTGGCGGTCATGCTGGTACTAACGCTGGCAAGTTATCTGATTATTCGTAAAAACTACGGCTGGGCGACGGTCGGCTTTACGGTGACGGCGGTATACACCATCCAGTTACTGACGTTAAACGGAGAGCAGTTTATTGTGCCGAGGCTGATCGATACGCTGATTGGCTGTTTAATTGCCTTTGGCGGCATGGTCTGGCTGTGGCCGCAATGGCAAAGCGGGCTATTACGTAAAAACGCCCATGATGCGCTGGAAGCCGATCAAGAAGCTATCCGACTGATCCTCAGTAACGATCCGCAGGCCACCCCGCTCGCTTATCAAAGAATGCGGGTCAACCAGGCGCATAACACGTTATTCAACTCTTTAAATCAGGCAATGCAGGAACCCGGATTCAATACCCACTATCTGTCGGATATGAAACTGTGGGTCACGCACAGCCAGTTTATTGTCGAGCATATCAACGCTATGACGACGCTGGCGCGGGAACACACCATGCTGACGCCGGATCTGGCGCAGCGCTATCTGGAATCTTGCGAGATTGCGATTCAGCGCTGCCAGCAGCGCCTGGAGTACGACAGGCCAGGCGGCTCCGGCGATGTCAATATTCTGGAGTCGCCGGACATGCCGTCACATGGCTTATTGAGCACTCTGGAACAACATTTACAGCGCATCATTGGCCATCTGAACACCATGCACACCATTTCGTCGATGGCCTGGCGTCAGCGTCCGCATCACGGTATCTGGCTGAGTAAGCGGCTACGGGATACAAAAGGTTAAGTCCGACTGCCGGATGCGCTACGCTTATCCGGCAATCCGCCATCAGGCCACCACCTTCCCTACCGCCTGCGCAAAGCGCTGCATTCCTTCATTGATATCCGCCTCTTCCACCACCAGCGACGGGGCAAAACGCATCACGTCGGCTCCGGCATTGAGCACCATCACGCCGGCCTCCGCTCCTGCGTACAGAAAATCGCGCGCCCGGCCTTTGTACTTCGGCTTCAGTTCCGCGCCAATCAGCAGCCCCATGCCGCGAATATCGCTGAAAATGTCAAATTGCTCGTCAATCGCCTGCAAATGTTGCACAAACTGTTGCCGCTTAGTGTGAATGCCTTGTAGTACCTCTGGCGTATTAATAATATCGAATGCCGCGCCAGCCACCGCACAGGCTAGCGGATTGCCGCCATAGGTTGAACCATGCGAACCGACATGGAAGGCCGAGGCGATCTCCTGCGTGGTCAGCATGGCGCTCACCGGAAAACCGCCGCCTAACGCTTTGGCGCTGGTGAGGATATCCGGCATGACGCCGTAGTGCATATAGGCAAACAGGTCTCCGGTGCGCCCCATCCCGCACTGCACTTCATCAAACACCAGCAACGCCTGATGCTGGTCGCAGAGTTCACGTAAACCTTGCAGGAATTCTGGGGTTGCCGCAGTAACGCCGCCTTCCCCCTGAATTGGCTCAACCACCACCGCACAGGTGTGATCGTCCATCACCGCTTTTACCGCATGCAGATCGTTAAACGGCACATGGATGATATCCGCCGGTTTTGGTCCAAAGCCGTCGGAATATTTCGGTTGCCCACCAACAGATACGGTAAACAGCGAACGACCGTGAAACGCATTATGAAAGGCAATGATTTTGGTTTTGAACGGGCTGTGGCGTACACAGGCATAATGACGCGCCAGCTTAAAGGCGGTTTCGTTGGCTTCGGTACCGGAGTTCATGAACAGCACGCGCTCGGCAAACGTGGCGTCGATCAGTTTACGTCCCAGACGCAACGCCGGTTCATTGGTAAAAACGTTACTGGTATGCCACAAGGTTTCCCCCTGGGATTTCAGCGCCTCGACCAGCGCCGGATGGCAATGGCCCAGCGCAGTCACTGCAATCCCGCCGGCGAAATCGATATACTCTTTGCCCTGCTGATCCCATACGCGGCTGCCTTTACCTTTGACCGGAATAAAGTCCGCCGGTGCATAAACAGGCAGAATCACCTCATCGAAAGTTGCGCGCGTAATAGCCGTTTGTTCAGTTGCCATATCATTACCACCCGGTTAAGTAGAAACGCCAGTGAAATTATAATCACAAAATATGAATAAAAAATCACTCAATAGCAACCACAAATCAACGCCGGAGGAAATTTTCCAGCAGAGCGTGTCCTTGTTCGCTGAGAATACTTTCCGGGTGGAACTGCACGCCTTCCAGATCCCACTCGCGGTGGCGAATGCCCATAATCTCCTGCGTTTCGCTCCAGGCGGTGATCTCAAAACACTCAGGCAACGTGGCAGGGTCGACAATCAGCGAGTGGTAACGTGTCACGGTTAACGGGCTGGGCAATCCCCGAAACACGCCCTGTCCATTATGCGTAACAGGTGACGTTTTACCGTGCATCACTTTCGCTGCCCGCACCACCGTCGCGCCAAAGGCCTGCGCCATCGCCTGATGACCCAGGCAAACGCCCAGCATCGGAATACGTCCGGCATAATGGCGGATGACCGCCAGTGAAATGCCAGCGTCATTCGGCGTACAGGGGCCAGGAGAGATAACGATTTTTTGCGGGTTCAAAGCGTCAATGTGCGCCAGCGTCAGCGCATCATTGCGCCGGACCTGCACTTCCGCGCCCAGTTCACAAAAATACTGGTAGAGGTTCCAGGTAAAGGAATCATAGTTATCGATAAGCAGGATCATGGCGGCTCCGGGTCAGTAGAACCGCACTATTTTACTCAGTTTCGCGAGCTTCGCTTATCGCTTTCTGAAAAATCGCCTGCAAAGCGGAGAGATCGCCCATCGCGCCGCTCTGGTTCGCCTGCTTCCATGTTTCAACCGCAATACCTTGCCAACTCAGCGCGTAGCCTGCATGTAGCGCCAACTGTTCAAAGAAGATGCGCTGCGCCAGCCCGCTCCCCAAACGAAACGGATGAAGCACGTTAATTTCACAGTAGTAATGCGCCAGCCGCTCGACAAACTTCTCGTGCGCCAGACCGACCAGATAGCCCTCTTCTTCCAGATCCTGCATCAGAGCGTTGCCCTCTTTTTCGATATAGGCAAAGTGGCAGAAACGGGTATCGCCCTGGTAAATATCGACCTCCCGCAGTTGCCCTGCCCAGTCGAAAATATCCTGATAGAGCTGGCGATGAATCGCGCACAGATGAGGCAAGCCGCGTACCAGCGGCCCCAGTTCAATCGTGGCGGCGCGGAGCGCGGTCATTTCATATGCCGCTTGCGCCAGTCGCTGGGCCTGATGAATCCCCAGCCGATTACGCATCACATTCAGCCCCGGATAGAGGTACGGATCGCGCCCTTCGCCAAATTTATCGCTCATAGTGCCTCCGAAGCTCGTCAAGACGTGCCAGCGCTTCATCGGCGGTCAGGGTTACTAAGGGGATCTCAATACCTTCGAGACGGCGGCTTTGCTGGAAATTAACGTTGCGCCGCTGTTCCCAAAAGCGTGACTTTTGTTTATCGGTAAGTTTCTTCACCGGGCCTCCCTGAATATGTCTGTGCTTGACCACAAGTATAAGCAGCAATTTCAGGTTACGCTGAGACAGGGAGAAAACGCGGGCGGCTCGCGCCCGCGCTGGCATGTTTTATGGCAGGACTTTCGCGGAAAGGATAACGACTGGTTTTGTCGGCACATTCTGATAAGGCCCGACATCGTGCGTCGGTACCTGTGAGATTTTATCGGCGACATCCATACCTTTTACCACTTTACCAAATACCGCATAGCCAAAGTCGCGCTGGCCGTGGTCGAGAAAAGCGTTATCCGCGACGTTAATAAAGAACTGGCTGGTGGCGCTGTCTTTATCTGCGGTGCGCGCCATCGCGATCGTGCCGCGAGTATTACGCAGACCGTTGTCGGCTTCATTCTTAATCGGCGGATTCGGTTTCTTCTGCTGCATCTGCTCGTTAAAACCACCGCCCTGAATCATGAAGCCAGGAATAACGCGGTGAAACGTAGTGTTGTTATAGAAACCACTGTTGACGTAATCGACAAAGTTTTTCACAGAAACCGGCGCTTTCTGGCTGTTCAGCTCCAGCTCAATATTCCCGGCGGAGGTGGTTAACAGCACATGAGGATCGCCTTTTGCTGCCAACGCTGCGGGAGAAAGAGCAGAAAGAGCGAAAACAGCTGCGACAGCCGCCAGAGTCGATTTGAGCATGAGATTTCCTTAAAGAGAGCAGAAATAAAGCAAGTGGAATGATTTTAAAGAGCCTTCCTGGGCCAGGCCAGCCCTTTACCTAATTTTACGTATATGAAACAAATGTAACGTTACGACGCAACGCCGTATTCTTGCAATATGATGTGACAAACATCACATTAAAAAATGCAATGAACATTACTATCACTAATAATTATTTAAATGCATCACAAAAGCGCCTAAAATCTGCCCGCTTAACGCGCCCTCCACGCGCTTCACTTCTCTTCAAGGCCAGACATGACTAACAGCAACCGCATCAAGCTCACATGGATCAGCTTTCTTTCCTACGCCCTGACCGGGGCGCTGGTGATTGTCACCGGGATGGTGATGGGAAATATCGCAGACTATTTTCAGCTGCCCGTTTCCAGCATGAGTAACACCTTTACTTTCCTGAACGCCGGGATTTTGATCTCGATCTTCCTCAACGCGTGGCTGATGGAAATCATCCCGCTGAAAACACAGCTACGCTTTGGTTTTATCCTGATGGTGCTGGCGGTGGCCGGGCTGATGTTCAGCCACAGCCTGGCGTTGTTCTCAGCGGCGATGTTTGTGCTGGGGCTGGTCAGCGGGATCACCATGTCGATTGGCACCTTCCTGATTACGCAACTGTATGAAGGGCGTCAGCGCGGTTCCCGACTGCTGTTTACCGACTCCTTCTTCAGCATGGCGGGGATGATTTTTCCTATGGTCGCCGCCTTCCTGCTGGCGCGTAGTATTGAGTGGTACTGGGTCTACGCCTGCATCGGCCTGGTCTACCTGGCGATTTTCATCCTGACCTTCGGCTGTGAATTTCCGGCGCTGGGTAAACATGCGCAGCACTCTCAGGCGCCTGTCGTCAAAGAAAAATGGGGCATTGGCGTACTGTTTCTCGCCGTCGCCGCGCTGTGCTATATCCTCGGTCAATTGGGCTTTATCTCCTGGGTGCCGGAATACGCCAAAGGCCTCGGCATGAGCCTGAATGACGCCGGGGCGCTGGTGAGTGATTTCTGGATGTCCTATATGTTCGGCATGTGGGCGTTCAGCTTTATCCTGCGCTTTTTCGATCTGCAACGCATTCTGACCGTACTGGCGGGTATGGCAGCGGTACTGATGTATTTGTTTATTACCGGCACGCAGGCGCATATGCCGTGGTTTATTCTGACGCTGGGCTTCTTCTCCAGCGCCATTTATACCTCCATCATTACGCTGGGATCGCAGCAAACGAAAGTGGCCTCGCCTAAGCTGGTTAACTTTATTCTGACCTGCGGCACTATCGGAACGATGCTGACCTTCGTCGTCACCGGCCCGATTGTGGCGCACAGCGGTCCCCAGGCGGCGCTACTCACCGCGAATGGTCTGTATGCGGTGGTCTTTGTGATGTGCTTTGCGCTCGGCTTTGTGTCCCGTCATCGCCAACATAGTTCGCCAGCGGCGCATTGATAATGATTGCCGGATGGCGACGCGATGCGTCTTATCCGGCCTACAGCGTAAGCTGTTGGTGGGCCGGATAAGGCGACGTCGCCCTCCGGCACTCTCCCCCCCCTCCTGACGAGGTAGGCCTGTTGGTCTAAAAACCCCCTCATTTTGTATGTTATTTGTACAAACCTGAAAAACCTGACAATTCCGTCACTTATAAAAATCCAGACAAATCAGCCATATACCCATTAAGAGGTATATAAAGGTGAATTTGATTTACATCAATAAGCGGGGTTGCTGAATCGTTAAGGTAGGCGGTAATAGAAAAGAAATCGAGGCAAAAATGAGCAAAGTCAGACTCGCTATTATCGGTAATGGTATGGTCGGCCACCGCTTTATTGAGGATCTCCTTGATAAATCCGACGCTAGCCTGTTCGACATTACCGTGTTCTGTGAAGAACCCCGTAAAGCCTATGACCGTGTCCACCTGTCATCCTACTTCTCTCACCACACCGCGGAAGAGCTCTCTCTGGTGCGTGAAGGATTTTACGAGAAGCACGGCGTGAAGGTACTGGTTGGCGAACGCGCAATTACCATTAACCGTCAGGAGAAAGTGATTCACTCCAGCGCGGGTCGTACCGTTTATTATGACAAGCTGATCATGGCGACCGGTTCATATCCGTGGATTCCGCCGATTAAAGGCTCCGAAACCCAGGATTGCTTCGTTTACCGTACCATTGAAGACCTCAACGCCATTGAAGCCTGCGCCCGTCGCAGCAAGCGCGGGGCGGTGGTCGGCGGCGGTCTGCTGGGGCTGGAAGCCGCTGGCGCGCTGAAAAACCTCGGCGTGGAAACGCACGTCATTGAATTTGCGCCAATGCTGATGGCGGAACAGCTCGATCAGATGGGCGGCGAGCAGCTACGTCGCAAGATCGAAAGCATGGGCGTGCGTGTACACACCAGTAAAAACACGCAAGAGATTGTTCAGCAGGGTAACGAAGCGCGTAAGACTATGCGTTTTGCCGACGGCAGCGAGCTGGAAGTCGATTTTATCGTCTTCTCTACCGGTATTCGCCCCCGCGACAAGCTGGCTACCCAGTGCGGTCTGGCCGTCGCGCAGCGCGGCGGGATCGTGATTAACGACACCTGCCAGACGTCTGACCCGGATATCTACGCTATCGGCGAGTGCGCCAGTTGGAACAACCGCGTTTACGGTCTGGTCGCACCAGGCTATAAAATGGCCCAGGTCGCCGTTGACCATATCCTCGGCAGTGAAAACGCCTTTGAAGGGGCGGATCTCAGCGCCAAGCTGAAGCTGCTGGGCGTGGACGTCGGCGGCATCGGCGACGCGCATGGCCGCACGCCGGGCGCGCGTAGCTACGTTTACCTCGATGAAAGCAAAGAAGTCTACAAACGTCTTATTGTCAGCGAAGATAACAAAACGCTGCTCGGCGCAGTACTGGTCGGTGACACCAGCGATTACGGCAATTTGCTGCAACTGGTACTGAACGCCATCGAACTGCCGGAAAACCCGGATTCGCTGATTCTGCCGTCGCACGCGGGCAGTGGTAAACCCTCTATCGGCGTGGATAAACTGCCGGACAGCGCGCAGATCTGCTCCTGCTTCGATGTGACTAAAGGCGATCTGATCGCCGCTATCAATAAAGGCTGCCATACCGTGGCGGCGCTGAAAGCGGAAACCAAAGCCGGAACCGGCTGCGGCGGCTGCATCCCGCTGGTGACGCAGGTACTGAACGCCGAACTGGCGAAACAGGGTATTGAAGTCAACAACAACCTGTGCGAGCACTTTGCTTATTCTCGTCAGGAACTGTTCCACTTAATCCGCGTGGAAGGTATCAAAACCTTTGAAGAACTGCTGGCGAAACACGGTAAAGGCTACGGCTGCGAAGTGTGTAAGCCGACCGTCGGTTCGCTGCTGGCGTCGTGCTGGAACGAATACATCCTCAAACCGCAGCACACGCCGCTACAGGATACTAACGACAACTTCCTGGCGAATATCCAGAAAGACGGTACTTACTCGGTGATCCCGCGCTCGGCGGGCGGTGAAATCACCCCGGAAGGTCTGGTGGCCGTGGGGCGTATCGCCCGCGAGTTTAACCTCTATACCAAAATCACCGGTTCTCAGCGTATCGGTCTGTTTGGCGCGCAAAAAGACGATCTGCCGGAAATCTGGCGTCAGTTGATTGAAGCCGGTTTCGAAACCGGTCACGCGTACGCCAAAGCGCTGCGGATGGCGAAAACCTGCGTCGGCAGCACCTGGTGCCGCTACGGCGTGGGCGACAGCGTCGGTTTCGGCGTCGAGCTGGAAAACCGCTACAAAGGCATTCGTACCCCGCACAAAATGAAATTCGGCGTCTCCGGCTGTACCCGTGAATGTGCGGAAGCTCAGGGTAAAGATGTCGGCATTATCGCCACTGAGAAAGGCTGGAACCTGTACGTCTGCGGTAACGGCGGCATGAAACCGCGTCATGCGGATCTGCTGGCAGCCGATCTCGATCGCGATACGCTGATCAAGTACCTCGACCGCTTTATGATGTTCTACATCCGTACCGCCGACAAACTGACCCGTACCGCGCCGTGGTTAGACAACCTGGAAGGCGGCATCGAGTATCTGAAATCGGTCATCATCGACGATAAGCTGGGCCTGAACGAACATCTGGAGGAAGAGATGGCGCGCCTGCGCGCAGCGGTGGTCTGCGAGTGGACAGAAACCGTTAACACCCCATCCGCACAGGTTCGCTTTAAGCACTTTATCAACAGCGACAAGCGCGACCCAAATGTCCAGGTCGTCCCGGAACGTGAACAGCATCGACCGGCCACGCCGTATGAACGTATCCCGGTCACTCTGGTGGAGGAAAACGCATGAGCCAGTGGCAAAACATCTGCAAAATCGATGACATCCTGCCGGGAACCGGCGTCTGCGCGCTGTCAGGCGGCGAACAGGTGGCGATTTTCCGTCCTTACCATAGCGATCAGGTGTTCGCGATCAGCAACATCGACCCGTTCTTTGAGGCCAGCGTGCTGTCTCGTGGACTGATTGCGGAACACCAGGGCGAACTGTGGGTCGCCAGCCCGCTGAAGAAACAGCGCTTTCGTTTAAGCGACGGTCTGTGCATGGAAGACGAACAGTTTTCTGTGAAACATTACGACGCGCGGGTAAAAGACGGCGTGGTGCAGTTGCGCGGTTAATTATTTTTGGGAGGCGCAACGCCTCCCCTTTTTTGTATTTTTTTCATTTTAATTGTTATCACAAAATCATTTGTACTGCATCGCGGCGGCAACTGAGCAACAAATTCGTCAGGAACGAATTTGAACAGCCGCTGGCTGCCTTCGGTGAGGGACAAGGATGTCCCTCATTAATCCACAGGAGCATAGTTCACTATGTGACTGGGGTGAGCGAGGGCAGCCAACAAAGAGGCAGTGCAAAGGATGAAGTGAGAAAAGGATAATCAAATGTTTACAGACACTATTAATAAGTGTGCGGCTAACGCTGCGCGCATCGCACGCCTGTCGGCGAATAATCCGCTCGGCTTCTGGGTCAGTTCGGCAATGGCCGGGGCTTATGTCGGTCTCGGCATCATTCTTATTTTCACCCTCGGCAATCTGCTCGACCCGTCCGTGCGTCCTTTGGTGATGGGAGCGACCTTCGGTATCGCCTTAACACTGGTGATTATTGCCGGTTCCGAACTGTTTACCGGCCACACCATGTTCCTGACGCTGGGCGTCAAAGCTGGCACCATCAGCCACGGTCAAATGTGGGCTATCCTGCCGCAAACCTGGCTTGGCAACCTGGTCGGCTCCGTCTTTGTCGCTCTGCTTTACAGCTGGGGCGGCGGCAGTTTGTTGCCGGTCGATACCAGCATCGTTCACTCAGTCGCGTTGGCGAAAACCACCGCGCCCGCCACGGTACTGTTCTTCAAAGGCGCGCTGTGTAACTGGCTGGTTTGTCTGGCAATCTGGATGGCAATCCGCACCGAAGGCACGGCAAAATTTCTTGCTATCTGGTGGTGCCTGCTGGCGTTTATCGCTTCCGGCTACGAGCACTCCGTCGCGAATATGACGCTGTTCGCCCTCTCCTGGTTTGGTCATCACAGCGACGCTTATACCCTGTCCGGAATCGGACACAACCTGTTATGGGTCACTCTGGGTAATACTTTGTCCGGCGTCGTGTTCATGGGATTGGGTTATTGGTATGCTACGCCGAAATCGGAGCGTCCTGTTCCGCAAAAAACCAACCAAATTAAGGTTACAGCCAACCATTAAGGGGTAATGTCGTGGACCATTTGCCTATATTTTGTCAATTACGCGACCGCGACTGTCTGATCGTCGGCGGTGGCGATGTCGCAGAACGCAAAGCACGGTTATTGCTGGAAGCAGGCGCACGTTTAACGGTCAATGCGCTCACCTTTATTCCACAGTTCACCGTATGGGCAAATGAAGGCATGTTGACTCTGGTTGAGGGACCGTTCGACGAAACGCTTCTCGACTCGTGTTGGCTGGCGATCGCGGCCACCGACGACGATACCGTCAACCAGCGCGTCAGCGAGGCGGCGGAGTCACGCCGTATCTTCTGCAACGTGGTGGATGCGCCGAAAGCCGCCAGCTTTATCATGCCCTCCATTATTGACCGCTCGCCGCTGATGGTCGCCGTCTCCTCGGGCGGCACTTCCCCGGTGCTGGCGCGTCTGCTGCGCGAGAAACTGGAATCGCTGCTGCCGCAGCATCTGGGGCAGGTCGCGCGCTATGCCGGGCAACTCCGCGCCCGAGTGAAAAAGCAGTTTGCCACGATGGGCGAACGTCGTCGCTTCTGGGAAAAATTTTTCGTCAATGACCGGCTGGCGCAGTCGCTGGCGAATGCCGATGAGAAAGCGGTTAACGCGGCAACCGAGCACCTGTTTAGCGAACCGCTGGATCACCGTGGCGAAGTCGTGCTGGTCGGTGCCGGGCCGGGCGATGCCGGGCTGCTGACGCTGAAAGGATTACAACAAATCCAACAGGCGGATATCGTGGTTTACGATCGCCTCGTCTCCGACGACATTATGAACCTGGTACGCCGCGATGCCGATCGGGTCTTTGTGGGGAAACGCGCGGGTTATCACTGCGTCCCACAGGAGGAAATCAACCAGATCCTGCTACGTGAAGCGCAAAAAGGTAAACGCGTGGTACGCCTGAAAGGCGGCGATCCCTTTATCTTTGGTCGCGGCGGCGAAGAGCTGGAAACGCTGTGCCATGCCGGTATTCCTTTCTCGGTAGTGCCGGGGATTACCGCGGCTTCCGGCTGCTCCGCCTACTCCGGTATTCCGCTAACCCACCGCGATTACGCACAGAGCGTACGTCTGGTCACCGGTCACCTGAAAACCGGCGGCGAGCTGGACTGGGAAAACCTGGCGGCAGAAAAACAGACGCTGGTGTTCTACATGGGGCTTAATCAGGCAGCGACTATCCAGGAAAAACTGATCGCATTCGGTATGCAGGCCGATATGCCGGTTGCGCTGGTAGAAAATGGTACCTCCGTGAAGCAACGCGTCGTCCACGGTGTGCTGACGCAGCTCGGTGAATTAGCGCAACAGGTTGAAAGCCCGGCGCTGATTATCGTTGGCCGGGTCGTTGGCTTACGCGATAAATTAAATTGGTTCTCTAATCATTAATTAAAATAAAGCCCTGTTATTCAGGGCTTTATTTTACAACCACTCGTAATCTCAAATTATTTTTACTTAAAAGTTAATTAAGCAATCCATTTTAAATACATCAGGCGAATTTAAATAGTAACAATATTGCGTAAAAACCCTTTCATTCGTCAAATTCACCCCTTATTCATTCACTCAACAAATAATATCGTTAAGCATTCAATTTGACCTGACCTGGTTATCGGGTGATAAAATAAACACTAAAGCATAATTTTTCTTCTGGCCGTTTCATCACTGCCCGTATCTCTATCTGCATATATTTAGTACGCAAGGAAAATATTAATTAAGGATGAACCCTATGCAAAAGGAAAAAATTATTTCTATCGCTATCGCTATCGCGCTACAAAGTTATTACATTCCGGCCATCGCCGCAGAAAATAACGATGATGAAAAAGAATGTCCCAGTAATATCTCCTCCCTGCCTAAAGAAAAACGCGCAAAACTCTCACCGACCTGCCTTGCTACTTTACCTGAAAATGATAATCACTGGGGCTGGGTTGCTGGCGGCGTTGCTGCACTGGTCGCAGGTGTGGCTATTGGCGTTGAAAATAACGGTGGCGGAGATTCCACTCATTCTTATACCCCCCCTACGCCCGACAATGGAGGCAACGTCACTCCGCCCGACGATGGCGGCGATGATGATGTAACCCCACCCGACGATAGCGGCGATGACGATGTGACCCCGCCTGACGATAGCGGCGATGACGACGACACGCCCACAGATAATTCTGTTACTACCTTCAGCAACGGCGTCACCATCGATAAAGGCAAAGACACCCTGGCCTTCGATAGCTTCAAACTGGATAACAGCAGCGTTCTCGAGGGCGCCGTGTGGGGTTATTCAAAACAGGATGACCAGTGGCAGCTCACCACCCCGGACGGCAAAACTCTGAACGTCACCGGCTGGGACGTGACCGACGCCAATGCCGCCGTGATTGAAGGCACCCAGGAAAACGGTCTCTACTGGAAGTACGACAGCCGGGGCTATCTGATCCTTGCCGACGATAAAACCACAGTTATCAGCGGCGATGACCAATCGAATACCTCCGCTCGCGGCATGGATATCAGCGGCCAGGGTCGCACCGGCGTGATTATTTCCGGCGATCGAACCGTCAACACGCTCACCGGGGACTCCAGTGTGGCCGACGGTGCCACCGGCATGGTTATCTCCGGCGAAGGCACCACCAACACCATTTCGGGCCACTCAACGGTGGACAACGCCACCGGCGCTCTGATTTCCGGCAGCGGCACTACCACCGATTTCTCCGGTGACATTACCGTGAGCGGCGGCGGCACCGCCATCATCATCGACGGCGACAACGCCACGATTAAAAATACCGGTACTTCTAACATCAGCGGCGCAGGCTCCACTGGCACCGTCATTGACGGCAATAACGCCCGCGTCAACAACGACGGTGATATGACCATCACCGACGGCGGTACCGGCGGTCATATTATCGGCGACAACGTGGTTATCGATAACGCCGGGAGCACCATCGTCAACGGCGCGGACTCTACGGCGCTGTATATCGATGGCGACAACGCGCTCGTTATCAACGAAGGTAATCAGACTATCTCCGACGGCGCCATCGGTACGCAAATTGACGGCGACGACGCCCATATCGCCAATACCGGCGATATCACGGTGGATGGCGCGGACTCTGCCGCCGTAGTTATCAATGGCGACAACGGCAACCTGACCCAGGCGGGTGATCTGCTGGTCACCGACAGCGCGATGGGTATCGTCACCAACGGCACCGGAAATGAAGCAAAAAATACCGGCAACGCCACCGTGCGCGATGATAATTCCGTGGGTTTTGTGGTCGCAGGGAAACAAAATACCCTCAAAAATAAAGGGAATATCGACGTTAGCCTGAATGGTACAGGTGCGCTGGTGAGCGGTCATACGTCACAGGTGATGCTGGATGGCGATATTAACGTTATTTCCGCGCAGGACAGCGATGGCGTATTCCGTGGCGCGACGGGCGTAAACGTGGGCGGCGACAGCAACACCGTAGATATCACCGGCAATGTGAATATGAGCGCTGAGTACGAACTGGATTCTCTGATCGCCAGCGATACCCCGCTAACCGGTGTCGTCGTCAGCGGCACCAACAATGAGATCACCCTGAATGGCGCACTTGGCATCAACGTCAACGATCTGTCGACAGTCAGCGAACAGTATCTGGACGTTATCGGCCTGAACGTTATAGGCGATGGCAACAACGTGGATATCAGCGGCGGTATCAACATTACCCATAACGAAAGTCCGAACGGAGACACCGTCACCGTCACGGGTATCAATATCGACGGCAACAGCGAAGTCACGCTGAGCGGCCATTCTACGGTGGATACGGCCACAGTAGTAGGCGGCAATGTCATACTGGCGCGAGTCAACAACGGCGGTTCCCTGATACTGGATGACGATTCAGCTATTGATATTAATGCCGATTATGTTAACACCAGCGCTTACACCAGCAATGCGCTATTAATCGCGGACGGCGAAGATTCATCTATTAAAAGCCAGGCCGATATCACAAGCTTCGGCGTGTACTCGATTATGCGCGCCGACAATGGCGCAGATATCAGCAATAGCGGAAATATTCTCATCTATGCAACCAGTAACAGCGGCGGCGATGACCGTACCGCCGTTACCCGCGCCGACGGCACGGGTGCAATGATTCATAACCAGTCTGGCGGCGATATCACTATCATATCCGACCAGCAACCGGTAAAGGTTAGCGGCATGGGCGCATACCCGGTGAAATGGTACTCCCACACCTTCTACGCAATGCTGGCGACAGGAAAAGGCGGTGGTGACGTCATTAACGATAAAGGCGCAACCATCCATTTACAGGGCGCAGGCGTGTATGGCGTTAGCGCCAGTAAAGGAACGGCGTTAAACGAAGGCGATATTTATCTGGACGGCTTTGTCCCGACGCTGGATGACGAAAACAACATCACCAGTACAAGTTACTGGTCACCATCGCAGCTGTATCTCACCAGTTCAGGCATGGTTGCAGGCTCAACAGACGGTGATGGCGACGCCACGGCCACCAATACCGGTACCATTAACGTTAATAACGCCGGGTTCGGTATGATGGCGCTCAACGGCGGCACCGCCATTAACCAGGGCATCATTAATCTCACCGCCGATGAAGGCGTCACCAAAACCGATGACAATCAACTGGTGGGCATGGCAGCGCTCAACGGCGGGCTCGTCATCAACGATACCACCGGTATTATTAATATTGACGCAGATTATGGTAAGCCTTTCCTGACTGACAGCAGCAGCACCGTGGTTAACTACGGCACCGTGTGTTTTGACAGTGACTGCCAGAGCAGCGACGAATATAACCCAACGGATGCCTATATTAGCCTGGCGATGTTTGACGGGGTCATCGCGGAGACGGGCGAAACGGTTAATCTCCCCCAGGATATGGTTATTCTGGGGAATGTATCCAATAAAGGAACGGTTAATGATTACCAGATCGTTATTAAAAATAGTGACGGTATTCTGACCAATAATGCATCCGGCATAATTAACAGTACCGTCACCATTAATGGCGGCACACTGGATAATAAAGGCACCGTCGTAAATACAGTGACACTCAACAGCGGTATACTGGATAACGAAGGCACCGTAAATGCAGTAACGCTCAACGGCGGCACCTTCAATAACGAAGGAACCGCTGATGCTCATATTGCAGTAAATAATGGTACGTTTAATAATCTTGCCGGGGGTAACGTTAACCGCAGCGCCACGCTCAGCAACTATGCGGTTGTGAACAACAACGGCACCTGGCAGCTGGGTTATCAGGGGGAAGGCTCCGATAAGAGCACGCTGGATCTTAATCAAAGCTCGGTGTTTAACAACAGCGGCGAATTTATTATTGATAATACCCAAAACGCGGTAAACATGCGTGGTGCAAGTACATTTTACAACACGGGCCATATGCAGTTAACTACATCGGCCTATAATGGCGCAATAAACGTCTGGAATGGTTCAGGTCATTTCATTAACGATGGTGTTGTGGACGCCACCACAAAATCGGTATTTGCCAGCGGCGGTAACGCCAACGGCGATTACGATTCCTTCTTCTGGAACCAGACGAACGGCGTTATAAATTATGATCTTGATGGCGGAGCCGTAGTCAAAATCGCCCACAACAACTTCGTGGCACAAAACGACGGTACCATGAACGTTAGCGGCAATAACGCTTACGGCATGTACGGCAGCAAAAACGCGCAACTGGTCAATAACGGCACCATCAATCTGGGTACAAAAGGGACCACCGATACCGGCATGGTGGCCATGGCGCTGGATTCAGGCGCAACGGCTAGTGCGGTTATTGAGAACAACGGCATCATTAATATCTATGCCAGTGACTCTTATGCTTTCAGCGTGGCAGGCGCAGGGCATGTGGTCAATAACGGTACGGTCATCATTGACGATGGCGTAACGGGTTCCGGCCTGATCAAACAGGGCGACAGCGTCAACGTCGAAGGCATAAATGGTAATAACGGTAACGATACCGAAGTCCATTACACCGACTACCAGATACCAAACGATCCGGCGAATACCGTAGTTAACGCTTCCGGGAGCAGCGCTTCTTCCACCACCAACAACCTGTCCGGCTACGTGGTCGGCACCAGCGCCGACGGCAGCGCCGGTAAGCTTAAGGTCAGCAACGCCAGCATGAACGGCGTGGAAATCAACACCGGCTTTGCCGCAGGCACCGCCGACACCACCGTCAGCTTTGACAACGTGGTCGAAGGCAGCAACCTGTCTGACGCAGGCGCTATCCAGTCCACCACCGTGGTATGGAACGCCCAGGGAAGTACTGACAGCGACGGTAACATTGACGTCACGATGACCAAAAACGCCTATGCCGATGTGGCCACCGACGCCAGCGTTTCTGGCGTGGCGAGTGCGCTGGACGCCGGTTACACCAACAACGAGCTGTACACCAGCCTCAACGTGGGCACCACCGCCGAACTGAACAACGCCCTGAAACAGGTGAGCGGCGCTCAGGCAACCACCGTGTTCCGCGAAGCGCGCATCCTCAGTAACCGCTTCAACATGCTGGCCGACGCCGCCCCGCAGATGGGCAACGGCCTGGCGTTTAACGTGGTGGCGAAAGGCGACCCGCGCGCGGAGCTGGGCAACGACACCCAGTACGACATGCTGGCGCTGCGCCGGACGCTGGATTTGACCACAAGCCAGAATCTGACGCTGGAGTACGGTATTGCGCGTCTGGATGGCGACGGTTCGAAAACTGCGGGCGATAACGGCCTGACCGGTGGCTACAGTCAGTTCTTTGGTCTGAAGCACAGCATGGCGTTTGATGAAGGTCTGGCGTGGAACAACAGCCTGCGCTATGACGTCCACAACCTCGACAGCAGCCGTTTCGTCTCGTATGGCGATACCAACAAAGTGGCGGATTCCGACGTACGTCAGCAGTACCTTGAGTTCCGCAGCGAAGGGGCGAAAACCTTCACCCTGATGGACGACGCGCTGAAAGTCACGCCGTATGCCGGGGTGAAATTCCGTCACACGCTGGAAGATGGCTATAAAGAGCACAGCGCCGGAGATTTTAACCTGTCCATGAACTCTGGCAACGAAACGGCGGTAGACTCTATTGTCGGTCTGAAGCTGGATTACGCCGGGAAAGACGGCTGGAGCGCCACCGCTACCCTGGAAGGCGGCCCGAACCTGAGCTACAGCAAGAGCCAGCGTACAGCGTCATTACAGGGTGCGGCGGGTCAATCGTTCGGCATGGATGACGGTCAAAAAGGCGGCGGCGTTAATGGCCTGGCAACCATCGGCGTGAAATACAGCAGCAATGATACCGCGCTACATCTGGATGCGTACCAGTGGAAGGAAGACGGTATCAGCGATAAAGGCTTTATGCTTAACGTTAAGAAAACATTTCGTTAAATAAACGACATTATATAACACTAATACAGGCCGCTTATTATTAAGCGGCCTTTTTTAAATCAGATTTCCAGGTAAAGATGAAGTCCTTATTTGGACTACCTGCATGGTTTATTAATTGCTATCGTACTATACGCTAAATAGATCTTATATTTATTCCACCATTAGTGTTCGTTTTATCAACAAGGATTTTGACATGTTCAAATTTGTAAAAATTGCCGTTGTGGCAGGGGTTCTGGCAACGCTCACCGCCTGTACTGGTCATATCGAAAACAAAAAAAACAACTGCAGCTACGATTATTTGCTGCACCCTGCAATTTCTATTTCTAAAATTATTGGTGGTTGCGGCCCGGCTGCCGATCAATAATAGAACCGACTGCGCAGATACAAAAAAACCGGGATTTTCCCGGTTTTTTTACAGGTCTGATAAACGGTACGGCGCAGATGCCTTGTCCAACTTACGCTCGTTTGTAGGCCCGATAAGCTCGCGCCATCGGGCAAGCAATAACCCTTACGGTTTCGCCACAAAGCCAATGGCTTCGTAAACGGCTTTCAGCGTTTCGGCCGCACGTGCGCTGGCTTTTTCCGCCCCGTCTTTCATCACCTTCTGCAAGAACGCTTCGTCGTTGCGGAAACGGTGATAGCGCTCCTGCAACTCAGACAGCATTCCGGAAACCGCCTCCGCTACTTCGCCTTTCAAATGGCCATACATTTTACCTTCAAACTGTTTTTCCAGTTCAGGAATGCTCTGACCGGTCACGGCGGAAAGAATATCCAGCAGGTTAGAGACACCCGCTTTCTCTTTCACATCATAACGCACTACCGGCGGCTCGTCGGAGTCAGTGACCGCACGTTTGATTTTCTTCACTACCGATTTCGGATCTTCCAGCAGGCCGATCACGTTATTACGGTTATCGTCCGATTTGGACATTTTCTTTGTCGGCTCCAGCAGCGACATCACACGCGCGCCGGATTTTGGAATAAACGGTTCCGGTACTTTGAAAATATCGCCATACAGCCCGTTAAAACGCTGGGCGATATCGCGGCTCAGTTCCAGATGCTGCTTCTGATCTTCGCCTACCGGCACCAGATTGGTTTGGTACAACAGGATGTCTGCCGCCATCAACACCGGGTAATCAAACAGGCCGGCGTTAATGTTTTCCGCATAGCGCGCAGATTTATCTTTAAACTGCGTCATACGGCTCAGCTCGCCGAAATAGGTATAGCAGTTCAGCGCCCAGCCAAGCTGCGCATGTTCCGGCACATGGGACTGAACGAAAATAGTGCTCTTTTCAGGATCAATACCACATGCCAGGTACAGCGCCAGCGTATCCAGCGTCGCTTTACGTAGCTGCTGCGCGTCCTGACGCACGGTAATAGCATGTTGGTCTACGATGCAGTAGATGCAATGATAGTCATCCTGCATGTTTACCCACTGACGCAATGCCCCCATATAGTTGCCAATGGTCAATTCACCTGAGGGCTGTGCGCCACTAAAAACGATGGGCTTAGTCATTTTTTATTTCCTGGTTATCGCTATGCGGAAGCCCAAGTGCGGGCAAAAGATCGTTAAAACTGTAATAAATGACGTCCGGCTCGCTAAGGGCGATCGCTTCGCCATAATTGTAGCCGTATGTCAGGCCAACCGAAGGGCAGCCCGCCGCTTTTGCAGCCTGAATATCATTACGCGAATCGCCGACAAAAAGCATCTGCTCCGGCATCATGCCCAGCCGGCTTGCCACCAGCAACAGCGGCTCCGGATGCGGCTTCTTATTTTGCACATCATCGCCGCCGATAACCACACTAAAGTATTTGGCGATATCAAGCGATTCCAGCAACGGCGCGACGAACGGCGTCGGCTTATTCGTCACCAGGCCTAATGACAATCCGCTGGCGTGCAGCGCGCCCAGCGTGTCGGCGACATGCGGAAATAAAAAGGTGCCTTCTTCCGCCACTTCGCCATAATACCTGTCGAACAGTTTACGCAGAATGCGTACCTGTTCCTCGGCAGGAATATCTTCATCAACGGGCGGTTTCCCCATCGTCTTACGCAGCGTGGCGCGCTCCTCGCGAGCCCAGGTCAGCGCGCGTTCCATCAATACGTCTGCGCCGTTACCAATCCAGGTAATCACGCGCTCCTCGCCCGCGACCGGCAGCTCCAGCGCATACAGCGCCATATCCACCGCCGCGGCAAGACCCGGCGCGCTATCCACCAGCGTACCGTCAAGATCAAAGGCGACGCCCCGAATATTCTGTAACTTATCCATGACTTACCTTTGCCAGCTCACTGCGCATTTCATCAATCACTTTTTTGTAGTCGGGTTTATCGAAAATTGCCGACCCCGCAACAAACATGTCCGCACCTGCTGCGGCGATCTCGCCGATATTGTTCACCTTCACGCCGCCGTCCACTTCCAGGCGAATGTCGTAACCGGAGGCATCAATGCGGCGACGCACTTCGCGCAGTTTATCCAGCGTCTGCGGAATAAAAGACTGGCCGCCGAAGCCTGGGTTCACGGACATCAGCAGAATCACATCCAGTTTGTCCATGACGTAATCGAGATAACTGAGCGACGTTGCCGGGTTGAATACCAGCCCCGCTTTACAGCCGTGTTCTTTAATCAACTGTAGCGTGCGGTCAACATGTTCGGAGGCTTCCGGGTGAAAAGTAATGATGCTCGCGCCAGCGGCGGCAAAGTCGGGCACGATACGGTCGACTGGCTTGACCATCAGGTGGACATCAATAGGCGCGGTAATACCGTATTGACGCAGGGATTTCAGCACCATCGGGCCGATAGTCAGGTTCGGCACATAGTGATTATCCATGACGTCAAAGTGTACAACATCAGCACCGGCAGCCAGCGCTTTGGCGGTGTCTTCACCCAGGCGAGCAAAATCAGCCGACAGAATTGAGGGGGCAATCAAATACTGTTTCATCCGCTTCTCCTTGAGAATTATTTTCTTGCAGGCGTTGCGACTCCTGGTTGGTACAGAGCCAGCAGTTCGTCCACCTTTTTACGTGTGCCGCCGTTGCTGCTTATACTGCGTCTAACTTTGACGACATGCAATTTTGCGAGTTGATACCACTCGCGTGTGAGCGCCGTATCATGGTTGGAAATGAGCACCGGTATCCGGTTACTGACCAGATTCTCAGCGATTTCCGCCAGATGCGCTTGTTGCGTCAGGCTAAAACTATTGGTGTGATACGCTGTGAAGTTAGCCGTGGCGGACAACGGCGCATAAGGCGGATCGCAATAGACCACCGACGACTTGTCCGCACGCGCCATACTGTCTGCGTATGACTCACAGTAAAAGAACGCATTCTGCGCTTTTTCTGCAAAGTGGTACAACTCCGCTTCCGGGAAGTAAGGTCTTTTATAACGACCAAACGGTACATTAAATTCCCCGCGCAAGTTATAGCGGCAGAGTCCGTTATAACCGTAGCGGTTCAGATATAAAAACAGTACCGCCCGACGAAAGGGGTCCTGGCAGGTGTTGAACTCCTCGCGGAGTTGGTAATAGACCTCAGCCTGGTTAGTTTCAGGCATAAACAGCTCGCGCGAAGCCTGTACATACTCGTCAGTACGTAACTTCACGATGTTATAGAGGCTAATAAGGTCGCTGTTGATATCGGCGAGGATATAACGAGAAAAGTCGGTGTTAAGAAACACCGATCCGGCACCCACAAAAGGTTCGACAAGGCACTCGCCTTTTGGCAAATGTCGTTTGATATCATCAAGCAGAGGGTATTTTCCCCCTGCCCACTTCAAAAAAGCGCGATTTTTTTTCATGCTGACTAACTAATTACACCTTCTCCGGCTGTGGAGAAAGCTCCGACAGCATCCTGCGCTTTAGGCTGTGCCGCGTTGCTTTACGGCGCATTTGACGGTAGCAAATGCGCCCCTCGCGCCTGTCCTGAACAAAAATAGCTGTCAGCGACACTCACAGGCAATTGCAGGACACAGCCTGGATTATTTCAGATCGGCCTGAACCTGATGCAACGGTTTTGCCCACGGGTTTTTCGCCTGCACATCGGCAGGTAAGGTGGACACCGCACGTTTAGCATCTTCTTTCGAAGCATACATCCCCGTTACCAGCACATACCACGGTTGTCCATTACGCGTCGTCTCGTATACCACATAATTTTTCAGGTTCTCTTTCTTCGCCCAACCGTTCAGGTTGTCGTAATTTGAAGAACTACTGAGCTGCAATGTGTAGTGGCTGGATGGCGCGCTCTTTAATGCGCCAACGTTGCCGGCGCTTTTCCCGCCGCCTGCGACAGGCGTCGTCGAGGCTTGCGCTGGCTTCGCGGTTTGTACCGGCGCAGCGCTTGCCGTCGCTGTCGGCGCAGCCGTCGTGGTGGTCGCTTTCGGCGTCGCGGCTGGCGCTGCCGGTTCCGTGCGTTTCACTGGCGCGACCGGTTTCTTCGGTTCCGCAGTGGTGGTTTTCGCCGTGGTCTGCGGTTTCTTAGGTTCAATGACGGCCTGTTTACGTTCCGGACGCGTGGTATGACGCTCACCAGGTTCGCTAACCGCCGCCTGACGCGTCGTGCTGCCATTGCGAACTGGCGCGACGGTTGCAGGCTCTGTCGGCAACGTAGAGTTCACCGCAACATTGTTCATCTGCTCTGGATTCTGCGTCAGCGCATTATTCAGATCGCCCTGCACTTCCACGCGCTGCTGACCGTCAGCGACCACAGGCGACTGTCCCTGCGTCGGCGTTGAAGAAATCGGCGGCAACGAAATATTCTGCGACGTATTGCCCGCGGTTTGTTCTGCGGAGGTGGCGCCCGGCGCAGGCTGGGTCGCATTCGCCTGATCGGCGGCGTTACCGGAAAGATCGATACTCTTTTCGCCAGAGGCCGACGGCTCGCTGGAAGACGTTGAGGGGGCTTTCAGCGCGGAGCCGATACCGATAATCAATAGCAGCAGCACCAGTACACCAACGCCCATCATCATGTACTGACGAGAGGCTGGCTTATGGGCCGCTTTTTTACGCTTACGTGGACGGCGTTCAACACGCTCTTCGTCCACCATATCGTCTTCATCGGATTCGTACTCTTCTTCAACTTCAGGTTCTTCACTACGCGCTTTACGCGTACGCGTCGGACGGCGATCGTCGGCATCCAGATCAACGTCATCAAAGTTGATCTGCGGCTCATTATCGCGTTCTGAAGATTGACGAGAACGACCAGTACGACGATCGCTGGGATCGGGTTTCAGCTCGTCTTCTGGTTTGAATTCATCCATTTAACACCCCACTCAAAGGTTAATGCTTACGACATTGCACATAACCTGAAGCTAAAAGACTGACATCTACGCAATATCAGTCTGACCTTTCTTGTTGTTACGCCTGCTGACAGTCAGCAATCGCGCTAAGAACGACTTCGTGCGACACTCCGCCGCGCACTTCACTTTTCCCTATGGCCAGCGGAAGCACTAAACGCAGCTCCCCCGCTAACACTTTTTTATCTCGCAGCATGTGCGGCAAATAGTCCTGCGCGGACATCTCGCAAGGGCCATTGACTGGCAACCCGGCCCGTTCGAGTAGAGCGATGATGCGCTGCGTATCAGCAGAACTGAACTGCCCCAAACGCTCGGATGCGCGCGCAGCCATCACTATACCTGCGGCAACGGCTTCACCATGTAACCAATTGCCATATCCCATTTCCGCTTCAATGGCGTGGCCAAAGGTATGTCCAAGATTCAGTAAAGCACGTAAGCCCGCTTCACGCTCGTCGGCGGCAACAACTTCGGCTTTCAGCTCGCAACAACGACGAATACAGTACGCCATCGCCGGGCCGTCCAGACGCAATAGCGCATCCAGATTATCCTCAAGCCAGGTGAAGAAGTCTGCGTCGAGTATAATGCCGTATTTGATCACCTCTGCCAGTCCCGATGCCAGTTCACGTGCGGGAAGCGTTTTCAGGCAATCAAGATCGACAACCACAGAAGCGGGTTGGTAAAACGCGCCAATCATGTTTTTGCCAAGGGGATGGTTGACGGCGGTTTTCCCGCCCACGGAAGAATCAACCTGCGACAGTAAGGTAGTTGGCACCTGGATGAAACGTACGCCTCGCTGGTAGCTGGCCGCCGCAAAACCGGTGAGATCGCCAATCACGCCGCCGCCAAGCGCGACCAGCGTGGTATCACGACCATGCGGTTTTTTCAGTAACGCCGTAAACACCGTATCCAGCACCGTCAGGCTCTTATACTGCTCGCCGTCAGGAAGAATCACGCTGTCTACGTTAACGCCCGCCCGTTCGAGTACGCCGCGAACCTTGTCCAGATAAAGCGGCGCCAGGGTTTCGTTGGTCACTAACATGACCTGATCGCCTGATTTCAGCGGCAAGAATGAAGCTGGTTCGTTAAACAAACCAGCCGCGATGGTGATCGGGTAACTACGTTCCCCGAGAGTGACTGTAATCCTCTCCATGACGCGACATCCACCTTAGTTACTTGTGCCCGCTTACCCAGCGTATTCTGCTTGAATTAGTTGCTTTCCAGCATATGAATAATCTGGTTTGCCACAACCTTAGCGCTTTGATCGTCGGTGCGAATGGTGACGTCGGCAATCTCTTCGTACAGCGGATTGCGTTCGTTAGCCAGCGCTTCCAGAACTTCGCGAGGCGGCGCTTCAACCTGCAACAGCGGGCGTTTTTTATCACGCTGCGTGCGCGCCAGTTGTTTTTCGATGGTCGTTTCAAGGTAGACCACGACGCCACGCGCGGAGAGACGGTTACGCGTTTCACGCGATTTTACAGAGCCACCGCCGGTTGCCAGCACAATACCCTGTTTTTCCGTCAATTCGTTGATAACTTTTTCTTCACGATTACGGAAGCCGTCTTCACCTTCAACATCGAAGACCCAGCCCACATCAGCTCCGGTTCGTTTCTCAATCTCTTGATCAGAATCGTAAAATTCCATATTGAGTTGTTGAGCTAACTGGCGCCCAATAGTGCTTTTTCCGGCACCCATAGGCCCAACCAGAAAGATATTGCGTTTCTCTGCCATTTTTTCGGTACTACTAAGACTATTCGTTAATGGTAAACCCGCTTCACAGACACCCAGCGCAGCAGGACATGAACTGAAACCTCATAAGATATTGCGAGAGTCAGACTGAAAATTATCTCAATACTCAAGCGGGTTTGGCAACTGAATAAATCACCAAGCCTGATTGTTGCAAAACCCGAGTTAGCGTTGCCGGATGGCGACCAGAACAACATATCCGGCCTACAAATTGCTCTACTTTCAAACAATTGTGCGCAATCCGCAGAACCAATACGTCTGCATCAGCGGACATTCAGCCGTTTATCATCGGTCTTATGCACACCTTCGGCAAGGCAAAGCGCATTAATCAATGCGTCAGCAACGAAAAGCACGACTCTCAAATCGGTACTCCTTGTATGCTAAATACATCCGCACGTCAAATCCCGCAGATGCGTTCAGTGCAAAAACAGCGCTTTTTTATGCATAAATTATTCTGTCGCCACCAGTCTGGGGGTGATAAACACCACTAATTCGCGTCGCTCGTCCTCTTTGCCGTCATGGCGGAAGAGCTGACCAAGCCAGGGAATATCCCCCAACAGCGGCACGCTATCGCTACCCGATTTATTTTTTCGCGAAAAAATGCCGCCCAGCGCCAGCGTCTCGCCGCTTTTTACCTCTACCTGCGTTTCAATTTCCTGTTTATCTATCGCCAGCACTTCGCCGTCAGCCTGTTGTAGTACCTGACCGGGAACATTCTGGCTGATATGTAACTTCAGGCGGATGCGCCCTTTTTGCAAAACGGTGGGCGTCACCTCCATTCCCAGCACCGCTTCTTTAAATTCAACGGAGGTCGCGCCGCTTTCGCCGCTGGAAACCTGATAAGGAATTTCGCTGCCTTGCTTGATACTGGCTGGCTGCAGATGGGAAGCCAGCAGCCGGGGGCTGGCGATAATATCCAACTGCTGCTTTTGCTCCAGCGCTGACAGCTCTAAATCCAGCAAGCGTCCGTTAATGCGCCCGATATTAAACCCGACGCGTGAGGTGGCGGCGGCGACGGATAAATCACTGGAAAGCGTCGTCACGTCACCCACCGCGCCCGCTTGCGTCGCGTCAGCCAGCGTCCACTTTACGCCCAGTTCCCGTAGACTCTTTTCGTTAATGGTGACGATATGCGCCGCCAGCTCCACCTGCGCCACCGGCAGATCCATTTGCGATACCCATTTTTCCAACTCCGCCAGGGCCGCGCGGTTATCGCGCAACAGCAGGCGGTTGGTGCGCTTATCTACCATGATGGTTCCTTTCGCGCTCAGGAGTTTCTCGCCCGCTTTCGCCAGTTCGCCGGCATCGGCGTATTGCAGGCTAATGCTGCGGTTTTCCAGCGGTAAATTAGCCTGAAGCCTTAACCGCTCGGCATCCTGCCGCGCACTGTGTTCTTTCTGCCAGGCCTGTGAATGAACATGGAGAATATTCCCCTCCTGACGCAGCACCAGCCCCGCGCTATTGACCACCGTCTGTAGCGCCTGTTTCCATGGCACATCCGTCAGATGTAGCGATAATGTCCCGCTGACGTCCGGCGACACCACCAGATTCTGCCGCTCCTGCTCGGCTAAAGCCTGCAAAACCTGCACCACAGGGACGTCATCAACCACCAGCGTCACTTTCGCCGCTTTTCCCGCCTGCGCGGCGGGCATCAAGGCTATCAGTATTATGGCTATCCATCGCTTCATTGTCCGCTCCCTGACGTAGCCACCGCCACTGCGGCGGCGCACAATTTTTACCGGTCGTTAACGTTAAGGCTTCCGCCGTCAGGCGGACAATCGTCCAACCGTTTTCCAGCGTCTGCCCTTCTTCCACTCGTCGCCATTTTTGCTGACTGTCTTTAAGAATGCCTGTCCATCGCTCGCCTTTACGCACCGCGCCCTGATACCGCCACTGCGAGAGTTCCGCTATCCGGCAGCGATCTTCCGGCGGGCGGAAGGGATCGCGCATTCCCGTCAACGTCAGCAAACAAAAACAGAGCAATACACTGCGGCTAGCCTTCATTCGCCAGGCGCTCCAGTTGCAGAGTCATCAATAATTCCGCCCCCTCTTTACGCAATGAAAACCGACTTACGATCATCTCGCTTTCGGCCAACCGGACAAACAGCGACGGCACCGCATCCCAGGACGTTTTCAGCGCCATTTCTCCCCCCTGCGCCGATGGCTGCCAGTGCAGCAAACGTAGGGGAGGCGCCTGGAAATCTAACGGCGAAAAAGGACGCGGATTTTCAACGGTGCCCCCGAAAAGCGGTTCAGCCGCGACGCTCAGACGGCGCAGATGACGCCACTGTTGCCGGGCGGCCTCGCGCTGCTGGCTTAACCGCGTTTGTTGCGTATCCAACGTCTTCCAGCCGGGATAGCCCACAGATAACGCGACCGTCAGCGTCAGACACAGCACGCCTGCACACCAACAAAAAACCCGACCACGGCGCGACATCCCGTACCAGATATCAAAGAGCGCGTTCACGGGCGGCGCTCCTCGTTAACTGATAATGGAACTGCCAGCGCCCTTGCGCATCCTGCCGCGTGGCGCCCGTGCGGTTTAGCGTAAAACTGACATAGTGACGAAGCGATGTCTCAAGCGTGAGCAGGGCGTCAAACGTTCTCGCCAGCCCTTCCAGCTCTAGCGTCTCTTGCTGATAATTGAGGCTTGTCAGCCATGCCTGCTCTGGCAACAGGTTGGCAAGGTCAATCAACATAGATTGCCAGGCTTGCGTCAGTTCACGCTGCGCCTGACGTTGTAATCGCGCCTGTTGCTGTCGCTGACGCTGCTGCAACTGCGGTATGTTCGCCGCAAGTGCCGTCGTGCGTCCGTTTTCCGCCGTCAGTAGCAGCTCGTTAATCCTCCCCTCCTGCCAAAAAACCAACCGGGCGATCGTCGCGAGGCTTGCTATCAGCAGCAGGGACGCGCCCCATACCACGCACCACAGCCGCAGACGCGCTACATAATGTTGGCGCCGCCAGGGGAGCAAATTGACAGAATGCGCCATCAGCGTATCTCCCCCATGGCTAAACCCAGCGCAATCGCAAAGCGATAACCATCCGGCGGAACCGGCGGTTGGCGGACGGTAACGGCGCGCCAGGGGTCGAATTCGCCTTCGGCGCATAATGAAATATGTTCCGGCACGACGGATAACGTCGCGGCAAGGTCATGCAGCGTCGTCGCCTCGCGCGCCGATTTACGCCCCCACGCATAGCGCGTCGCCCACAGCCACTGGCTCTCATCGCGCCAGACCAGACATTGCCGCCCCGAAGGTATAAACGGCAGCAAGCGCTGTAACGCGCAGGCATCGGGCGTTACAGCAGCGATGCGCACATTGAGCGTTTGCGCCAGCGTTAACAGCTCTGAAATTTCTTTGCTTTGCACGGCGGTAACGTTGAACGCGGGGCTTAACGCATCGTCCTGAAAGTCGAAACGCAATAAGTCCGGATCCATATCCAGCTCACGCGCCATCGTTTGTGAAAGCCATGCGATTTGCTCACGTTCCCGCAGCCGCATCGGCGGATGTGGAAAAGCGCGTTGCAATGTCCGATTTGCGGGAAAAGAGAGATAAATACGGTGACGTAGCGGCAGCTCACGACTCCAGGGTCGCAGTACGTGAGCCAGCGATTGCGGGTCAGGAATCGTACCCTCTGCCGTCGAGGCGTTCATCAGCGGCAGTCGCCACCAACGTTGCAGAGACCAGCCCGATGCGCCGCGAATAACGGCGATGGCCAGCGCTTCATGCTGCTGAATATGCAATCCTATTTGCCAGGTTTTAAAAGCCATAACGGTCGATCTCCTTATCACCCGTCGCGTTAACGGGTATATCAATGCGTCTGGCTTGCCTTTATACTACCGCGCGTTTGTTTATAAACTGCCCAAATGACACTAAATGGGAAATCTCCAGTGAAGTTCGTAAAGTATTTATTGATCCTTGCAGTATGTTGCATCCTGCTGGGAGCAGGCTCGATTTATGGCCTTTATCGCTATATTGAGCCGCAGCTACCTGACGTCGCGACATTGAAAGATGTGCGTTTGCAAATTCCGATGCAGGTTTACAGCGCGGATGGCGAACTTATCGCGCAATATGGCGAAAAACGTCGTATTCCCGTTACGCTCGATCAAATTCCGCCGGAAATGATCAACGCCTTTATCGCCACCGAAGATAGCCGCTTTTATGAGCATCACGGCATTGACCCGGTAGGTATTTTCCGTGCGGCCAGCGTCGCGCTCTTCTCCGGTCACGCATCGCAGGGAGCAAGTACCATTACCCAGCAACTGGCGCGAAACTTCTTCCTTAGCCCCGAACGCACGCTGATGCGCAAGATCAAGGAAGCGTTTCTGGCGATTCGTATTGAGCAGTTGCTGAATAAAAATGAGATCCTCGAACTCTATCTGAACAAGATCTATCTCGGCTACCGCGCCTATGGCGTTGGCGCGGCGGCACAGGTCTACTTTGGTAAGACGGTCGACCAGCTTAGTCTAAGCGAAATGGCGGTTATCGCCGGACTACCTAAAGCGCCTTCTACCTTTAACCCGCTCTACTCGATGGATCGGGCGATAGCGCGCCGTAACGTAGTGCTTTCGCGAATGTTAAGCGAGGGATATATCACTCAGGCGCAGTACGATCAGGCACGTAGCGAACCTATCGACGCAAATTATCACGCGCCGGAAATCGCCTTCTCCGCGCCTTATCTGTCGGAAATGGTGCGCCAGGAAATGTATAACCGTTATGGCGAAAGCGCTTACGAAGATGGTTATCGTATTTACACGACCATCACCCGCAAAGTGCAGCAGGCCGCGCAACAGGCGGTGCGTAATAACGTGCTGGACTATGACATGCGCCACGGTTATCGCGGCCCGGCGAATGTGCTATGGAAAGTGGGCGAAACGGCGTGGGACAGTAAAAAAATTACCGATACGTTGAAAGCGTTGCCAACCTACGGACCGCTGCTTCCCGCCGTGGTCACCAGCGCTAATCCGCAAGAGGCGACCGCTGCGCTTGCCGACGGTACGTTCGTTTCGCTACATATGGAAGGAATGCGTTGGGCGCGGCCTTACCGCTCGGATACACAGCAGGGGCCGACGCCGCGTAAAGTTACCGATGTCGTCCAGACAGGTCAGCAAATCTGGGTTCGTCAGGTGGATAACGACTGGTGGCTGGCGCAGGTACCGGAAGTGAACTCCGCGCTGGTTTCGCTTAACCCGCAAACAGGCGCGGTACTGGCGCTGGTCGGCGGTTTCGATTTTAATCAGAGTAAATTTAACCGCGCGACGCAAGCTTTGCGTCAGGTGGGGTCGAACATCAAACCGTTCCTCTACACCGCCGCAATGGATAAAGGGCTGACACTCGCCAGTATGCTCAACGATGTGCCGATTTCCCGCTGGGACGCCGGGGCAGGTTCAGACTGGCGTCCGAAAAACTCCCCGCCGCAGTACGCCGGACCGATTCGTTTACGCCAGGGGCTGGGGCAGTCGAAAAACGTGGTGATGGTACGCGCCATGCGCGCCATGGGCGTCGACTATGCGGCGGAATATCTGCAACGCTTCGGCTTCCCGGCGCAAAATATCGTGCATACCGAATCGCTGGCGCTGGGCTCCGCCTCCTTCACGCCGATGCAGGTTGCGCGCGGTTATGCGGTGATGGCGAACGGCGGTTTCCTGATCGACCCGTATTTCATCAGCAAGATTGAGAACGATCAGGGCGGCGTGCTCTTCGAAGCGAAACCGAAAATCGCCTGCCCGGAGTGCGATATCCCGGTCATTTACGGCAATACGCAGAAATCCGACGTGCTGGAAAACACCAATGTGGAAGAGGTCGCGGTTTCGCAAGAGCAGCAAAACAGCGCCGTACCGATGCCTGAGCTGGAACAGGCAAACCAGGCGCTGGTCGCGCAAAACGGCACGCAGGAATACGCGCCGCATGTGATCAATACGCCGCTGGCGTTTCTGATCAAAAGCGCGCTGAACACCAATATCTTCGGCGAACCCGGCTGGATGGGTACCGGTTGGCGTGCGGCGCGCGACCTTAAACGTCGCGATATCGGCGGCAAAACCGGTACGACCAACAGCTCGAAAGACGCATGGTTCTCCGGCTATGGTCCTGGCGTCGTCACTTCCGTATGGATCGGCTTTGACGATCACCGCCGTGATTTAGGCCGCACCACCGCTTCCGGCGCGATCAAAGATCAAATCTCCGGCTATGAGGGCGGCGCGAAGAGCGCGCAACCTGCATGGGACGCCTATATGAAAGCCGTGCTGGAAGGCGTGCCGGAACAGCCGCTAACGCCGCCGCCGGGCATCGTCACGGTGAATATCGACCGCAGTACCGGACAACTGGCGAGCGGCGGTAACAGCCGTGAAGAGTATTTCATCGAAGGCACGCAGCCGACACAACAGGCGGTACACGAGGTGGGAACTACCATTATTGATAATGGTGAAACACACGAACTGTTCTGATCAAAAAAGGCGCTCCGGCGCCTTTTTTATTGTGTTTAGCGGATGACGGCGAACGGGGAGACAAACTTTCCGTTGGCTTGATCAACGCCGCGCCATCAGGCAATTCGGCCCTGCGCTTTCAACCACTCGCGTACCAGAAACAGCGCGCTGACGTTGCGGGCCTCGTTAAAATCGGGGTCTTCCAGCAGATCCATTAAATGCGCCAGCGGCCAGCGTACCTGCGGCAATGGCTCAGGCTCGTCGCCTTCCAGCGACTCCGGATAGAGATCTTCCGCCACCACGATATTCATTTTGCTGGAAAAATAAGAGGGCGCCATGCTGAGTTTTTTTAAGAAGGTCAGGTTATGCGCGCCAAACCCGACCTCTTCTTTGAGCTCCCGGTTCGCCGCTTCAAAAACGGTCTCGCCCGGGTCGATCAATCCTTTCGAGAAGCCCAGCTCATAGGATTCGGTTCCCACCGCATACTCACGAATAAGAATCAGATGCTCATCAACGATCGGCACAATCATTACCGCCTCACGGGTTGATGGTCGCATACGTTCATACACGCGACGCACGCCGTTGCTGAACTCCAGATCCACGCTTTCTACGTTAAACAGTCGGGATTGTGCGACGGTTTCCACTTTCAGAATGGTGGGTTTTTGTAATGATTTGCTCATTGTGAGAATCTTTGCAGTGTAATCTGTGGTCATTGTGCGACATACCGCACGGTTTCGGCAATGCGAATTGCCGTTTATTTACATTTATGTAACGTAATAAAAATTAATTCTTATTTCAAATTAAAAGTCAATAGGTTGAAATAACTCCAGGAATTTGCTGATATTCCGTTTTTGGTGGTATTGCTATGATTTGCCTTCACTGGGATGCGCTTTACAATGCTCAAGTTCAACTCCACGCTTGCCGATAGCCAACCACAGAAAAATGTTTATTGGACAGGGTGCGACTGACCACGCCTGACAGACTTAGTAAGATGGGGAAAGCATGAGCACCATTCTGATTTTTATAGCTGCTTTGCTGGCCTGCTCTCTACTGGCAATATGGCGGTTCCGGGTAAAGTCCAGACGAGGGAGCTTACCGTGGATCAGCGCCTTTCAGGACGCGCAAACGCGTAAACTGTTGCCCGAAGAGCGCAGCGCGGTAGAAAACTATCTCGATAACCTTAGCCAGATCCAGCAAGTTCCGGGGCCGACAGGCGCCAGTGCTGCGCCCATCTCGCTGACGCTGAACGCGGAAAGCAACAGTGTCGTGATACTGACCCACTCCATCACCCGCTACGGCATTACCACTGACGATCCTAATAAATGGCGCTACTACCTCGACTCCGTCGAAGTCCATCTGCCGCCTTTCTGGGAACAGTACATCAATGATGAAAACAACGTTGAGCTGATCCTCACGGATACGCTGCCGCTGGTGATCTCTTTAAACGGCCATACGCTGCAAGAGTATATGCAGGAGTCGCGCGGCTACGCGCTACAGAATACGGCCTCTACGCAGGCGTCGATTCGCGGCGAAGAGAGCGAGCAGATTGAGCTGTTGAATATCCGTCAGGAGACCCACGAAGAATATGCGCTCAGCCGCCCGGCTGGCTTGCGCGAAGCGTTGTTAATCGTCGCCTCCTTTTTGTTATTCTTTTTCTGTCTGATAACGCCAGACGTTTTTGTACCGTGGATGATAGGCGGCGCTATCCTGCTGCTGGCAGCCGGACTTTGGGGACTTTTTGCGCCGCCGTCGAAAAGCGCGCTGCGGGAAATTCACTGTCTGCGGGGAACGCCCCGCCGCTGGGGACTGTTTGGGGAGAATAATCAGGAGCAGATTAACAATATTTCGCTGGGCATCATCGACCTTATTTACCCTGCCCACTGGCAACCCTACATTACGCAGGATCTTGGGCAACAAACGGATATTGATATTTACCTTGATCGCCATGTCGCCCGCCAGGGCCGTTTTTTATCCCTGCATGATGAAGTGAAAAACTTTCCGTTGCAGCACTGGTTACGCAGCACTGTTATTGCTATCGGTTCGCTGCTGGTGTTGTTTATGCTGCTGTTCTGGATCCCGCTGGATATGCCAATCAAGTTCACGCTCTCGTGGATGAAAGGCGCGCAAACCATTGAAGCGACAACGGTAAAACAGCTTGAAAAAGCTGGCGTGCGGGTGGGCGATACGCTGCATCTGAGCGGTAAAGGAATGTGTAATATTCATTCCGGCGCGACCTGGAGCGGCCAGTCTAACTCACCGTTTATGCCGTTCGATTGCTCGCAAATCATCTGGAATGACGCGCCTGCGCTACCGCTGCCGGAATCAGACCTGGTGAATAAAGCGATGGCGCTAAGCCAGGCGGTAAATCGTCAGCTCCATCCCAAACCCGAAGACGACTCGCGCGTCAGCGCATCTTTACGCTCCGCGATCCAAAAATCGGGCATGGTATTATTAGATGACTTTGGCGATATTGTTCTGAAAACCGCTGATTTGTGCGCGGCGGAAGACGAGTGCGTGCGCCTGAAAAATGCGCTGGTTAATCTCGGTAACAGTAAGGACTGGAACGCGCTGGTGAAACGCGCGAACGCCGGCAAACTGGACGGCGTCAACGTGCTGCTACGCCCCGTAAGCGCAGAGTCGCTGGAAAATCTGGTCACGACCTCAACGGCGCCGTTTATTTCTCGCGAGACCGCGCGTGCCGCCCAGTCGCTGAATAGCCCCGCTCCCGGCGGATTCCTGATCGCCAGCGATGAAGGCAGCGAACTGGTTGATCAGGCCTGGCCGTCAACGCCGCTGTATGACTATCCCGCGCAGGAACAGTGGAGCGCCTTCCAGCGTCTGGCGCAAACGCTCATGCAGACGCCATTTAGCGCCGAGGGCATTGTCACCAGCGTGTATACCGATGCCAACGGCACGCAGCATATCAGCCTGCATCGTATCCCCGATAAATCCGGCTGGTGGCGTTACCTCGGCACCACGCTGCTGATGCTGGCAATGATAGTGAGCGCGGTCTACAACGGCATTCAGGCGTTCAGACGTTACCAACGCCACCGTACCCGTATGGCGGACATCCAGGAATACTATGAAAGCTGCCTCAATCCCAGGTTAACTGTCTCTCCGGAAAATCTCATCTGATAGCGCCGCCGTGCGACAGGGTATGCTACCCTGTCGCGCAAATTGCGTTACCCTGGAGTTCCCCATGCATATTGATATTGACTGGCAAAACGTGGATACCGTTTTGCTGGATATGGACGGCACGCTGCTCGATCTCGCGTTCGATAACTATTTCTGGCAAAAGCTGGTACCGGAAACCTACGGCGCGCAGCAGGGTATTTCGCCGCAGGACGCGCAGGAATATATTCGCCAGCAGTATCATGCCGTACAGCATACGCTAAACTGGTACTGTCTGGATTACTGGAGCGAGCGTCTGGGTCTGGATATTTGCGCCATGACGACGGCGCAAGGGCCGCGCGCCGTTTTGCGCGACGATACCGTACCGTTTCTGAATGCGTTAAAAGCCAGCGGGAAACGTCGGATTCTGCTCACCAATGCGCATCCACATAACCTGGCGGTGAAGCTGGAGCATACCGGTCTGGCCTCACACCTTGATTTATTACTTTCCACCCACACATTTGGTTATCCCAAAGAGGATCAGCGGTTATGGCGCGCTGTCACTGAGGAAACGGGAATAAGCGCAGAGAAAACGCTGTTTATCGATGACAGCGAACCGATTCTCGACGCCGCCGCCCGGTTTGGTATTCGCTACTGTCTTGGCGTGACGAATCCCGATTCCGGCCTGGCGGAAAAGCACTATACGCGCCATCCGTCCCTGAACGACTACCGCCGTCTGATCCCCTCGCTGATGTGAAGGAGACGCCATGAAAGAAAAGTCCTCCGTTGAGGTCAGACTGGATAAATGGCTGTGGGCCGCGCGTTTTTATAAAACCCGCGCGCTGGCCCGCGAGATGATTGAAGGCGGTAAGGTGCATTACAACGGCCAGCGCAGTAAGCCGAGCAAAATCGTCGAGCTGAACGCAACCCTTACCCTGCGTCAGGGAAATGACGAACGGACGGTGATCGTTAAAGCCATCACCGAACAGCGCCGTCCGGCCAGCGAAGCCGCCGCGCTGTATGAAGAGACGGCGGAAAGCGTGGAAAAACGCGAAAAAATGGCGCAGGCGCGCAAGCTTAACGCCCTGACCATGCCGCATCCGGACAGGCGACCGGACAAGAAAGAGCGCCGCGACCTGTTACGATTTAAACACGGCGACAGCGAATAACTGTCACCCGCAAGAGAGATGATTATGCCGCAACATGACCAATTACATCGTTATCTGTTTGAAAACTTTGCCGTTCGCGGCGAGCTGGTGACCGTTTCGGAAACCTTGCAACAGATCCTCGACAATCATACCTACCCGCAGCCGGTGAAAACCGTACTGGCCGAACTGCTGGTCGCCACTAGCCTGCTGACCGCGACGCTGAAGTTTGCCGGTGACATTACGGTACAGCTCCAGGGCGACGGGCCGTTAAGCCTGGCGGTGATCAATGGCAATAATCAGCAGCAGATGCGCGGCGTGGCTCGCGTTCAGGGCGACATCCCTGACAATGCGGATCTCAAAACGCTGGTTGGCAACGGCTATCTGGTGATCACCATTACGCCGGAAGAGGGTGAACGCTATCAGGGCGTGGTGGGTCTGGAAGGCGATACTCTGGCGGCGTGCCTGGAAGATTACTTCCTGCGCTCCGAGCAGTTGCCGACGCGCCTGTTTATTCGTACCGGCGATGTCGACGGTAAACCGGCGGCAGGTGGAATGTTGCTCCAGGTGATGCCGGCACAGAACGCGCAGGCGGAGGATTTCGACCATCTGGCCATGTTGACGGAAACCATTAAAAGCGAAGAGCTGCTGACGTTACCGGCAAATGACGTGCTGTGGCGTTTGTATCACGAAGAAGAAGTCACGCTCTACGATCCGCAAGATGTTGAATTCAAATGCACCTGTTCACGCGAACGTTGCGCGGGCGCGCTGAAAACATTGCCGGATGAAGAAGTGGACAGCATTCTGGCGGAAGAAGGCGAAATCGATATGCACTGCGATTACTGCGGCAATCATTATCTGTTCAATGCGATGGATATCGCGGAGATCCGTAACAACGCCTCTCCTGCCGATCCACAGGTTCACTAATCGCCTCGTAGTCAGCAACGTCATTGCCTGATGGCACTGCGCTTATCTGGCCTACAGCATCCCGCTCCGTAGGCCGGATAAGGCATTTATGCCGCCATCCGGCAAAAAGCTTACTCGTTGTAGTAATCCACATCCAACCGCTTACCATCAACAATGATATCGCGCCAGGCTTTGGGAGCTGAGTCTAACTGATGCCCGGCAATCGCGTGCAACAGTTGCGTCTTAGAAAACCCGTCCGGCAGTCGGGCTAACGCTTTCTGCGTCCATTTCCCCTCTTTTAAGCCGTAGACCTGGCTCTCGGCAACAATAAAGTTATACAGCACCTGCTCAGGCTGACCGTCACCGTTAAGATCCTGACTCACCAGCACGCAGGCATCCGGTTCAAGGCAGGAAGCGCCCGAATAACTCTGCTCTTTGACAAACGCCCAAAATGCGGCGTCCGGCTTCTGGCTACCGGGCGCAATCATCACCACCCGCGCTAAATCGTCCGCCGTCGGAGAGACCTTATTTCTCTGCAAAAACGTCATCAGTTCACGATTGCGCTTTCTGTTCTGCGTAAACGCATCGTCATCCCGCAACGATTTCAGCGCTTCCTGGCCAGGTTTGCCGCTGTGATCCAGCATATACAGGCTGATCTGATCCGCAGTAATTTTACCGCTATGGTAACGCGCCATATGGCTGTTGACGCTAATACGCCAGACATCAAGTACAGGCGAGGCCAGCAACAGCAATATCACCAGCGTTAACAAAGAGACGCTCAGTATCACCTTGCCTTGCCACTCACCAGGGTCGCGTCCGCGGCGTAACAGACCGATCAGATAACCGAAGGACCATACCAGCAAGACAGACACCGTCAGCGCGCCATACAGACGATCCGGCGTCCAGCCGTATTGCTGAATGCGTACCCATAACGCCCAGCCCGCCAGCAGCATATATATCGGGGCAACGCACAGCGAGGCGCTAATCATGCCGCGTAGTACGCGCGGATAGGGTAATACGCGCTTTTGCGGTTCGTTGACAATCGCCACGAGGAGCAGCAGCATCAGCGTCAGCGTGGATAGCAGCCCCGCAGCGGAAACACGCGCAGAAATCGCCTCCAGTCCGGTAAAGGGTAACGTCACAATAAACAGCAATGCCAGCAGCGACACCACTGGCAGTAAACCCGTCGCGATCAGCGTCAGCAGCTTTTGCACCGCCGCCACAAGGCGCGACTGCGTGCGGGCGAGAATGACCGCCAGCGCCGTAATTAAGCCGATGGTCACATAAATAAAGGCTTCAGTTTCAAAGAAAAGGGTGCTGAAAAAGCGGATGCCCACCAGCCTGAATAGCGCGCTCCAGAGCAGAAGCACCAGCCAGAACAGTCCGTTAGCGACCAGGACGATAAACAATGTCAGTACGTTATGCCATAACCGCAGATAAAACTGGGGATAACGCGCCGAACCGGTTTGCGAATGTAGCTGATATTGCATCCAGGGTAATACCAGCATCGCCATCAACACAAGCCGGAGACCATACAGCCAGAGGAGCTCGGCCAGGCGCCATTTCTCCACCGCCTCAACCTGCCATTTCAGCCAGCCGCTCATTGCCAGCACGACCACAAAGATCAGCCCCAGCCAGCCCCACAGCGCGCGCTGTTTAAAAGAGACCACGGTAAGCAATAGCATTGACGACAACGCTATCGTCGCAGGCATACCATAGAACAGCCAGTCGCTATTTTGTGGTACCAGCCAGGCCATCAGCAGGTAGCACAAGACGCCCTGCAGCAAACCGGTGAGCAACATACCCCAGCGAGTAGTACGTGAAAGCGCTACACTTTCCATGTCGTTATCCAGAATGATGAGAAAGTCGCATTATTGCATCATCTGTTCACCGCCAGGCGTCGTCATGCATAATTCAGAAAAAAACGCAGAGAGGTGAATCGATATTGTTAATGTTGGTGTTACGTAACTTTCTTACATGAATGCGATTACAGTCACATTATGTCGGTCAAAAACACTTCCTTTTAACGTTTTCAGAACATTTTCCACAACAAAAGTAGGTTTCCTGCCATAATAACCGCCGCTGCGTGACAGGAGTCACAGTGTTTTTCGTCAATCGTGATTTTGTCCAGATACGTAAATCTATGAGCCTTGTCGCGGTTAACCAACCTCAAAAAACCTTACTATTTTCGGTAATATATATTGGCTAAGGAGCAGTGATATGCGCGTTAACAATTTAACCCCGCAAGATCTCAAGGCTTATGGTATCAACGACGTCCAGGATATCGTTTACAATCCCAGCTACGACACCCTTTATCAGGAAGAACTTAATCCTGGTCTGGAAGGCTATGAGCGTGGCGTGTTAACTAACCTGGGCGCTGTTACCGTTGATACCGGTATTTTTACCGGTCGTTCGCCTAAGGATAAGTATATTGTTCGCGACGACACCACGCGTGATACGCTGTGGTGGTCCGATAAGGGTAAAGGTAAAAACGATAATAAGCCGCTTTCCCAGGAAACCTGGCAACACCTGAAAGGTCTGGTGACGCATCAGCTTTCCGGTAAACGCTTATTCATTGTTGATGCGTTCTGCGGCGCAAATGCCGATACGCGTCTTTCCGTGCGCTTTATTACGGAAGTCGCCTGGCAGGCCCACTTCGTTAAAAATATGTTCATTCGCCCAACGGACGAAGAGCTGGTAGGCTTCAAACCTGACTTTATTGTCATGAACGGCGCGAAGTGCACCAACCCGCAGTGGAAAGAGCAAGGGCTGAACTCGGAAAACTTCGTGGCGTTCAACCTGACTGAACGTATTCAGCTTATTGGCGGCACCTGGTACGGCGGCGAAATGAAAAAAGGGATGTTCTCGGTAATGAACTACCTGCTGCCGCTCAAAGGTATCGCCTCAATGCACTGTTCCGCCAACGTGGGTGAAAAAGGCGATGTCGCGGTCTTCTTCGGCCTTTCCGGTACCGGAAAAACCACTCTGTCCACCGACCCGAAACGTCGTCTGATTGGCGATGATGAGCACGGTTGGGATGACGACGGCGTGTTCAACTTTGAAGGCGGCTGCTACGCCAAAACCATCAAACTGTCGAAAGAAGCGGAGCCAGAAATTTATCATGCGATTCGCCGTGATGCGCTGCTGGAAAACGTCACCGTGCGCGAAGACGGCACCGTTGATTTCGATGATGGTTCCAAAACCGAAAACACCCGCGTCTCTTACCCGATCTATCATATCGATAACATCGTTAAGCCCGTGTCCAAAGCAGGTCACGCCACCAAGGTTATCTTCCTGACGGCGGACGCCTTCGGCGTGTTGCCGCCGGTTTCCCGTTTAACCGCTAACCAGACGCAGTACCACTTCCTGTCGGGTTTCACCGCTAAACTGGCCGGCACCGAACGCGGCGTCACCGAACCGACCCCCACCTTCTCCGCCTGCTTCGGCGCCGCGTTCCTGACGCTGCACCCGACGCAGTATGCTGAGGTGCTGGTGAAACGTATGCAGGCAGCAGGCGCGCAGGCTTATCTGGTTAACACCGGCTGGAATGGCACCGGCAAACGTATCTCCATCAAAGATACGCGCGCAATTATCGACGCCATTCTGAACGGTTCTCTTGATAACGCGGAAACCTTCCGTCTGCCGCTGTTCGATCTGGCGATCCCGACTGAACTGCCAGGCGTGGATACCCACATTCTTGACCCGCGTAACACCTACGCGTCGCCGGAACAATGGCAGGAAAAAGCCACCGCGCTGGCGAAACTGTTCATTGAGAACTTCGAGAAGTATACGGATACCCCGGCAGGCGAAGCGCTGGTTAGCGCCGGACCGAAGCTGTAAGGAACAGGCCGGATGGCGGCTTTGAACTGCGTCATCCAGCGTTAAGAAGAAAGGGAGGGTAATACCTCCCTTTCTTATGCCTCTTTTGTCGTCCCCTGGACGCGAGCCACAGGAACCGGTAGCCAGGCGCGAATCGACAATCCGCCACGCTCGCTGGTGCCAATCTCCAGCATCCCGTTATGGTTATCGATAATGCGCTGCACAATCGCCAGCCCCAGCCCTGTGCCGCTGGTGCTACGGGCGCTGTCGCCACGCACAAAAGGCTGGAACAGATGTTTACGCTGCTCCGGCTTAATGCCCGGCCCGTCATCTTCTACCTGGAACCAGGCGCGATGCGACTCAGTGCCGCTGCTGACCTTAATCCAACCGTTGCCATAACGGGCAGCATTGACCACCATATTCGCCACCGCGCGCTTAATCGAGAGCGGGTGCATTTTCACCTGGATACTGCCTGCCTGAAGCGCAGTGTTAATCTCACGCTCATAGCCGCTTTCAGCCGCAATCACCTCGCCCAGCACGGAATTGAGATCCGCCATCTCCATTGGCATTTCCTGACCGGTACGCAGATAGTCAATAAACTGTTCGATAATGGCGTTACACTCTTCGATGTCTTTATTGATCGACTCCGCGAGATAACCGTCTTCCTCGCCCATCATCTCCGTCGCCAGACGAATACGGGTCAGCGGCGTGCGCAAGTCGTGGCTGACGCCCGCCATCAATAGCGTACGGTCATCGGCCAATTGTTTCACGCCGGCGGCCATATGGTTAAACGCCCGGGTCACAGAGCGCACCTCAGAGGCGCCATATTCACGCAGCGGCGGCGGAATAATTCCCTTCCCTACCTGCAGGGCGGCATGTTCAAGATCCACTAACGGTCGGTTCTGTATACGAATAAATAGCCACGCGCCGCCTATCGCCAGGAGCATGATCGCCAGCGTGTAACGGAAAAGCGGAGAAAAATCGCCCTGATGAATCTCGGTCAGCGGCACGCGCACCCAGATATTGGGCGACAGCCAGGTTTTGAGCCACACGACAGGCGAGCTTTTGTTGACCTCAACGCGCACTTCCGTCGGGCCGCCTAATTGCTGCGCCATCTGGTGGCTTAAGAATTCGTAGTGTTGCGCCCAACGCAGCCCGGCCTCTTCGGCGGCTTCGTTGGTGTAGAGAGAGATCCCCAGCTCGCGATAGATTTCCCGACGAAACGCAGGCGGCACGACTAACTGCGTGCCGTCCTCCAGTTGCAGCTTATCGGTCATCAGCATACGGACTTCGTAAGCCAGAACCTTATTAAACTGCTGGAGGCTCGGCAAAATCGCGAAGTTCAACACCACCAGGTAGGTCGTCACCAGGCTGACGAACAGCAAGGTGACGATGAGCAACAGCGTGCGGGCAAATGAACTTCGCGGCGAGAAGCGCATTCGCCTCATGCTTTAGAACCGTCCGGTACGAAGACGTAGCCCAGGCCCCAGACGGTCTGAATATAACGCGGATGCGCCGGATCTTCTTCCACCATACGGCGCAGGCGGGAGATCTGGACGTCGATGGAGCGTTCCATCGCGGAATACTCGCGGCCACGGGCCAGATTCATCAGCTTATCGCGAGAGAGCGGCTCGCGCGGGTGGCTTACCAGCGCTTTCAGTACCGCAAACTCCCCGCTGGTCAGCGGCATCGGTTCATCTTCACGGAACATCTCGCGCGTACCGAGGTTCAGTTTAAACTTACCGAACGCGATAACGGCCTCTTCCTGCGACGGCGCGCCGGGCAGTTCGTTTGCCTGACGACGTAGCACGGCGCGGATACGCGCCAACAGCTCGCGCGGGTTAAACGGTTTAGGAATGTAGTCATCGGCGCCGATTTCCAGCCCGACGATACGGTCAACCTCTTCACCCTTCGCCGTGACCATAATGATCGGCATTGGATTACTTTGACTACGCAGGCGACGACAAATCGACAGACCATCTTCACCTGGCAGCATTAAATCCAGTACCATGAGATGGAAAGATTCACGGGTCAGCAGACGATCCATCTGCTCGGCGTTAGCGACGCTTCGAACCTGGAAGCCCTGCTCGGTCAGATAACGTTCCAGTAGCGCCCGCAGACGCATATCGTCATCAACCACCAGAATCTTATAATTCTCTTGCATTGTCTGTACTCCCAAAGGTTCGCAACAAATGTAAGTGTGTATTCTTAAAAAAGCTCACGTGAGTCACCAGCAAATTCTGGTATGAATTTCAGGCTAAATTGTTACAAAGCATATTTAACAGCAGCTTAAATATACAATTAATCGGCAACCCCATTATTTATTCTGTAGGGACGATCACGTTATACCCCGTGTGCGCAATATCGACAGCAAAGGTAAATCAACGAGATGAAAACGCCCCTGATCACCCGCGAAGGGTACGAAACACTCAAACAAGAGCTCAATTATCTCTGGCGTGAAGAGCGCCCGGAGGTCACCAAAAAAGTGACCTGGGCTGCGAGTCTGGGCGACCGCAGCGAGAATGCCGACTATCAGTATAATAAAAAGCGCCTACGTGAGATCGACAGACGCGTCAGATATCTGACCAAATGCATGGAAAATCTCAAAATCGTGGATTATTCCCCGCAGCAGGAGGGCAAAGTCTTCTTCGGCGCCTGGGTGGAAATTGAAAATGATGACGGCGATACGCTGAAGTTCCGCATTGTCGGCTACGATGAAATTTTCGGACGTAAGGATTACATCTCTATCGACTCGCCGATGGCGCGGGCGCTACTGAAAAAAGAAGTGGGCGATCTGGCGGTGGTCAACACCCCTGTCGGCGAAGCAAACTGGTACGTCAATGCGATCGAATACGTCAAATAAGACAAGAAGAATCCTAAGCCCCCGCTGATGGCTGGCATTTTTGCCAGCCAATCCGTATAACTATCCCCTGATTTTTATCCTGAAGACGAAGCTAACCCATGATGAATGATTCTTTCTGCCGCATTATTGCGGGTGAAATCCAGGCAAATGCCGGGCAGGTTGAAGCTGCCGTTCGCCTGCTTGACGAAGGGAACACCGTGCCGTTTATCGCACGTTATCGTAAAGAAATCACCGGCGGTCTGGATGACACGCAGTTGCGTAACCTGGAAACGCGTCTGGGCTATCTGCGTGAGCTGGAAGACAGGCGTCAGGCCATCCTCAAGTCCATTTCCGAACAAGGCAAACTGACCGATGAGCTGGCTGGCGCCATCAACGCTACGTTAAGCAAGACCGAGCTCGAAGACCTCTACCTGCCCTATAAACCTAAACGCCGCACCCGTGGACAAATCGCCATTGAAGCCGGCCTTGAGCCGCTGGCCGATCTGCTCTGGAACGAACCGTCCCACGATCCTGACGTGGAAGCGGCAAAGTACATTGATGGCGACAAAGGCGTGGCGGACACGAAAGCCGCGCTCGACGGCGCACGCTACATTCTGATGGAGCGCTTTGCCGAAGACGCCGCATTGCTGGCGAAAGTGCGTGATTATCTGTGGAAGAACGCCCATCTGGTCGCCACAGTCGTGAGCGGCAAAGAGGAAGAAGGGGCAAAATTCCGCGACTATTTCGACCATCATGAGCCCATTGCTAACGTCCCGTCTCACCGTGCGCTGGCCATGTTCCGTGGTCGTAACGAAGGCATTCTGCAACTTTCGCTCAATGCCGACCCACAGTTTGATGAGCCGCCGAAAGAGAGCTACTGCGAGCAGATCATCATGGACCATCTCGGCCTGCGGCTGAATAACGCCCCGGCGGATAGCTGGCGCAAAGGCGTAGTGAGCTGGACGTGGCGTATCAAAGTCTTAATGCACCTCGAAACCGAACTGATGGGCACCGTGCGCGAACGTGCGGAAGATGAAGCGATTAACGTGTTTGCCCGTAACCTGCACGACCTGCTGATGGCAGCCCCCGCAGGCCTGCGCGCTACAATGGGCCTTGATCCTGGCCTGCGTACCGGCGTAAAAGTCGCTGTCGTTGACGGCACCGGCAAGCTGGTGGCGACGGATACCATTTATCCGCATACCGGTCAGGCGGCCAAAGCGGCTACCGTGATCGCCGCGCTGTGCGAAAAATACCACGTCGAACTGGTCGCGATTGGCAACGGTACGGCCTCGCGTGAAACCGAACGCTTCTATCTCGACGTACAAAAACAGTTCCCGAACGTGACGGCGCAAAAAGTGATCGTCAGCGAAGCGGGGGCGTCCGTGTATTCCGCTTCTGAGCTGGCGGCGCAGGAGTTTCCGGATCTCGACGTCTCCCTGCGCGGCGCGGTCTCTATCGCGCGTCGTCTACAGGATCCGCTGGCGGAACTGGTGAAAATCGATCCGAAATCGATCGGCGTCGGCCAATATCAACACGATGTCAGCCAGACCCAGTTGGCCCGTAAACTGGATGCGGTGGTCGAAGACTGCGTAAACGCCGTCGGCGTCGATTTGAATACCGCCTCCGTGCCGCTGCTGACCCGTGTCGCGGGCCTAACGCGCATGATGGCGCAAAACATCGTCGCCTGGCGCGATGAGAACGGTCAGTTTCAGAACCGCCAGCAACTGTTGAAGGTGAGCCGTCTGGGGCCGAAAGCGTTTGAGCAGTGCGCGGGCTTCCTGCGTATTAACCACGGCGATAACCCGCTGGATGCCTCCACCGTCCACCCGGAAGCCTATCCGGTTGTCGAACGCATTCTGGCGGCGACGCAGCAAGCGCTAAAAGATCTGATGGGCAACAGCAACGAATTGCGTCACCTCAAGGCCGCTGATTTTACCGACGATAAATTCGGCGTACCGACCGTGAGCGATATCATCAAAGAGCTGGAAAAACCGGGCCGCGACCCGCGTCCTGAATTTAAAACCGCGCAATTCGCCGATGGCGTTGAAACCATGAACGACCTGCTGCCGGGGATGATTCTGGAAGGGGCGGTCACTAACGTCACTAACTTCGGCGCGTTTGTCGATATCGGCGTTCATCAGGATGGCCTGGTGCATATCTCCTCGCTCTCGAATAAGTTCGTCGACGATCCGCACACCGTGGTGAAAGCGGGCGACATCGTGAAGGTGAAAGTGCTGGAAGTGGATCTGCAACGTAAGCGTATTGCGCTGACGATGCGTCTGGACGAACAGCCCGGCGAAACCGCCGCTCGCCGCGGCGGCGGCACCGATCGCGCTCAGGGCAACCGCCCGGCATCAAAAGCGGCGAAACCGCGCGGTCGTGACGCCCAGCCAGCCGGTAACAGCGCCATGATGGACGCGCTGGCAGCCGCAATGGGAAAAAAACGCTAATCGGGTAATACGCAGGCCGGGTTACTTCTTATCCGGCCTGCGATTTTGCAATACGTCCAACCCTTTCTTTTTTAATTAACAATTAAATCTTACCCATTAGAATCTGTTAATTAATTTCCTTCTGCTATCCGCACTATTAATTATCACTTTATTAACAGATGAAACCTTAATTAAACATTAAAAACGGTGAATATTTGCACATTAGAGGTATTTGCAAAAAGACAAATAAATGTTGAGCCATATCAACATCGGCGCAAATTATCGCTTATTTGTACATTCCGTCACATTTTAATCGTTGAAGATAGAAACCATTCTCATTATCATTGTGTTGTTGATTATTTACTCTTTCCTTCGTTGGCTAAACATCGGGTCTCCTGCCGCCCCCCTGAGCGCCGCATGAGGTATACATCCAGTTAGTAAGAAACAAGTAGGTCGTATGCAATTCACTCCTGACACTGCGTGGAAAATCACCGGCTTTGCGCGTGAAATCAGCCCGGCGTATCGTCAAAAACTGCTTTCGCTCGGCATGTTGCCCGGCTCTTCATTTAATGTCGTCCGCGTCGCGCCCTTAGGCGATCCGATCCATATCGAAACACGACGCGTGAGTCTGGTTTTGCGTAAAAAGGATTTGGCGTTAATAGAAGTGGAAGCGGTTTCCTGTTAATACAGTGAGTCTATAAAAATGAAAAAATTAACCATTGGTTTAATTGGTAATCCTAATTCCGGCAAGACCACCTTATTTAACCAACTCACCGGCGCGCGTCAGCGCGTGGGGAACTGGGCGGGCGTCACCGTCGAGCGTAAAGAGGGCCAGTTCGCGACAACTGACCACCAGGTCACGCTGGTAGATTTACCCGGCACCTATTCTCTGACGACCATCTCGTCACAAACCTCTCTCGACGAACAGATCGCCTGCCACTACATCCTGAGCGGCGACGCCGACCTGTTGATAAACGTTGTAGACGCCTCCAATCTGGAGCGCAACCTCTATTTGACGCTGCAGCTGCTGGAGCTGGGTATCCCCTGTATTGTCGCGCTCAATATGCTGGATATCGCTGAAAAACAGCAGGTTCGTATTGATGTCGACGCTCTGTCCACGCGTCTGGGTTGTCCTGTCGTACCGCTGGTATCGACTCGCGGTCGCGGTATCGAGGCGCTGAAACTGGCCATTGACCGTCACAACGCTAACGACAACGTCGAACTGGTGCATTATGCCCAGCCGCTGCTGCGCGAAGCGGATTTCCTGGCCGACGCGATGGCCCAGGAGATGCCTTTACAACAGCGCCGCTGGCTGGGTCTGCAAATGCTGGAGGGCGATATCTACAGCCGGGCTTACGCAGGCGAGGCGGCGCAAAACCTGGACACCTCCCTTGCCCGTCTGAAGGACGAAATGGACGACCCGGCGCTGCATATCGCCGACGCCCGTTACCAGTGTATCGCCGCTATTTGCGACGTGGTCAGCAATACCCTGACAGCCGAACCCAGCCGCTTCACCAGGGCGGTCGATAAAATTATCCTGAACCGCTTCCTCGGCTTACCGATTTTTTTGTTCGTGATGTACCTGATGTTCCTGCTCGCCATTAACATCGGCGGCGCGTTGCAACCCCTGTTTGATGCCGGTTCCGTCGCCATCTTTATTCATGGCATTCAATGGATTGGCTACACGTTGCACTTCCCGGATTGGTTAACCATCTTCCTGGCGCAAGGTCTTGGCGGCGGGATCAATACCGTCCTGCCGCTGGTGCCGCAAATCGGGATGATGTACCTGTTCCTCTCCTTCCTTGAAGACTCCGGTTATATGGCGCGCGCGGCCTTCGTCATGGATCGCCTGATGCAGGCGCTGGGACTACCGGGTAAATCCTTCGTGCCGCTGATTGTCGGCTTCGGCTGTAACGTACCTTCCGTGATGGGCGCCCGCACGCTTGACGCTCCGCGCGAACGTTTGATGACCATCATGATGGCGCCGTTTATGTCCTGTGGCGCGCGCCTGGCGATTTTCGCCGTCTTTGCCGCCGCCTTCTTCGGGCAAAACGGCGCGCTGGCGGTCTTCTCGCTGTACGTGCTGGGTATTGTCATGGCGGTATTAACCGGCCTGATGCTGAAGCATACCATTATGCGCGGCGAAGCCTCTCCGTTTGTGATGGAGCTGCCGGTTTACCACGTCCCGCATATCAAGAGCCTGATCATCCAGACCTGGCAACGCCTGAAAGGTTTTGTACTACGCGCCGGTAAAGTCATTATCATCGTGAGTATTTTCCTGAGCGCGTTTAACAGTTTCTCGCTGAGCGGCAAAATCGTCGATAACATTAATGACTCCGCCCTCGCCTCCGTAAGCCGCATCATCACGCCAGTCTTTAAACCGATCGGCGTCCATGAGGATAACTGGCAAGCTACCGTGGGCCTGTTTACGGGCGCCATGGCGAAAGAAGTTGTCGTCGGTACGCTGAACACGCTCTACACCGCCGAAAATATTCAGGACGAAGCGTTTAATCCTGCCGACTTCCACCTCGGCGATGAACTGCTGGGCGCGGTTGACGATACCTGGCAAAGCCTGAAAGACACCTTTAGCCTGAGCGTACTGGCTAACCCGATCGAAGCGAGTAAAGGCGACGGCGAAATGGCGACCGGCGCGATGGGCGTGATGGATCAAAAATTCGGCAGCGCCGCGGCGGCGTACAGTTACCTGATTTTCGTCCTGCTTTACGTACCGTGTATCTCGGTAATGGGCGCTATCGCCCGCGAGTCCAGCCGCGGCTGGATGGGCTTCTCCATCCTGTGGGGGCTGAATATCGCCTATTCGCTCGCCACGCTGTTCTACCAGGTTACCAGCTTCAGTCAACACCCGACATACAGCCTGATCTGTATTCTGGCAGTGATCGTCTTTAACGTTGTGGTGTTAAGCCTGTTGCGCCGCGCCCGCAGCCGTGTAGACATTGAACTGCTGGCAACCCGCAAAAACGTCAGTTCCTGTTGTTCGGGCACTGCGGGCAATTGTCACTAAGGGATGTAAAAAATGGCTTCATTGATACAGGTTCGCGATCTACTGGCGCTACGGGGGCGTATGGAGGCAACGCAAATCAGCCATACGCTGCACGCTCCGCAGCCCATGATCGACGCCATGCTGAATCAACTGGAGATCATGGGTAAAGCGGTACGTATCCCGGAAGAACCGGACGGCTGCCTTTCAGGCAGCTGTAAAAGTTGTCCGGAAGGTAAAGCCTGCCTGCGCGAATGGTGGGCCTTGCGTTAACCTTCGCCGGGTAGCGACGTAACGCGTCCTATCCGGCCTTTATCCCGCGTTATGTTGCCCGGTACGCGTCACGCTGCCGGGCAATTTTGCGTCATGCCTTCCACAAAGATGAAAGCGTTACCGCCGTGCGCATTTATCTCCCCATGCGCCTCGCAAGCGCACTAATCCTCTACTGCAATCAGCACGGTCTGCGCGTAGTGTCACGCCATTGAACTTCACCGATGACGGATCGATATGGCGACCTCAACAACATTCACGCCGCATGACGCGGTATTCAAACAGTTTTTATGCCACCCCGATACTGCACGGGATTTTTTGGAAATTCATCTCCCGACGACATTACGTCAAATCTGTAATCTGAATACGTTACGGCTGGAGTCCGGTAGCTTTATTGAAGAGGATTTACGCCCCCATTATTCCGATATTCTGTGGTCGCTGGAAACGAGTGAAGGTGAAGGTTACATTTACGTGGTTATTGAACATCAGAGTACGCCGGACGCGCATATGGCATTTCGGCTGATGCGTTACGCAATGGCTGCAATGCAACGGCACCTGGAGGCCGGGCATAAGACGTTGCCGTTAGTGGTGCCAATGCTGTTTTATCACGGAAACCGCAGCCCGTATCCGTTCTCATTATGCTGGCTGGATGAATTTGCCGACCCGGTGATGGCGCGTAAGCTATACGCCACCGCCTTTCCTCTGGTCGATATTACGGTCGTGCCGGACGACGAGATTATGCGGCACCGACGGGTCGCGCTGCTGGAACTCATACAAAAACACATCCGCCAGCGTGATCTAATGGGGCTTGTCGAACAGCTGGTCGCCCTACTGGTTAAGGGATACGCTAATGACACCCAGCTTCAAAGTTTGTTTAATTACATGATGCACACTGGCGACGCCGCGCGCTTCAATACGTTTATCCGCCAGGTGGCTATGCGTATCCCACAGCATAAGGAGAAGATCATGACTATCGCAGAAAGATTACGTCAGGAAGGACATCGTAACGGGTTACAGCAAGGCAAGCAGGAAGGCCAACGGCTCGCCGCATTGCGCATTGCCCGTTCCATGCTAAACGATGGTTTCGATCGCGATACCGTGCTTAGGGTTACCGGGCTGGCGCCTGCCGATCTGGCATCTGAAAACCATTAATCTGGCAGAATGGTCCGGGCCCGGCAACGCCCTGGTTACAGCGATGATTTTAGCGTCATCAGCGCCTGACAAAACGCCGCCGGATGCGAGATAAACGGCGCATGGGCCGCCTTCGCCATTATCTGTGATGTACTGTGCGGCCATAACGTATCGAGCAAAGGCACAATTTTACGCGGCACCAGACCGTCCAGATAACCATACAAACGCAAAAACGGCATGTTCACATTTTTAAGCGCTTCTCGTAGATCGACCGTTTTTAAGATTTCCAGTCCGCCATTGAGCACGTCTACATCCGGCATAGGCTGCGCCAGCACCACGCTTTTTAAGGTGCGGGCATCCTGACGCGCCGTCTCCGTCCCTAACGTTTGCAGCGCCAGAAAACGCTCCACCGTGCGCTGAAAATCGTCGCTAAGCTGCTGCTGGAATCCACCGAGGATTTCCGGTTTTATTCCCGGCCACCCCTCACGCGCACTAAAGCATGGCGAAGAGGCGACTGTCACCAGCGCCTGAACGCGTTCAGGGTGTGTGAGCGCCATCTGACTCGCCACCAGGCCACCCAGGCTCCAGCCAAGCCAGATAGCCTGGTCCGGCGCGTTCTTCGCTACCTGCGCCGTCATCTCTTCAAACGTCATAGCGCCAAACCCCGAACTACGGCCATAGCCCGGCAAATCGACCAGATGCAGCGTAAAATGCGAGCCGAGTTCCTCGCGAATGCAATGCCATACCTCCGCGTTCAATCCCCATCCGTGCAGCAGCACAAGATGACAATTTCCCTCGCCGTAGGTCTGCCACCAGATGTCATTCATCAGTTACTGTTCTCTTTTGTCTAACAAGGATGCACCTATGCTAACAGTACCGGGATTATGCTGGCTATGCCGAATGCCGCTGGCGTTAAGCCACTGGGGGATTTGTTCCGTATGCGCGCGCGCCGTTCGTCAGCGCGTCAGCCTGTGTCCGCAATGCGGATTACCTGCCGCGCATCCTTCGCTCCCCTGCGGTCGCTGCCTGCAAAAACCACCGCCCTGGCAGCGTCTGGTGAGCGTCAGTGACTATACGCCGCCCTTGAGTTTACTGGTGCATCAGCTTAAATTTACCCGCCGCAGCGAAATTGCCGCCGCTCTGGCGCGTCTACTGTTGCAGGAAGTACTCATGGCGCGCCGCAGCACTGGCTTGCAGCTTCCCGACAGAATCGTCAGCGTTCCGCTCTGGTCGCGCCGACACTGGCGGCGGGGATTTAACCAAAGCGATCTGTTATGTCAACCGTTAGCGCGCTGGCTTGGCTGTGCGTGGGACAGCCAGACCATCACGCGGGTACGGGCGACCGCAACACAACATCATCTCAGCGCCAGGTTACGTAAGCGCAATTTGAAAAACGCGTTTCGCCTTGAATTGCCGGTACAGGGTCTCCATATGGTTATTGTGGATGATGTCGTCACTACCGGAAGTACCGTCGCGGAAATCGCGCAACTGCTTTTGCGCAACGGCGCAGCGACTGTCCAGGTATGGTGCCTGTGTCGAACCTTGTAGAGCCTCGATGATGGGCGTATTATAACCAACTAAAATAGTCAACTATTAGGCCATTACTATGATCCGTATTTCCGATGCTGCACAAGCGCACTTTGCCAAACTGCTGGCAAATCAGGAAGAAGGGACGCAAATCCGCGTATTTGTCATTAATCCCGGCACTCCTAACGCAGAGTGCGGCGTTTCTTATTGTCCGCCCGACGCCGTAGAAGCCACCGATACTGCACTGAAATTTGACCTGTTGACCGCTTATGTCGACGAGCTGAGCGCGCCCTATCTGGAAGACGCGGAAATTGATTTCGTGACCGACCAGCTAGGTTCTCAACTTACATTGAAAGCGCCAAACGCGAAGATGCGCAAAGTGGCCGATGACGCGCCGCTGATGGAGCGCGTGGAATATGCTCTGCAATCGCAGATTAACCCGCAGTTGGCGGGCCACGGCGGTCGCGTCTCGCTGATGGAAATTACCGATGAAGGCTATGCAATTCTGCAGTTTGGCGGCGGTTGTAACGGTTGCTCGATGGTTGACGTCACGCTGAAAGAAGGGATCGAGAAACAGTTGCTGAATGAATTCCCGGAACTGAAAGGGGTTCGCGATCTGACCGAACACCAGCGCGGCGAGCACTCCTACTACTAAGATTTTCCCTGTATCCATGCCCGATGGCGCTTGCGCCTGTCGGGCCTTGTCTGCCCTACCGTAGGCCGAATAAGGCGTTTACGCCGCCATCCTACGCTATCAGCCACATCTCAGAACAATGGTCCTTCTTCTTCCGCCGATAACATGACCTGTGTCTCATAATTTAAATTTTGCCTGCCAGGGTCATTTTCAACACCCATATGTTACCCGTATCATTCTTATGGGCACCTAACATCCATATAACATCTGACTACGCTCATTCGTTTCAACGGTAATCAGTATTGGTGCTATTGCGACTCTGTTCCCGTCGGGAACAACAGGAATTTGTCGTCGAAACAATGACGTTACCCATAACAAAGTAAAGGCCAGGTAAATCATGCCATTAGTCATCGTTGCTATCGGTGTTATCTTGTTACTTCTTCTGATGATCCGCTTCAAAATGAACGGATTTATCGCCCTTGTCCTGGTAGCGCTCGCTGTCGGGTTGATGCAGGGAATGCCGCTGGATAAAGTCATCGGCTCCATCAAAGCCGGTGTCGGCGGTACGCTTGGCAGTCTGGCCCTGATTATGGGGTTCGGCGCCATGCTGGGCAAAATGCTTGCCGACTGCGGCGGCGCTCAACGTATCGCCACTACCCTGATCGCGAAATTTGGTAAAAAGCATATTCAGTGGGCCGTAGTGTTAACCGGCTTTACCGTCGGCTTCGCTCTGTTCTATGAAGTGGGCTTCGTTCTGATGCTGCCGCTGGTATTCACCATTGCCGCAGCGGCGAATATCCCGTTACTGTACGTCGGCGTGCCGATGGCCGCGGCGCTCTCCGTCACACACGGCTTCCTGCCGCCGCACCCGGGTCCAACCGCGATCGCCACGATTTTCCATGCCGATATGGGTAAGACGCTGCTGTTTGGTACGATTCTGGCAATCCCGACCGTGATCCTTGCCGGACCGGTTTACGCCCGTTTCCTGAAAGGCATCGATAAGCCGATCCCGGAAGGCCTGTACAGCGCGAAAACTTTTACGGAAGAAGAGATGCCGGGCTTTGGCGTCAGCGTCTGGACGTCGCTGGTTCCGGTTATTCTGATGGCGATGCGTGCGATTGCCGAGATGATTCTGCCAAAAGGCCACGCTTTCCTGCCCGTTGCCGAGTTCCTGGGCGACCCGGTAATGGCTACGTTAATTGCCGTACTGATTGCGATGTTCACCTTTGGCCTGAACCGCGGGCGTTCAATGGATCAGATTAACGATACGCTGGTCTCTTCCATCAAAATTATCGCCATGATGCTGCTGATCATCGGCGGCGGCGGCGCGTTCAAGCAGGTGCTGGTCGATAGCGGCGTGGATAAATACATCGCTTCAATGATGCATGAAACCAATGTCTCTCCGCTGTTGATGGCGTGGTCTATCGCGGCGGTGCTGCGTATCGCGCTGGGCTCTGCGACTGTCGCGGCGATTACCGCAGGCGGCATTGCGGCGCCGCTGATCGCCACTACCGGCGTTAGCCCTGAACTGATGGTTATCGCAGTCGGTTCCGGGAGCGTGATTTTCTCTCACGTCAACGACCCGGGCTTCTGGCTATTCAAAGAGTATTTCAATTTGACTATCGGCGAGACCATTAAATCCTGGTCGATGCTGGAAACGATCATCTCCGTCTGCGGCCTGATCGGCTGTCTGCTACTGGGTATGGTGGTTTAAGCGAGACGGCTTGTAGGCCGGATAAGGCAGCAATGTGCGCCAGGATTGCCTGATGGCGCTGCGCTTATCAGACCTACGTACTCTCACCATCATAAAGCCGGGGAAATCCCCGGCTTTATTACTTCTTCTTCGCGGCCGCTTTTCGGCGCTTATCCAAATCCTTAATCAGCTTGTTTACGCCCTCATCGGCAAACATGGCCTCAAGAGATGCAGACAATTTCCGCCGCCAGTTTTTATACTGATCGCTGGTGCCCGGTACGTTAACCGGATCGGCCATATCCAGCCAGTCCTCCGGCTGAAGCCCCAACAGACCGCTGTTACTGTCGGCGATGTAGCGCTGAAGCCCGCGATTTAGCGTTGGCGTCATAGACATTAACGATGCCTTATGCCCGGCGCGTTTTGGCAGACAGCCATATTTATGCAGCGCGTCCAATAGCCCCTGTTTCGCCCGCTCGCGATCCTCATACAGCCCGCGCAGAATCACTTCATCCGGATAAAGCCCCAGAGCTTTACCCAACGTCAGGTCACCGCATTCCCAATAGCCGCGCAGCGTGGGGAGATCGTGCGTCGAGGCGACAGCCATCGATTGTTGCGGATACGCGCCTGGCGCGCGGAAGTTTTTCTCAAGGTCATTTTCAAACCACAACACTTTATAAGAATAGACCCCGCTATCGCGCAGCTTGCCGACAATCTCAACTGGCACCGTCCCCAGATCTTCGCCTATCACCATACAGCGGTGACGTTGGCTCTCCAGGGCCAGAATAGCCAACAGATCGTCAACCGGATACTGAACATATGCCCCGCGATCCGCGGTTTCGCCATACGGTATCCACCACAGACGCAGCAACGACATGACATGGTCAATGCGCAACGCGCCGCAGTTTTGCATATTGGCGCGCAGCAGGTCGATAAAGGGCTCATAGGCCCGGGCGACAATAATATGCGGGTCCATTGGCGGCAGCCCCCAGTTCTGACCGAGCGGGCCGAGGATATCCGGCGGCGCGCCGACAGATGCTTTCAGGCAGTACAGCTCCCGGTCGCACCAGGTTTCCGCGCCGCCTTCCGCTACGCCAACCGCCAGATCGCGGTACAGACCAATCGGTAGTTTAAAACTCTGGCAGGTATCCCAGCAGGCGGCGAATTGGCGCCAGGCCAGCCACTGAAGCCAGAGGTAAAACTCCACCTCTTCGCGGTGCGCTTCACAGAATTGTTTTACAGCGGGAGACTCTACCGACTGGTACGCCTCCGGCCAGGCTGGCCAGCCCCAGCGCTGCTCATCCTCTTTTACCTGATACGCATGCAGCGCGTCGAATGCCGCCTGCCAGTAAAGGCTCTCGCCTTCGCGGGCGATAAAGTGACGAAACTCCGCCATTTGCGCATCGTCGCGAGCGGCAAACCGCGTCCACGCCATCCGCAGCGCCGTGATTTTCAGCGCGGTAACGGTAGCGTAATCCACCCATTGCGCATCGCGTGCCTGTCGCAGCTTTTGCTGTGTGGCGGGCATTTGCCACCATGCCTGCGCCTCTTCGCTCAGGCGGAAATCTTCGACGGCGTTGACGTCGATATATATCACGTTCAGCCAGCGACGAGACGAGGGGCTGTAGGGACTGGCGCTCTCCGGATTCGCCGGATAAAGCGCGTGGATCGGGTTCAGGCCGATAAACGCGCCGCCGCGTGTCGCCACATCGACCAGCATCGACTTCAAATCGCCGAAATCGCCAATACCCCAGTTTTTTTCTGAACGCAGAGTATAAAGCTGGACGCAGGCCCCCCACAGTTTTTTCCCTTCCAGCAGCGCCTGCGGCTCATAGCATCGCGGCGGGGCGACGATAATCCGGCAGTGCGTACGCTGTTCATCCTGGGTCAACGTCAGGGTGTGGTAGCCCTCCGGCAATGTAGCCGGAAGGTTAAGTTTTTTACCGCCCGTCACGCGCCCTTTGTAATGCACGCCCTCTTCCGTAGTCAGCAGCCAGGCAAACTCACCGTGCCCCTCTACCGGCAACGCCATTTTTTTACCCGCGGTATAAACCTTCACATTCGGCACGACCGCCTGTGGTCCTGTTGTCGTGCCGTGCATCGCCGCCAGCAAACGTCTCTTGGTTTCAGCGTCAATAGACTGCGGTTTGCCATGAGCATTGATGTAACTGGGGCTGATCCCCGCCGCCAGCGCGGCACTATCGAGACGTTTATTTTCCATCGCGCTCCCTTAGCGTTTTGCCTGCCAGATACGGGCCTGATAATCGCGAATAGAGCGATCGGAACTGAACATACCGCAGCGCGCGGTATTGAGGATCGCGGCGCGCGTCCACGCTTCCTGGTCGCGATACAGCGCATCCACCTGCTTTTGCGCCTCGACATAAGCGGCGAAGTCCGCCATGACCAGGTACGGATCGCCCCCCTGTTTGCCGAGGCTATGCAGCATCTGGTCAAAGGCATGTTTATCGCCATCGCTGTATTGACCGCTTTCCAGCTCTTTTAGCACCGCATCCAGCACTTTGTCTTTTTTACGCCATTTCACCGGATCGTAGCCTTTGGCTTTGAGCGCCTTGACCTCTTCCACAGTATGGCCAAAGATAAAGATATTCTCTTCACCCACCTTCTCAGCGATTTCAACGTTAGCGCCGTCCAGCGTTCCCACTGTCAACGCCCCATTCAGCGCCAGTTTCATGTTGCCGGTGCCGGACGCCTCTTTCCCGGCAGTGGAAATTTGCTCGGAAATATCCGCCGCCGGAATGAGCATTTCCGCCGCCGAGACGCAGTAATCCGGCAGGAAAACCACCTTCAGCTTATCACCCACCGCCGGGTCGTTATTAATGGCTTCCGCAACCTTATTGATAGCAAAAATGATGTTCTTCGCCAGGTAATAGCCCGGCGCCGCCTTCGCGCCAAACAGGAATACGCGCGGTACGCGATCGGCCTGCGGGTTTTCGCGAATCTCTTTGTACAGCGCCAGAATATGCAACAGATTCAGATGCTGACGCTTGTACTCGTGCAGACGTTTGATCTGAATATCAAAAATCGCATGGCTCGAAATCTCAATCCCGGTACGGGCCTGGATAAATTTCACCAGCCGTTCTTTGTTCGCCCGCTTGATGTCGCGATACTGCTGACGGAATGTGGCGTCGTCAGCGTATTTTTCGAGGTTGATCAACTGGTCGAGATCGTTAGCCCACTCTTTTTTCAGCGTTTTATCCAGCAACGCCGCAAGCTGCGGATTGCACTGTTTGATCCAGCGACGCGGCGTAATGCCGTTGGTGACATTGTGGAATTTGTTCGGCCAAAGTTGGTGATATTCCGGGAACAGATCTTTCACCACCAGATCGGAGTGCAGCGCCGCCACACCGTTGACCGCAAAGCCGCTGACCACGCACATATTGGCCATGCGCACCTGACGGTCATGCACCACCGCCAGTTTTGCCCATACCTGCTTATCACCAGGCCAGGTGTTATCGACCAGCGTCTTAAAGCGGTCGTTAATCTGCTTGATAATCTGCATATGACGCGGCAGCAGCGCTTTCACCAGCTTCTCATCCCAGCACTCCAGCGCTTCCGGCATCAGGGTGTGGTTGGTGTAGGCGAAGGTTTTGCTGGTGATAGCCCAGGCGTCATCCCAGCTCAGCTGGTGCTCGTCAATCAGCACGCGCAGCAGTTCAGGGATGGCAATAGTCGGGTGGGTATCATTTAGCTGAATGACCTCATAATCCGCCAGCTCATGCAGTTTGCGTCCGGCCAGATGATGGCGACGCAGAATATCCGCTACCGAGCAGGCGCACTGGAAGTATTGCTGCATCAGACGCAGTTTTTTGCCCGCCGTGTGGTTATCGTTGGGATAAAGCACCTTCGTCAGTTTTTCCGCATCGATACCCTGCTGTTCCGCCCGCAGGAAAGCGCCGTCGTTGAATTTGGTCAGATCAAACGGATGCGCGTGGGTCGCCTGCCACAAACGCAGCGGTTGCGCGACGCCGTTACGATAGCCTAACACCGGCAGATCCCAGGCCTGGCCTGTAATCACAAAACCTGGCTCCCAGCGCCCTTCTTTGGTGACTTTACCGCCGATCCCAACCTGGACGTCCAGCGCCTCGTTGTGGCGGAACCACGGATAGCTGCCGCGATGCCAGTCATCCGGAGCTTCCATCTGCTTGCCCTCAACAAATGACTGACGGAACAGCCCATACTGGTAGTTCAGACCATAGCCCGTAGCGGACTGCCCGACAGTGGCCATCGAATCGAGGAAGCAGGCGGCCAGACGTCCCAGACCACCGTTGCCGAGCGCCGGATCGACTTCCTCTTCCAGCAGATCGGTCAGATTAATATCGTGCGCTTTCAGCACATCGCTAACGTCCTGGTACCATCCCAGATTTAACAGGTTATTTCCCGTCAGGCGACCAATCAAAAATTCCATCGAAATGTAGTTCACATGACGCTGGCCTTTCGTCGGCTGCGCTACCGGTTGCGCGCTCAGTAATTCCGCCAGCGCGCCGCTAACGGCCTGCCACCACTGACGAGGCGTCATGTCGGACGCCGACAGTAAACCGAAACGCTGCCACTGACGCGTCAGGGCGGCCTGGAATTGATCTTTATTGAAGGTTGGCTGTGACATAGGAAATCCGTCCTCGGGTAATAAAACAACGTTATCGCTAGTTTGCCAGGCTCGATGTTGACCTTCCTCCTCCCGGCAATGATTAGGGAGGGAGGAGGAGCGGGGATGAGCATAAAAGTGTGATCGCCGCCACTTACCCCTGTATAAACGCGCCGATTCCTGTCAACGACACTCAGTGTTACGCATAATCAAATGAATAAACAGAAATAACAGTAAATCGCGAAGGGGTATTTTCGAAGATTATATGAACGCCAAAATAGTTTCTTACCTGAAATATTCAGCGGCGGGAGATTCACTAACTAAACATAATTAATTAAACGCCTGGTATCGCCATTGTGTTAAATCCGCATCATGTCCAGGACATTATTTATAACAACGGAAATATGACCTCAGCCCAGCTCTGACGCTCGTTTCAACCGCGCCGAATACTTTTTTAATACCGTTATTTAGAATTGTGACAGAGTGCAAATTCAGACACATAAAAAGTCTGCTTAGCTTGCATTAAAATGCTTTCTGGCCGACCTTATATCTATTAATTACGAAGCGCAAAAAAAATCGCAGTTCCCCCCATTTCCCACAGTGAAGTGATTGCTATGTTGATTCCGTCTAAATTAAGTCGTCCGGTTCGTCTCGACCATACCGTGGTTCGTGAGCGGCTGTTGGCTAAACTTTCCGGCGCGAACAATTTCAGGCTCGCCCTGGTAACCAGTCCTGCTGGCTATGGGAAAACCACGCTTGTCTCACAGTGGGCGGCGGGCAAAAATGAATTAGGCTGGTACTCTCTCGACGAAGGCGATAACCAGCAAGAGCGGTTCGCCAGTTACTTAATTGCCGCAATCCAACAGGCCACCGGCGGACACTGCTCTACCAGCGAAGCGATGGCGCAAAAACGTCAGTACGCCAGCCTGACGTCCCTCTTCGCACAGCTCTTTATTGAACTGGCGCAGTGGCATCGCCCGCTTTATCTGGTGATTGACGACTACCATTTGATTACCAATCCGGTGATTCACGACGCGATGCGCTTTTTCTTACGGCATCAGCCGGAAAATTTCACCCTGGTGGTGTTATCGCGTAATTTACCGCAACTGGGCATCGCTAACCTGCGCGTGCGCGATCAGCTGTTGGAAATCGGCAGCCAGCAGTTGGCTTTTAACCATCAGGAAGCAAAGCAATTTTTTGACCGTCGCCTTTCGTCGCCCATTGAAGCCGCTGAGAGCAGCCGCATGTGCGACGATGTTGCCGGTTGGGCCACTGCGCTACAGTTGATCGCCCTCTCCGCGCGCCAGAACCATACCTCTGCGCATCACTCCGCCCGCCGTCTTGCCGGGATTAATGCCAGCCACCTTTCTGATTATCTGGTGGACGAAGTACTGGATAATGTGGATGTCAGCACCCGACATTTTTTACTTAAAAGCGCGATCTTACGCTCAATGAATGACGCGTTGATCGTACGCGTGACCGGCGAAGAAAACGGCCAGATGCGGCTGGAGGAGATTGAGCGCCAGGGGTTATTCCTGCAACGCATGGACGACACGGGCGAGTGGTTTAGCTATCACCCGTTGTTTGGTAGCTTTCTGCGCCAGCGTTGCCAGTGGGAACTGGCGGCGGAACTGCCGGAGATCCACCGTGCGGCCGCGGAAAGCTGGATGGAACAGGGTTTTCCCAGCGAAGCTATACATCATGCGCTGGCGGCGGGTGACGCGCAAATGCTGCGCGATATCCTGCTTAATCATGCGTGGGGGCTGTTTAATCACAGTGAACTGGCGCTGCTGGAAGAGTCATTAAAAGCGCTGCCGTGGGAAAGCCTGCTGGAAAATCCGCGGCTGGTGTTGTTACAGGCCTGGCTGATGCAAAGCCAACACCGCTACAGCGAAGTGAATACGTTGCTGGCGCGCGCCGAGCAAGAGATCAAAGGGGTCATGGACGGCACGCTACATGCTGAATTTAACGCGCTGCGCGCCCAGGTCGCCATCAACGACGGCAATCCGGAAGAGGCTGAGCGGCTGGCGAAACTGGCGCTGGATGAGCTTCCTCTCGCCTGGTTTTATAGCCGTATTGTCGCGACCTCCGTTCACGGAGAAGTGCTGCACTGTAAAGGCGATCTCAGCCAGTCTTTATCGCTGATGCAGCAAACCGAACAAATGGCGCGCCATCATGACGTCTGGCATTACGCGCTGTGGAGCTTAATTCAACAAAGCGAAATTCAGTTCGCCCAGGGATTCCTGCAGGCCGCATGGGAAACGCAGGAGAGAGCCTTCCAGTTGATCAAAGAGCAACATCTGGAACAACTGCCGATGCATGAGTTTCTGGTACGTATCCGCGCGCAATTGCTGTGGGCGTGGGCGCGCCTTGACGAAGCGGAAGCCTCGGCGCGCAGCGGTATCGCTGTGCTGTCCACCTTCCAGCCGCAACAACAGTTGCAGTGCCTGACGTTACTGGTGCAGTGCTCGCTGGCGCGCGGCGATCTGGATAATGCCCGTAGTCAGCTTAACCGACTGGAAAATTTATTAGGCAATGGCCGTTATCACTGCGACTGGATCTCTAACGCCGATAAGGTGCGTGTCATTTACTGGCAGTTAACCGGCGACAAAAAATCCGCCGCCAACTGGTTACGCCATACCCCAAAACCGGCGTTTGCCAATAACCATTTTCTGCAAGGGCAATGGCGGAATATCGCCCGCGCGCAGATCCTGCTGGGCGAATTCGAGCCTGCGGAAATCGTGCTGGAAGAGTTAAATGAGAACGCCCGTAGCCTGCGCTTAATGAGCGATTTAAACCGCAATCTGCTGTTACTCAATCAGCTTTACTGGCAATCCGGGCGGAAAAACGATGCCCAGCGCGTATTGCTTGATGCCTTACAGCTCGCCAACCGCACCGGATTTATCAGCCATTTTGTGATTGAAGGCGAAGCCATGGCGCAACAATTGCGTCAGCTGATTCAACTCAATACGCTGCCGGAGATGGAGCAGCATCGCGCGCAGCGCATCCTGCGAGAGATTAACCAACATCACCGGCATAAATTCGCCCATTTTGACGAAGGCTTCGTCGAGCGCCTGCTTAACCATCCGGATGTCCCGGAGCTTATTCGCACCAGCCCGCTCACCCAGCGTGAATGGCAGGTGTTAGGGCTTATCTATTCTGGTTACAGCAACGAACAGATTGCCGGCGAACTGGCGGTGGCCGCGACCACCATTAAGACGCATATCCGCAACCTCTACCAGAAACTCGGCGTCGCGCACCGTCAGGACGCGGTACAGCACGCGCAGCAGTTGCTGAAGATGATGGGGTACGGGGTTTGACGTGTGCCTGATGAGCTTATCAGGCCTACGATCACGCGCAGAGTGTAGGCCTGATAAGACAGTCTCTTTAGCACAGCTCTAATTGAATATGGTGGTCGGCAATCACCTGCATCACGCCCGGCGGCGGCAGGGTATCGGTGTAGACCGCATCGACCATACTAATGCTGCCCATGTTTACCATCGCATTACGACCAAATTTAGAGTGATCCACCACCAGCATCACATGGCGCGAATTTTCGATAATTGCGCGCTTGGTGCGTACCTCATGGTAGTCAAATTCCAGCAATGAGCCGTCACTATCAATACCGCTAATACCGAGAATGCCGAAATCAAGACGGAACTGGGCGATAAAGTCCTGCGTCGCTTCGCCAATAATGCCGCCGTCGCGGCTGCGGAGTTCGCCGCCGGCGAGGATAATACGAAAATCCTCTTTCGCCATTAGCGTGTTCGCTACGTTCAAATTGTTGGTCACGATCCGCAAATTACTGTGCCCTAACAGGGCGTGCGCTACGGCTTCCGGCGTCGTGCCGATATCAATAAACAGCGTTGAACCATTGGGGATCTGGGCCGCGACTTTGCGAGCGATGCGCTCTTTTTCTTCCGTTTGCGTCGCCTTACGATCGTGCCACGGCGTGTTCACCGAGCTGGAGGGCAACGCCGCGCCGCCGTGGTGGCGCAAAATCATATTCTGTTCCGCCAGATCGTTAAGATCCCGACGAATGGTTTGCGGGCTGACAGAAAAATGCTCCACCAGCTCTTCCGTACTGACGTACCCCTGTTTTTTCACCAGTTCAATGATCGCGTCATGCCGTTGTGTTTGTTTCATGAATAATCTCTGAAAGTAACCAACCTTGCGCCGGATAGCGGCATTCGCCCTACCCGGCCTGGAAAAATATCTCGACCACAGGCCGGATACGCCTCACGTTCGTTTTCGCGCATTCAGCGTATCAACAAAGGCCATCGCTAAACCGACGATAAGCCCGGCGATGTGCGCGCCGTTCGCCATAGACATGCCAAACCAGTCAAACCAACCAGCGACTATCCACAATAATGCAAAAATAATTAAGCCGCGCTGGAGGTAAATTCCGCTTTGCGGATCGCGCTCTCCGCGCAGCCACACGTAACCCATCAGCGCATAGACGACGCCAGACAGCCCGCCAAACCACGGGCCGCTAAATTTCTGCTGTACATAGCCGCTTAGTAGCGCGCTTATCACCGTAATGACGATTAATTTACCGCTGCCCAGGCGCTTCTCTACCGCCCCGCCGAGATACCACCACCACAGCAGGTTAAAAAGAATATGCATCAGTGAAAAGTGCATAAAGATATGGGTGAAGTAGCGCCAGAATTCAAATTTTAAAACCGGATCGAACGGCCACGCCAGCCACACCATCACCGTCTGATCGCCGATGAGACTCATCGCGATATAGACCAGCACGCAGGCGAGCATCACGATCCAGGTAACAGGGCCGGCTCGTTCACGCAGCGTGGCGAGAAAGGGAAAACGGCGATAGCGTAGTCCGCTGTTCGTCTGCCCGGACTGCCAGCTAGCCGCCAGATAACGCGGATCGCCGGGATTTTCTATAAACCGCGCCAGCTCGACCCGCACACGTTCGGCCTGCGATTCATCCGCCAACCAGATATCGCTTTGATTATGTTGCTGAATAGTAAGAATGACGCCCTGGGTGGCCATGTAATCAACAAATGCCTGCGCCACGCGAGGATTCGCAAAGGAAGTAATCATCAACATTATTGCTGTCGCTTAGTCCATACAAAAGAAGACAGTATATATACCCTTCTCGTCGGAGGCTGCATCTTTATGGGATTACGCGCCATTTGCGACATCGGCAGGGAAACGGCGATGCCAGGCCTCAAACCCGCCGTCAATGCTGTAAACCGCATCATAGCCTTGCTGGAGCAGATACTGCGCGGCGCCTTTACTACTGTTGCCGTGATAGCACATTACCATCACGGCGGTATCGAAACCATGCTCACGCATAAACGCGCCCAGCGTATCGTTAGTCAAGTGAAACGCCTGCGGCGCATGACCCATGGCATAACTTTGCGGATCGCGAATATCGACCAGCACCGCCGCGCCCTGGTGCAGTTTCTGATACGCCTCTTCTACAGTGATACATTCAAATTGTTCCATGAATCGCTCTTTCATTATTACCGGTGAAGCCAATTAAGGCATTTTATCGCCCAGTGTACGTTGACGGAGTAGCTTAACGCCATAATGTTATACATATCACTCTAAAATGTTTTTTCGATGTTACCAATAGCGCGTTTCTTTGCTATTATGTTCGATAACGAACATTTTTGAACTTTAACGAAAGTGCAAGAGGGCAGCATGGAAACCAAAGATCTGATCGTGATAGGCGGGGGCATTAACGGTGCAGGCATCGCGGCAGATGCCGCCGGACGCGGTTTGTCCGTACTCATGCTGGAAGCGCAGGATTTGGCCTGCGCGACCTCTTCCGCCAGTTCGAAACTTATCCACGGCGGCTTACGCTACCTTGAACACTATGAGTTCCGTCTGGTCAGCGAAGCGCTGGCAGAACGTGAAGTGCTGTTGAAAATGGCGCCGCACATCGCCTTCCCGATGCGTTTTCGTCTGCCGCACCGCCCGCATTTACGTCCGGCCTGGATGATCCGTATCGGTCTGTTTATGTACGATCACCTCGGAAAACGTACCAGTTTACCCGGTTCCACCGGTGTGCGGTTTGGCGCAGATTCGGTACTCAAACCTGAAATCGTGCGCGGATTCGAATACTCCGACTGTTGGGTAGACGATGCGCGTCTGGTGCTGGCTAACGCACAGATGGTGGTGCGTAAAGGCGGCGAAGTCCTTACCCGTACTCGCGCAACCGCCGCTCGTCGGGAAAATGGCCTGTGGATTGTCGAAGCGGAAGATATCGACACCGGTAAAAAATATGTCTGGCAGGCGCGCGGACTGGTTAACGCCACCGGACCGTGGGTCAAACAGTTCTTCGACGAAGGGATGCATCTGCCGTCACCGTATGGCATCCGCCTGATCAAAGGCAGCCATATCGTCGTGCCGCGCGTCCATAATCAGAAGCAGGCGTATATTCTGCAAAACGAAGATAAACGTATCGTCTTTGTCATTCCGTGGATGGAAGAGTTTTCGATCATTGGCACAACCGATGTCGAATATAAAGGCGATCCGAAAGCGGTAAAAATTGAAGAGAGCGAAATTAATTACCTGTTGAAGGTTTATAACGCGCACTTCCAGAAACAACTGGGGCGGGATGACATCGTCTGGACGTACTCCGGCGTCCGTCCGCTGTGCGATGATGAGTCCGACTCACCGCAGGCGATCACTCGCGATTATACCCTTGATATTCATGATGAAAACGGCAAAGCGCCGCTGCTTTCAGTGTTTGGCGGTAAGCTCACGACCTACCGTAAGCTGGCCGAACATGCGATGGAAAAACTGGCGTCTTATTATCCAGGCATCGGCCCGGCATGGACCAAAACGTGCGTACTGCCCGGCGGCGACATCGACGGCAGCCGCGAAGATTACGCGGCGAAGCTGCGTCGTCGTTATCCGTTCCTGACGGAATCGCTGGCGCGCCACTATTCGCGCACTTACGGCAGCAACACGGAGTGGATTCTCGGCGAAGCCACGTCACTGCTTGATTTAGGCGAAGATTTCGGTCATGAGTTTTACGAAGCGGAACTCAAGTACTTGGTGGATCACGAATGGGTGCGCCGTACTGAAGATGCTATCTGGCGTCGCACCAAAGAAGGCATGTGGCTGACCGCCGAACAGCAGTCCCGCATCACTCAGTGGCTGGCGGCGTATGTTGAGAAACACCAACTTTCACTGGCGTCCTGAGAAAAATGCCGGATGGCGGCTAACGCCTGATCCGGCCTACAAGGATACATAAACGTAGGCCGGGCAAGCGAAGCGCCGCCGGCATCGGGATTTACAACCGCACCGGATCAATATGCCAGATATTTTCGGCATACTCTTTGATGGTTCTGTCCGATGAGAAGTAGCCCATATTGGCAATGTTGAGCATCGCTTTCGTCGTCCACTCTTCCGGGCGACGATACAACTCATCCACCTTATCCTGGCAGTCCACGTAGCTGCGGTAGTCCGCCAGCACCTGATAGTGATCGCCAAAGTTAATCAGCGAATCTACCAGATCGCGGTAACGGCCTGGCTCTTCCGGATTAAAGACGCCGCTACCAATCTGCGTCAGTACCTGATGTAGCTCTTCATCTTTTTCATAATAGTCGCGAGGCTTATAACCCTGCCTGCGCAACGCTTCCACCTCTTCGGCAGTATTACCGAAGATAAAGATATTCTCCTCGCCGACATGCTCCTGCATCTCTACGTTCGCGCCATCCAGCGTACCAATGGTGAGCGCGCCGTTCAGGGCAAATTTCATATTACTGGTGCCGGAAGCTTCTGTTCCTGCCAGCGAAATCTGCTCAGACAGGTCGGCAGCGGGAATGATCACCTGCGCCAGGCTGACGCTGTAGTTCGGGATAAACACCACTTTCAGCTTGTCGCCAATCTGCGGATCGTTGTTAATCACTTTCGCCACGTCGTTGATCAGATGAATAATGTGTTTTGCCATGTAATAGGCGGAAGCCGCCTTACCGGCAAAAATATTCACCCGCGGCACCCAGTCGGCCTCCGGATTTTCTTTAATGCGGTTATAGCGGGTAATGACATGCAGTACGTTCATCAACTGCCGCTTGTATTCGTGAATACGCTTAATCTGCACGTCAAATAACGCTTTAGGGTTTACCACCACATTCAGTTGTTGCGCTATCACTACCGCCAGCCGTTTTTTATTTTCCAGCTTCGCCTGACGCACCGCATGATTGACCAGCGGATAATCACAATGCTGTTTCAGCTCGCTGAGCTGACTAAGATCGGTACGCCAGGTACGACCAATATTCTCATCCAGCACGTCAGACAGCGGCGGGTTTGCCAACGCCAGCCAGCGGCGCGGCGTAACGCCGTTAGTGACGTTACAAAAACGGGTCGGAAAAATCTTCGCAAAATCCGCGAACAGCGACTGCACCATCAGGTTGGAATGGAGTTCAGAAACGCCGTTGACTTTATGGCTGACCACCACCGCCAGCCAGGCCATCCGTACCCGGCGACCGTTCGACTCATCAATAATCGACGCGCGTCCAAGCAGGCTGGTATCGTTGGGATATTGCTCTTGCAACGTTTTCAGGAAATAGTCGTTAATCTCGAAGATAATCTGCAGGTGACGGGGCAGAATTTTCCCCAGCATATCGACAGGCCAGGTTTCCAGCGCCTCGCTCATCAGCGTATGGTTGGTATAAGAGAAGACCTGACAGCACACCTCAAACGCGTCGTCCCAGCTAAATTTATGTTCATCAATCAGCAGACGCATCAGCTCCGGAATTGACAGCACCGGATGCGTATCGTTGAGGTGAATGGCGATTTTATCCGCCAGATTCTCATAGGTTTTATGCAGTTGATAATGACGGTGCAGGATATCCTGCACTGTCGCCGAGACCAGAAAATACTCCTGGCGCAGGCGTAGCTCTCGTCCGGAATAGGTGGAATCGTCCGGGTAGAGCACCCGTGAAACGTTCTCAGAGTGGTTTTTATCTTCCACCGCCGCAAAGTAGTCGCCCTGGTTGAATTTACCGAGGTTGATTTCACTACTGGCCTGCGCATTCCACAGCCGCAGTGTGTTAGTGGCGTCGGTGTCGTAACCGGGGATGATCTGATCATACGCGACGGCCAGAATCTCTTCCGTCTCAATCCAGCGTGCTTTTTTACCTTCCTGCTGAATGCGCCCGCCAAAAAGCACCTTATAGCGCGTATTGTGGCGCTTGAACTCCCACGGGTTGCCATATTCCAGCCAGTAATCCGGAGATTCTTTTTGCCGCCCGTCGACAATATTCTGCTTAAACATGCCGTAGTCGTAGCGAATGCCATACCCGCGACCCGGTAATCCTAGCGTCGCCAGCGAGTCCAGGAAGCAAGCCGCCAGCCGTCCTAAGCCGCCGTTGCCAAGCCCTGGGTCATTCTCTTCATCGATCAGCTCTTCGAGATCTAAGCCCATGGCCTCCAGCGCGCCTTTAACGTCGTCATAAATGCCCAGCGAGAGCAGCGCGTTAGAGAGAGTACGACCAATCAAAAACTCCATCGACAGGTAATAAACCTGCCGGGTTTCCTGCGATAATTGGGCTCGATTAGAACGCAGCCAGCGCTCCACCAGACGATCGCGCACCGCGAACAACGTGGCGTTCAGCCATTCGTGTTTATTGGCAATGACCGGGTCTTTACCAATCGTAAACATCAGCTTATAGGCAATAGAATGCTTAAGCGCCTCAACGCTGAGAGTGGGCGATGCATAAGTAAACGGAGCATTCATATAAATGATTCCTGGATGACTATTTCAAGCGATAGTACAGCTCGCGGTATGATTTCGCGGCAACTTGCCAGCTAAAATCCATCGCCATCGCCTGCCGTTGTACAAACCGCCAAAGCGAAGGCCGTGACCACAACACAAAAGCACGCCGAATCGCGCGTAGCAACGACCAGGCGTTACTGTCTTCGAAGACAAAACCGCTGGCGATACCGTCCGCCAGATTTTCCAGCGAACTGTCGGAGACCGTATCGGCCAACCCCCCGGTACGCCGCACCAGAGGCAGCGTGCCATACTTTAAGCCATATAACTGCGTTAAGCCGCACGGTTCGAAACGACTGGGCACCAGAATAACGTCCGCGCCGCCCATAATGCGATGCGAGAAAGCTTCGTGATAGCCGATCTGTACGCCAACCTGCCCTGGGTGTTCCGCCGCCGCCGCGAGGAACCCCTCCTGAAGCACCGGATCGCCCGCGCCGAGTAGCGCCAACTGCCCGCCCTGCTCCAGCAGCCCCGGTAACGCCTCCAGCACCAGATCCAGACCTTTCTGGTTGGTCAGACGGCTTACCACGGCAAACAGCGGCACTTTGTCGTTAACCTTCAACCCCATCGCAATTTGTAGCTGACGCTTGTTTTCCGCCTTCTCTTCCAGGGTATCGCGCGTGTAGCGCGACGCCAGCAGCAGATCGGATTCCGGGTTCCAGATCTTCTCATCCACGCCGTTCAGTATGCCGGACAAGCGCCCTTCCAGATGACGCTGGCGCAGCAGGCCTTCCATACCATAAGCAAACTGCGGTTCGGTAATTTCACGCGCATAGGTCGGGCTCACCGCCGTAATATGGTCGGCATAGTACAAACCGGCCTTCAAAAAGGAGAGTTGTCCGTTGAACTCCAGCCCATGCATATTAAAGAATGACCACGGCAGTTCGATGTCATCCATATGCTTTGCATAAAACATGCCTTGATAGGCCAGGTTGTGTACGGTAAAGACCGATTTCGCCGGCCGCCCGCGCGCCGCCAGATAGGCGGGCGCCAGCCCGGCGTGCCAGTCATGGGCGTGCACCACGTCGGGGCGCCAGAATGGATCAAGTCCGCAGGCCATTTCACAGCCGACCCACCCTAACAGGGCAAAGCGCAGCACGTTATCGGTATAGGCATATAAATTCGTATCGTGATAGGGACTGCCTGGACGCTCGTACAGATGCGGCGCGTCGATCAGATAAATGCCCACGCCGTTATAATGCCCGAACAGCAGCGATATCTTACCGGCGAAAGTATCGCGGCGGCTCACCACATGCGCATCGGGTATCCCCCGACGGATATCGGGAAACCCTGGAAGCAGAACGCGAACATCAACACCATCCGCAATTTGTGCCGCAGGCAACGCGCCTATCACATCCGCCAGACCCCCAGTCTTCAGCAGGGGGAACATCTCTGAACATACATGTAAAACCTGCATTATCGCTCCTGTTTGACCTGCAGTTTGCGCAGCATTTCACGCGTGACCAGTACAATACCTTCTTCTGAACGGTAGAAACGACGAGCGTCCTCTTCCGCATTTTCACCAATCACCATGCCTTCCGGGATAATACAGGCACGGTCAATAACACAGCGACGTAAACGGCAGGAGCGCCCTACCCAAACCTCAGGTAACAACACTGCCGAATCAATATTACAAAAAGAATTTATTCTCACCCGTGGGAAGAGCACAGATTGCACCACCACCGAACCGGAGATAATGCAGCCGCCGGAGACCAGCGAGTTCAGCGTCATACCGTGGCTACCGGAGCGGTCCTGCACGAATTTCGCAGGCGGTAGCGATTCCATATGCGTACGGATAGGCCAGTTCTGGTCATACATATCCAGCTCCGGCGTCACCGAGGCTAAATCCAGGTTCGCCTTCCAGTAAGCTTCCAGCGTACCTACATCGCGCCAGTACGGTTCGGCTTGCGGATCGGACTGCACGCAGGAGAGCGGGAAAGGATGCGCGTAAGCCATACCTTCGCGGGTGATTTTGGGGATAATGTCTTTACCGAAATCGTGGCTGGACGCGTCATCTTTATCGTCTGCCACCAGCAATTCATACAGGTAATCGGCGTCAAAAACGTAAATGCCCATACTGGCCAGCGATTTGCTGGCGTCACCAGGCATTGCGGGGGGATTCGCCGGTTTTTCGACAAAATCAATAATCTTGTCGCTTTCATCGACCGCCATCACGCCGAACGCCGTCGCTTCTTTGATCGGCACCGGCATACAGGCCACCGTGCAACGCGCGCCCTTTTCAACGTGATCGATCAACATACGCGAGTAGTCCTGCTTGTAGATATGATCGCCTGCCAGGATGACGACATATTCCGCTTTATAGCGACGAATAATATCCAGGTTCTGGGTCACCGCGTCTGCCGTGCCGCGATACCAGTTTTCGCCCTTCATACGCTGTTGAGCTGGCAGCAGATCGACAAATTCGTTCATCTCTTCGCTAAACAGTGACCAGCCGCGCTGAATATGCTGCACCAGCGTATGGGACTGATACTGAGTGATCACGCCGATACGGCGAATCCCGGAGTTCAGACAATTAGATAAGGCGAAATCGATGATGCGGAACTTCCCACCAAAGTGGACGGCTGGTTTGGCGCGTTTGTTCGTTAAATCTTTTAGACGCGTGCCGCGGCCGCCGGCCAGGATTAGGGCAACAGATTTCAGTGGCAGCTGGCGCGCCAACATTACACGATCGTTCTTCTCTAAACTCACCATGATTAACTCCTTTTTTATCCTCTCTGGAACACACACAGTCCATGCGCAGGTCCCTGCCAGACCGCCGTTATCACCGGATTATCCTCTCCAGCGAATGGGGGAACGGCGCGCCATTCCCCTTCGGGTAAAACTATATCTGTCACCTCAAGCGTGGCATTTATCGCAATCAGAAAACGGTCCGACAACAGAATTTGCATCAGCTTAGGCCCGTTTTGCCACTCATCCGCACTCAAGGGTTGCGCGTTTTTATTCAGCCAACGCACGTTGCCATCGCCTTCTTCCCACCAGCTATTGCCGGTTAAAGCCGGTATCTGCTGACGCAAACGAATCAGCGCGGCGGTAAACGTGGTTAACCCACGGTTTGCCTGCTGCCAGTCCAGCCAGGTTAAGGCATTATCCTGACAGTAGGCGTTATTGTTGCCGTGCTGGCTATGGCCGTGTTCATCGCCTGCCAGCAGCATCGGCGTTCCCTGAGAGAGCAGTAGCGTCGCCAGCAGGGCATGAATGCTGTCGCGCCGCCGCTCCATTAAATCAAGCGGACCGCCTAATCCTTCTTTACCATGATTGTCGCTGTAATTGCTGTTGGTGCCGTCGCGATTTTCCTCACCGTTCGCCTCATTGTGTTTCTGATTGAAACAGACGCAGTCCCGGAGCGTAAAACCGTCATGCGCCGTGAGCAGATTGACAGAGGCGCCGGGCGCGCGGCCATTGCGTTTAAACACATCGCTGGAAGCGGCGAAACGACAGGCAAACTCCCCGGTCGTCAGGTTACGCGGCAACCAGAATCGGCGGGCCGCATCGCGAAAATGGTCGTTCCACTCGGCAAACGGTGGCGGAAAATTCCCGACCTGATAGCCGCCCTCGCCAATATCCCACGGTTCAGCAATCAGCTTGACCGTTGATAACACAGGACACGCTTTAATCGCGGCGAACAGCGGCGCATCCTGGCGAAACGTCGGCGTGCGCCCCATGACGGACGCCAAATCAAAACGAAAACCATCGACATGACAGGTTTCCACCCAATAGCGCAAACACTCGCACGCGTATTCCACCACGCCAGGATGGCTTAAATTGAGCGTGTTGCCGCACCCCGTCCAGTTGTGATAATCGCCATCGTCCCTTATCCAATAATAGCTACGGTTATCAATTCCGCGCAGGGAGAAGGTTGGACCGTCCAGATCCAGCTCGGCGCTATGGTTTAATACGATGTCCAGAATGACCTCAATCCCCGCGCGATGCAGCGCTTTCACCGCGTCGCGAAACTCGTCCAGCGCCGTCTCGGGCGAACTGGCCCAGGCGGGATGCAGCGCGAACATCGCCATCGGGTTATAACCCCAATAATTGGTCAGTCCCATACGTTGCAGGCGCGGCTCGCTGGCAAACTGCGCCACCGGCAACAGTTCCAGCGCCGTAATGCCAAGCTGTTTGAAATACGCCACCATGACCGGATGACCGAGCGCTTTATAGGTGCCGCGTATCTCCTGGGGGAGTTCCGGATGCAGGTAGGTAAGCCCTTTGACATGCGCTTCATAGATGACCGTTTTTCCCCACGGCGTGCGCGGCGCGGCGTCATCTTCCCAGTCATAATGGTCGCTGATTATCACGCTTTTCGGCGCCACCGCCGCGTTATCGCGGTAGTCCGGTTCATCGTGTCCGCCGTGCAACAGCGGATGATCTTTTAGTTCGCCCTCGACCCGGCGCGCATAAGGGTCAAGCAGTAACTTCGCCGGATTAAACCGATGCCCCTGCGCTGGCTGCCACGGGCCATGTACGCGATAGCCATAGCGCAAACCTGGCCTGGCGCCTGCCAGATAACCATGCCAGACATCGCCGCGACGTCCTGGCAGGTCATAGCGACGCTCATTCCCTCGGGAATCAAAAACGCACAGCTCTACGCGCTCCGCATGAGCGGAAAAGAGCGTGAAATTCACGCCATGACCGTCATACGTTGCGCCATGCGGCGTTGCTTCGCCGATCGCAAGCTGCGTCATTCCCCCTCCCGCATCAGCCAGATCGTCGCCAACGGCGGTAACGTCAGGCTAAGAGAGTGCTGACGGCCATGGCTTTCGATCTCATCGCTGTGCACCACGCCGCCGTTGCCGGTGTTGCTACCGTGATAATGCATCGAATCAGTATTGAGAATTTCACGCCAGCGTCCCGGCTGGTTGATGCCAAAACGGTAGTCGTGGCGAGGAACGGGCGTAAAGTTGCTGGCGACGATGATCTCGTTACCGGCTTTATCACGGCGTACAAAAATCAGTACCGAGCGTTCATTGTCATCGACCACCAGCCACTCAAAGCCGTAAGCATCAAAATCCAGCTCATGCAACGCTTTATGGTGGCGATAGGTGTGGTTGAGATCGCGTACCAGACGCTGAACCCCGTGGTGCCAGTTATCGCCCCCCTCCAGCAGGTGCCAGTCGAGGCTGGCGTCATGGTTCCACTCGCGTCCCTGGGCAAACTCATTCCCCATAAACAGCAGTTTCTTGCCGGGGAAGGCCCACATCCAGCCATAGTAGGCGCGCAGGTTGGCGAATTTTTGCCACGCATCGCCCGGCATACGATCGAGAATGGATTTCTTGCCGTGAACCACCTCATCGTGCGACAGCGGCAGAACAAAGTTTTCGGTATGGTTGTACAACATACCAAAGGTCAGCTTGTCGTGATGATACTGGCGGTACACTGGGTCCAGCTTCATATAGTCCAGCGTGTCGTGCATCCAGCCCAGGTTCCACTTGTACCAGAACCCCAGGCCGCCCGTTTCCGGTGGACGCGTCACGCCAGAGAAGTCTGTCGACTCTTCCGCCATGCTGACCGCGCCGGGCACCTGCTCGCCAATAATGCGGTTGGTATTACGCAGAAACTCAATGGCTTCCAGGTTTTCACGACCGCCGAACTCGTTCGGTATCCACTCGCCCTCTTTGCGGCTGTAGTCGCGGTAGATCATAGAGGCCACCGCATCGACACGCAGCGCATCAATCCCAAAACGCTCCATCCAGTACAGGGCGTTGCCCACCAGATAATTACTGACTTCACGACGACCATAGTTGTAGATCAGCGTATTCCAGTCCTGGTGATAGCCCTCGCGCGGATCGCTGTGCTCATAGAGGTGGGTGCCGTCAAACTCCGCGAGGCTAAATTCATCGGACGGGAAATGGCCCGGCACCCAGTCGAGAATGACGTTAAGGCCCGCCGCATGGGCCGCATTGATGAAATAGCGGAAGTCGTCCCGCGTACCAAAGCGGCGGGTCGGCGCGTAGAGGCCGGTCGGCTGGTAGCCCCAACTGCCGTCAAACGGATGTTCGTTGACCGGCAAGAGTTCAAGGTGCGTAAAGCCCATCCATTTGGCGTAAGGCACAAGCTGATCCGCCAGCTCACGATAGCTCAGCCAGAAATTGTTATCCGTATGGCGGCGCCATGAACCTAAATGCACCTCATAAATCGAGATCGGCGCATCAAACTGATTGGCTTTTTGTCGTTCTTCGCTTGGCGTCACTTTCTCCGGCAGTCCGCAAATCATCGACGCCGTTTCCGGACGCATCTGCGCCTCAAAAGCATAGGGATCGGCTTTAATGCGCAGATTACCGTTCGCATCAAGCAGCTCGAATTTATACAGTTGTCCATTATGCGCGCCGGGGATAAACAGCTCCCAAATACCGCTCTCTTTGCGCAGACGCATCGGGTGGCGACGCCCATCCCAATAGTTGAATTGCCCGACAACCGAAACGCGACGGGCATTAGGCGCCCAGACGGAGAAACGGGTGCCGGTGACGCCATCCATCGTATCGGCGTGCGCGCCCAGCGTTTCATAAGGACGCAGGTGGGTGCCTTCCGACAATAGCCAGGCATCCATTTCCTGTATTAATGGACCAAAACGGTAAGGATCGTCGATGAGGTTCTGCTGTCCGTGCCAGGTCACGGCGAGCTGATAGCGAAAGAAATTTTTACGTCGGGGTAAAACGCCGCAGAAAAAACCGCGAGCGTCGAGACATTCCAGTTTGCCGACTTTACGTCCGGTTTTGGGTTCAATCACCCATACGTCGGTGGCGTCAGGTAATAGGGCGCGGACTTCTAGTCCGGCTTGGGTCTGGTGCATTCCGAGTACGGAAAAAGGGTCCGCAAAATGTCCTGCAATTAGCGCATTAATCACGTCTCTATCGATACGACTGGACATGGTTTGTCATCCTGTTTTGTGGCGTCACTCCATCTCACTGAATTCAACATCAGGTAGTGACACTTCTTTGACCTGAACGGCGCAGCACACTGTGCATCCTATCTGCGTCGTCCTACCTTCAGGTTAGGCTTAATACCCGTGGGATTAAGCTACCCTTAAAGAATAGCCAATGCTCTGCTTAACTCCTGATAAAAATGAAACATCTGCGTTTACTCCTGTATTACGCAAAAAAAAGGGTGACGATGCACCCCTGGTTTAACACAAATTCCCCCGCCGGATGGCGGCGCGAGCGCGCCTTATCCGGCCTACAGAACCACACGCAGGCCCGATAAGCGCTGCAATAGCTACTACGCCAACTGGCGCAGCATTCGACGCAGCGGCTCGGCGGCGCCCCATAACAACTGGTCGCCTACGGTAAACGCCGACAAGAACTCTGGCCCCATGTTCAGCTTACGCAGACGACCAACCGGCGTAGTCAACGTGCCGGTCACCGCCGCCGGGGTTAATTCGCGCATAGTGATATCACGATCGTTCGGCACCACTTTCGCCCACGGATTATGTGCCGCCAGCAGTTCTTCCACCGTCGGAATGGATACCTCTTTTTTCAGCTTGATGGTGAACGCCTGGCTGTGACAGCGCAGTGCGCCGACGCGCACGCACAAACCATCAACCGGGATCACAGAGGCAGTATTGAGGATCTTGTTGGTTTCCGCCTGGCCTTTCCACTCTTCGCGGCTTTGGCCGTTATCGAGCTGTTTGTCGATCCAGGGGATCAGGCTTCCCGCCAGCGGTACGCCAAAGTTATCAACCGGCAGCTCGCCGCTGCGGGTCAATGCCGTAACTTTGCGTTCAATATCAAGAATTGCGGAAGACGGCGTCGCCAGTTCATCGGCGACATGGCCATACAACTGACCCATCTGGGTTAACAGCTCGCGCATATGGCGCGCGCCGCCGCCGGAGGCGGCCTGATAGGTCGCGACGGATACCCAGTCAACGAGATTATGGGCAAAGAGACCGCCCAGCGACATCAACATCAGGCTAACGGTACAGTTACCGCCCACAAAGGTCTTCACGCCATTGTTCAGGCCGTCGGTAATCACGTCCTGGTTGACCGGGTCGAGAATAATAATGGCATCATCTTTCATGCGCAGCGTAGAAGCCGCATCAATCCAGTAACCCTGCCATCCGCTTTCGCGCAGCTTTGGATAAATTTCGTTGGTATAATCGCCGCCCTGGCAGGTCACGATGATATCGAGCGCTTTTAGCGCATCCAGATCAAAAGCGTCCTGTAGCGTGCCGGTGGAGGTGTCGCCGAAGGTGGGCGCCGCCTGTCCAAACTGGGAGGTAGAAAAGAAAACAGGGCGAATAGCGTCGAAATCGCGCTCCTCTACCATGCGTTGCATGAGAACAGAGCCGACCATTCCGCGCCAGCCGATAAAACCAACATTTTTCATAGCGTTTTTTTCCTGCAAAGAGATGTGCTGTGTATGCGCGCCAGTATCCTGTGGCGCATCCTTCACCATACAAAAAGCAGCCAAAGTCGCAAGTGAAATTAATCAATGATAGCGAAGCCATCAGTAATGCGACATATCCTGCCTTACCGCGCAAGCAGAAAGTCCAGTGGCGATTATCAGGGAATTTGCGTTAGGAAGGGAATCATTTCCGTCGCTGTTTTATTGATCCTAATTATGGATCAGCGTAGAAATTTGCCTGTTTTTATGCGCGTACTGAAACATGGCGAGGCAAAACGTCGTTGGGCGATTGCCATGCACACCTCAATAAAAAAACCGGGTAGCGATTACGCCTTACCCGGCTTACGGTGTCGATATGTGCCCGTTTCCAGGCCCGGTAAGCACAGCGCCACCGGGCAACAAGACTCAACTCAGCAGTTGGAAAGCAATCATCCCGACAATCGCGCCGACCGTGCCGAGGATAGTTTCCATCATCGTCCAGGTCTTCAGCGTCTGTGCTTCGGTCGCGCCGGTAAATTTACCGAACAGCCAGAAACCGGCGTCGTTAACATGAGAAACCACAATTGAACCGCCGGCGATACAGATAGAGAGCGCCGCCATCTGCGCGCCGGAGAAATTCAGTTGCTCAATGACCGGCATCACCAGACCGACCGCGGTTAAACACGCCACGGTCGCGGAACCCTGAATGATGCGCACCGCCGCCGCCAGCACAAAGCAGGTAATGGCAATCGGCAGTCCCATGCCGGTTAACGCTTCGCCCAGCGCCGGGCCGACGCCGGAGTCAACCAGTACCTGTTTGAACACCCCGCCTGCGCCAATCACCAGCAGAATAATGCCCGCCGGTTGCAGCGCGTGGCCGCAGATTTCCATCACTTTGTCTTTCGGCATCCCCTGACGCATCGCCAGGCCGTAAATCGCTACCAGACAAGCGACCAGAATCGCAGTGAAGGGGTGGCCGATAAACTCAAACCATTCGTAAGCGGTGGAACCTTCCGGCACAAAACGCGCGGCGATCGTTTTCAGTCCTACCAGCACCAACGGCAGCAGGATCAGCGACAGGCTGAAGCCGAAAGAAGGCATTTTGCCTTCGCCCAGATGCGGCTCGGTAATGTCGTCAGGAATACGCAGCTCAACGTAACGGCTGATAAAATTCCCCCACAGCGGCCCGGCGATAATCATGCCAGGAATGGCGGCGCACAGCCCAATCAGGATCATCCAGCCGAAATCAGCATGCATCTGGGAAGCCAGCAGCATCGGCGCAGGCCCAGGCAACAAAAACGCCGCGGCTGCCGCCACGCCCGCAAACAGCGGAATGACCAGCTTCACCAGGTTTGTGCCGGTATGACGCGCCATTGAGAACGCCACACTTATCAGCAGCACAATCGCCACTTCAAAGAACAGCGGGAGCGCGCAAATCAAGCCGGCCAGGCCAATCGCATAGTGCGCGCGGTTATGGCCAAAGGATTTAAGCATCTTGACGGCTATCTGATCGACCGCGCCGGTTTCATGCAGAATTTTACCGAACATCGCCCCCAGCGCGACCACAATCGCCAGGAAGCCCAGCGTGCCGCCCATCCCTTTTTCCATGGTCGCGGCGATTTTATCAAGCGGCATCCCTGAAAAAAGCCCCGCGCCCATTGAGACGACCATTAACGCGACGAAGGCGTGCATACGCGCCTTCATCACGAGAAACAGCAGCAGTAAGACGGAACCGACGGCGGTTAAAACCAGTGTTAATGTACTCACAGCGTACTGCCTTTATTGATGACCTCAATGGTGCTCGCCACGACGCCTTCCAGCGGCTGGTCGATATCCACCACCAGAACATCGCGTTCGTCGGCACCCGGCTCTTGCAGCGTTTCAAACTGCGTCACCAGCATCTGGGTTTTGAAGAAATGACCTTTGCGCGCTTTCAGACGGCTTTCAATGACGTCGAAATCACCTTTCAGATAGATAAAGGAGAGGTTCGGGTTTCCCTCGCGCAGCAGGTCGCGATAGTGTTTTTTCAGTGCGGAACAGACGATCAGCGAGATTTTATTGGTACGCTGCATCGCGAAAGCGGCGTCGTTCAGCGCCTGCAACCACGGTTTGCGGTCATCATCATTCAACGGCTCGCCGGAGGCCATTTTTTCAATATTGCAGCGCGGATGCAGAAAATCGCCGTCCAGAAACGCGGCATGAAGCTGATGCGCCACGGCGCTTGCGACAGCGGATTTACCGCTGCCTGATACGCCCATCAGAACGTAAACGTGGTGATCATGATTAGTCGTGCTCAAAGCGGGCCCCCACTCTACAAGTTGCAAAATTTGTTACGGGTAACTGTTATCGGTAACATTGTCCAACCGCACCATTCACGACGCAATGACCATTCGTGCCAAAAGTGAATAAGTGTGAGCTACTTCAAAGTTGTCAGACTAAATAGATCCGCCCGGTGACAAGGTGAAACCTAAATCTAACATTTTCGGCGTGACCGTTTCGCCGCGAATGCGGGCCAACAGGCGTTCCGCGCCAATGCTGCCCATTCGCTCGCGCGGCGTCAGGACGCTTGCCAGACGCGGTTCCATCACCTGGCCGATGTCATGACCGTGGAACCCGGCGATCGCCATGTCGTCCGGGATTTTTAGCCCCAGGCGCTGGCATTCGAAGGCCGCCCCCACCGCCAGGTCATCGTTGGTGCAAAAAATACCGTCAAGCTGTGGGTATTCGCGTCGCGCCTGGCGCATGAGTTCGATACCGGAAGAGTAGGATGAAGATTGCTCCATCATCACACTGTAAGGAACCAGGCCTGCGTCCCGCATCGCCTGTTCATAGCCCTTCTGCTTGATGATAGTACGTTCGTCGAGGCGCGCCCCCAGATAGGCGATATGACGATGACCGCGCGCGATAATCGCGGCGGTCATCTGACGGGCGGCCTCGAAGTTGTCAAAACCAACGGCAATATCGAGACACGGCGACTGGCTGTCCATCAGTTCCACCACCGGAATCCCGGCGACTTCGATCATTTTTAAGGTGCGCGGCGTATGGGTACGCTCAGTGAGGATCAGGCCGTCGATATTCCAGGAGAGCATCGATTCCAGGCGCTCCTGCTCCATCTCCGGTTTATAGCCGTAGTGCGCCAGCATGGTTTGATACCCGTGGGCATCGGTGACGGCCTCAATGCCGCGTAACACTTCCGCAAAGACCTGGTTGGTTAAAGACGGCAGCAGAACGCCAATGGCGCGGCTGGTGGCGTTGGAAAGAATGTCAGGCGCGCGATTAGGAATGTACCCGAGCTCATCAAGCGCAGCCGCAATTTTACCCCGCAGCGCGACGGAGACCTGCTCCGGATTACGCAAAAAACGGCTGACCGTCATTTTGGTCACGCCCACACGGTCGGCCACATCCTGAAGTACGGGTCTTTTCTTTTTCATCGTCCTGAAAAGTATAAAAGGGATAGATTTGCCCAGTTTACCACGGACGTGCGTGAACCTTCGCAGAGAAAAAAAGTCGTTTTTTTATTGTGAGAAATACACAAAATCATTCGAGTTGCATCAAGGCGGCGACGCAGTGACAAATTCGTCAGGAACGAATTTGAACAACCGAAGGTTGCCTCTGGTGAGGGACAAGGATGTCCCTCAGTAAATCCCCGGGAGCGTACATTAAGTACGCGACCGGGGTGAGCGACAAATCTGCCGGGAGCAGATTTGAACGCTGCTCGCAGCGGCCCCGAAGGGGCGAGGCCTATGGATGGGCCGAGTAATAAAGCCAACACAGATGCGGCTTGAAGGATGACGTGTATTTTTAGACTGGCGGCAGGTCAAACAGCAACACTTCGCTGTCGCTGTCGGCATGAATCGAGATTGCCTGCTCATCCCAAATCGCCAGGCCGTCGCTGGTCGTCGCTTTGGTACCGTTAATGGTCACGTTACCTTTTACCACCTGGATCCAGACGCGGCGTTCAGCGGCAATCTGATGCACCGACTGCTCATCTTTGAGCAGCGCCCAGCGGTACAGCTCCATATCCTGGTGGACCTTCAGCGAACCATCGCGAGCATCTGGCGAAAGCACCAGTTGCTTGCCCTGCGCGGCGTCGAAGCGGCGTTGTTCGTAGCGCGGCGTGATGCCGGTTTCTTGCGGAATGATCCAGATCTGATACAGCCGCAGACGATCCGTTTTGCTCGGGTTGTACTCGGAGTGGCGAACGCCGGTCCCGGCGCTCATAATCTGGAATTCACCGGCCGGAACCTGTTCTTTATTGCCCATACTGTCCTGGTGTTCTACGGCACCTTCCAGCACATAGGTCAAAATTTCCATGTCTTTATGCGGATGCGTGCCGAACCCCTGGCCTGCGTCGATCACATCGTCGTTAATCACACGCAGCGCCGAGAACCCCATAAAGTTCGGATCGTAATAATCGGCAAAAGAAAAGGTATGCCAGGAGTCAAGCCAGCCATGATTCGCATGACCGCGGTCGTTTGCTTTGCGTAAGTAGATCATTGTGTTCACCCCCAGATGTTTTCGATGGAATAAGTGTGGACTCATTCCGTCCGGGATCATAGAGGGTGAAAATTGACTCCTCTGTTCAAAAAATATGAATAAGCGCAGAGGAGTCTGTAATGGCTATTTAGCGAGGGTTATCGTCGCAGGCGATGCCTGTTCGAAAGCACGTTCGAGGATTTCCAGATTGGTAAGAACTTCAGATTCCTTGACGTAATTAGGCGTACCGACGGTCAACGTCTGGTACAGCGCATCATAAACACGACCATAGTCACCCGTTTCCGGTTTCACCTCTTCTTTCACGGTCACGCCGTCATCGTTAACATATTCCAGCACACCGACGGATTCGTCAGCGGCGAAACCGGGTTCGCCAGGCATAATGTTCGCTTTCAGGCTGGTTTCTTGTTGATCGATACCGTATTTCACAAACGAACCTTTGGTGCCGTGAACAATAAACTTCGGATAGTCGATTTTCACCAGATGGCTGGTTTTAACGATAGCCTTCAAATCGCCATAAAACAGTTGCGCTTCAAAGGTGTCATCCGGGTTCGCTTTATTACGCAGGCTACGAATGTCATACGCGACATGATCCGGGCGGCCAAATAGCGAAATAATTTGATCCATGGTGTGGACGCCAAGTCCATAGAATGCGCCGTCCTGCGGCAGGCCCGGTTTGGTTTCTGCTACCGGGCGGTAATAATCGAAATGGCTTTCAATTTCGACAATCTTGCCCAGTTTCCCGCTCTCAATCGCTTTTTTAGCAGTGAGAAAACAGGAATCAAAACGCCGATTCTGATACGGCGTGACGGTCAGTCCTTTGCTTCGCGCCAGGTCGAACAACACTTTAGCCTCCGCCAGCGTCGGCGTGAAAGGTTTCTCAACCAGCACGCTTTTACCCGCTTCCAGCACGCGTTTAGCGTATTCGAAATGGCTGTCAGCATGCGTACAGACGATCACCAGTTTTACCTGCGGATCGCCCAACACCTCATCCAGATCGCTGGTGAAGTGAATATGTGAATACTGCGGCGCCTGCTCTTCCGGTTTAGCGTGACGACGGAAAATATGCGCGACATGCCAGGTATCTTTCCGATTCAGAACGTAGGGGAGATGGTAACGGGTGGTGCTTTTGCCGAATCCAATAAATGCGCAGTGTAAGGTCATGAGACGATCCTTTTGAAGATGATTGTTTACACCATAGCGCAAAGCGTGAGGAGACTGAATGTTGGATTCTTTGCCGGATGCGGAGAAGCCTTTTCGGGCCTACAAAAGCAGATGCCTCAAGATCGGCCGTCGGCGTCGCGGTCAGTTTGTTCACGGCAAGCGCGCAGGGCCGGAGCACGAGCACTTCCCGGGGACAAAATGACAAGTAAGCCAGGCTGAAACAAAACCCAAAAAAAAAGCCAGCAAAAGCTGGCCAAAATAATACTGGAAGCAATGTGAGCAATGTCGTGCTTTCAGGTTCTCCGTAAGGGTTTCCCTGAACGCAAGGCAATAATAATCATTCTCATTCGCACTTGTCTACTTCTTTTTGCAAAAAAATGCGGTTGACGGAATTTTCTTTCTCAGCGAGTGTAAATACACAATTACCCCTGCAGGAGATAAGGAATGAGTGAAATAGTGATACGCCACGCTGAACCGAAAGATTACGACGCCATTCGTCAGATCCACGCCCAGCCGGAGGTGTATCACAACACGCTACAGGTTCCTCATCCTTCCCTCGAAATGTGGCAGGCGCGGCTAACCGAGCAAGCCGGGGTTAAACAACTGGTTGCCTGCATTGACGATATTGTCGTTGGCCATCTTTCTATTCAGGTCACCCAACGTCCCCGCCGCAGCCACGTGGCCGATTTTGGTATCTGCGTGGATGCCCGGTGGCACAATCGCGGCATTGCCAGCGCGCTGATCCGCACGATGATCGACATGTGCGACAACTGGCTGCGCGTCGAGCGTATCGAGTTAACGGTGTTTGTTGATAACGAGCCCGCCGTGGCGGTGTATAAGAAGTACGGCTTTGAAATCGAAGGTACCGGTAAGAAATACGGCCTGCGCAACGGTGAGTACGTTGATGCGTACTTTATGGCGCGCGTGAAATAAAGTTTCCCCGCCCCACCCTGTGGGGCGAAACGTCACAAACCTTCATCACATTCCAGTTATTGCAACCTACTTCCCCTATATCAAAACAATAACCATCTGAATTTCATGGTTATTGCCACTTTAAGCTTTATCACCGTTTTTCCGTAATTTTAGCAATATTAATATTACATTTTTGTTTTTTTTTGGTTTCTGCCATCACTTTATGGTGACAATCACAACAATATACTCCTCCCGGGACTAATTTAACCACGGTGAGGTAAAAAATGAAATTTGAACGCCATCATAGAATATTGAAGGAACTCAGTATTTCGGGAGTTGTAAAAGTTTCAAATCTGGCGAAAAGTCTCAAGGTAACAAAGGAAACTATTCGTTCAGATCTCAATGAACTTGCCGGACAGGGATATCTTACTCGCTGTCATGGTGGTGCATTTATTACCCTTGATTCTCTTGATAACGTCGCAAAAAATGAAATTGCTTATGTGCTGGAAAAATATGAATCAGCGCAGAAAATAAAAAAAGGTCTCTCTGCCATGAAAAATAATGTATGTGTTATTGGCTCGTTCAATGTTGATATTATCAGTTATCTACCGAGATTACCCTCAACGGGAGAATCATTGCTTGCCGATAAATTTATTTTTTCACCCGGCGGTAAGGGATGTAATCAGGCATTAGCAGCAAGCTATGCCGACTCTGATGTACATTTTATTACTAAAGTCGGCTCAGATCATTTTAGTGATTACGCCATTAATTTTATAAACTCATCAAAAATCCATAAAAGTGTTATCTACCAGACCAAAGAAACACAAACAGGTACAGCAACCATCATGGTGAATGGAGATACCGGAGATAACGTCATCGCTATCTACCCTGGCGCCAACATGACAATTTCCCCTGATGAAATCACCATTCAGAAAGAAGCCATTGTTCATTCAGATATTGTTCTTGTCCAACTGGAGACGAACTACGAAGCGCTGCAGCAAACAATTCGTCTCGCACAAAAAAATGACATACCGGTCATCATCAATCCAGCGCCATACAATGACATGGTTAACACCATCATTGATAACATTGATTATATTACGCCAAATGAAACGGAAGCAGGCCTGCTGGCCAATATGGCGGTTAATGATATCGAATCAGCCAAATGCGCGGCCAAAATTATTCATCAGAAAGGCGTCAAAAATACCATTATTACATTAGGTAGCAAAGGTTCGCTTGCTTATGATGGCACACAATTCATCTATTCCCCGGCATTTCCGGCAGTTGTAAAAAATACTGCGGGAGCGGGTGACGCTTTCAATGGCGCCCTCGCATCTGGTCTTGCAAAAGGAAAGTCACTGGCATCCGCATTGTGCTACGCCAGCGCATTTGCCTCACTTGCGGTTGAAACGCCTAATGCCTCTGATATGCCGGAAAACGACTCCGTTCTTCATCGTATTCAGGGTTCACATTACAAACAAACTATCTCTACTCACTAAATCAAGGAGCAGACTATGAACAATACGCAGAAAAAACTAAAGGTGCTCTTTATTGGAGAATCCTGGCATATTCATATGATTCATTCAAAAGGTTATGACAGTTTCACCTCCAGTAAATATGAAGAAGGCGCTACATGGTTACTGGAATGCTTGAGGAAAGGCGGCGTTGATATTGATTACATGCCTGCCCACACGGTACAAATTGCCTTTCCAGAGAGTATTGACGAATTAAACCGTTACGATGTGATTGTTATTAGCGACATTGGTAGTAACACCTTCCTGTTGCAAAACGAGACATTTTATCAGCTAAAAATAAAACCAAACGCTCTGGAGTCCATTAAAGAGTACGTCAAAAATGGCGGAGGACTACTCATGATTGGCGGTTATCTGTCATTTATGGGTATTGAGGCAAAAGCCAATTATAAGAACACCGTTCTTGCTGAGGTTCTGCCAGTTATTATGCTTGATGGCGATGACCGGGTAGAAAAGCCAGAGGGTATCTGTGCTGAGGCTGTCTCACCTGAACATCCTGTTGTTAACGGGTTCTCAGATTATCCGGTATTTCTTGGATATAACCAGGCCGTCGCCAGAGACGATGCCGATGTCGTATTAACAATAAATAATGACCCATTGTTAGTGTTCGGTGAATACCAACAGGGTAAAACCGCCTGCTTTATGAGTGACTGCTCCCCACACTGGGGAACCCAGCAGTTTATGTCATGGCCATTTTATACCGACCTGTGGGTCAACACGCTTCAATTCATCGCCAGAAAATAAAAAACAATGGAGTAACGAAAGTTACTCCTTTTATAAAATATAAGGATTGATGTATGAACAAGAATAAGTACTCAACCCCCTTACTGATGCTTGCCACCATCTTAGCCGGTATGCTTTCCCCGATGCAGTCTGCCGTTAATGGGCAGTTAGGACATTGGTTACAAGACGGTAATGCTTGCGCAGTAATCTCGTTTGCCAGCGGTCTGGTCGTCATGTTTTTTATTATTATTGCGCGCAAAGAAACACGCCAGCAATTCGCCTCAATCCCTACTCTGATTAAAAAGAGAAAAATTCCGCTATGGAATTGGTTTGCAGGATTATGCGGGGCGATGGTCGTATTTTCTGAAGGCGCATCCGCCAGCGCGCTGGGCGTTGCCACCTTTCAAACGGCATTAATTTCTGCCCTGCTCCTTTCCGGCCTGCTGTGCGACCGTTTTGGCATCGGTGTGGAGGAGAAGAAATATTTTACGCCATGGCGCATTACTGGCGCATTGTTCGCCGTTATCGCCACCATTTTTGTCGTGTCGCCACAGTGGCACTCAACCTCGTTTATCCTGCTCGCTATCCTCCCCTTTTTGGCAGGGTTACTCGCTGGCTGGCAGCCTGCGGGAAATGCGAAAGTCGCCGAGGCAACGGGCTCCATGCTGGTGTCCATTACATGGAACTTCATCGTCGGCTTTTGTGTCCTGGGCGCGGCGCTGGCGATACGTATCGCATTAGGCCATGTCACCATCCAGTTACCCGATACATGGTGGATGTATCTCGGTGGTCCGCTGGGTCTGCTGTCCATCGGGCTAATGGCGATTCTGGTGAGAGGCTTAGGGCTATTGATGCTGGGCGTAGCGTCAACAGCAGGCCAACTGCTTGGCTCAGTGCTAATTGATGAATTGATCCCTTCATTAGGCAATACGGTCTACCTGGTCACCATCCTCGGTACGCTGTTCGCGTTAGTCGGTGCGATTGTGACCACCATCCCTGAATACAGAGCATCCAAAATGGCGCAAAGAATGGAGGTGTCAGAATGAAAGGTTTCCTGCAAACCGTAACAGGCCCGGTGGCGCATACGGATATGGGGCTGACGCTACCGCATGAACATCTGTTTAACGATCTGTCTTCGGTCGTAGACGAGCCACATTATGCTTTTTCACAGCAACTGGTGGGAAAGAAAGTCAGTGCTGACCTGCAGTGGGGGCTGAAACACGACCCATACTGCTGCGCCGATAATATGGACCGCAAAGAGATTGATGATGTTATCTTCGAAATCAATAACTTTATGTCTTTAGGCGGCAGGACGATTGTCGACGCCACCGGTTCAGAATCCATTGGGCGGGATGCCTCAGCGCTGCGAGAAGTTGCCTTAAAAACGGGTTTGAATATCGTTGCGTCATCCGGACCTTATCTGGAGAAATTCGAAAGTACCCGGATCCATAAACCTGTTGAGCTGTTAGCCTCACTCATTGATAAAGAACTGAGTCAGGGTATTGGCGAGACGGATATTCGCGCTGGCATGATCGGTGAAATCGGCGTATCTCCCGCGTTTACCCAAGCGGAGCGTAACAGCCTGCGGGCAGCGTCTCTGGCACAATGTAACAACCCCCACACGGCGATGAATATCCATATGCCAGGGTGGCTGCGACTGGGTGATGAGGTGCTGGATATCGTGCTGGAAGAAATGAACGTCTCTCCGGCAAAAGTCTCGCTGGCGCATTCGGACCCTTCAGGAAAAGATGTCGTCTATCAACGTAAAATGCTCGACCGCGGCGTATGGCTTGAATTTGACATGATTGGTCTGGACATCACCTTTCCAAAAGAAGGTGTCGCGCCGGGCGTTCAGGAGACCGCAGATGCAGTAGCGAATCTGATTGCACTGGGTTACGCCGACCAAATCGTTTTAAGCCATGATGTTTTTCTCAAACAGATGTGGGCGAAAAATGGCGGAAATGGCTGGGGGTTTGTCCCGAATGTCTTCCTCGCCTATCTGGCTGCTCGCGGAGTAGACAACGATACTCTGCGCAAGCTTTGTATTGATAATCCAGCCCGATTACTCACGGCATAATCTGCAAATAGCCCGGTGTCTGACACCGGGCCTGGAATTAAAAATCAGTATCCCGCCGTTAAATCATCCACGGAACGCGGGTCGGATGCGCCATACAGTTCGCCATCCGGTCCAACCATAATACTTTGGGTGCTGCCCATCGCTTCTTTCAGCGCGACTTTCTGCCCTTTCTGTTCCAGCAACTTCAGCGTATCGGGGCTGAAGCCCTTTTCTACCCGCAGTTCGTCCGGCAACCATTGATGATGGAAACGCGGCGCGTTGGTCGCTTCGGCGACGTTCATGCCAAAATCAATGCTGTTCACTACCATTTGCAGCACGGTAGTGATGATTCGACTCCCGCCAGGGCTGCCGGTCACCAGCCAGGTTTTGCCCTCTTTAACGACGATAGTCGGCGACATCGACGACAGCGGACGCTTCTTCGGACCGACCGCGTTAGCATCGCCGCCCACCAGGCCATAAACATTAGGTACACCGGGTTTAGCAGAAAAATCATCCATTTGATTATTCAGCAGAATACCGGTATTTCCCGCCACAATTCCTGTGCCGAAGGTGGTGTTCAGGGTATAGGTCACCGCCACGGCATTGCCGTCTTTATCCACCACCGAGAAGTGGGTGGTCTGGTTGCTTTCATACGGGGCGAGCTTGCCCGGTTTTATCTGGCTGGAAGGTTTGGCCTTGTTGATATCAATTTGATCGGCCAGCGTTTTCGCATAGGCTTTGTGGGTCAGCGCCTGCCACGGCACTTTCACAAAGTCCGGATCGCCCAGATACTCTGAGCGGTCAGCGTAGGCGTATTTTTCCGCTTCCGCCATGATTTGCATGGCATCGGCGCTGCCAAAGCCGTACTTCTTCATGTCGAAGTTTTCGAGGATATTCAGGATCTGTACGATGTGAATACCGCCCGAGGATGGCGGCGGCATGGAGAAGACCTGATACCCGCGATAGTCACCGCTGATTGGCGTACGCTCAACGGCTTTATAGTTGGCTAAATCCTCTTTGGTCATCAGACCGCCGTTCTTCTGCATTTCTGCGGCAATCTGGTCAGCAATCGCCCCTTTATAAAACGCATCCGGGCCGTTTTCGGCAATCATTTCCAGGCTTTTCGCCAGATTCTTCTGGACCAGCTTATCGCCTTTTTTCAGCGGCTCGCCGTCTTTCCAGAAAATGGCTTTGCTGTTCTCATGATTAGGGATCACTTCGCTGCCGTAAGTTTTTAAGTCGTCGGCCAGCGCATCGTTAACCACAAAACCCTCTTCCGCCAGCTTCATCGCCGGACGCACCACTTTATTCAGCGGCATCGTGCCGTATTTCTCCAGCGCCAGCGAGAACCCCGCCACGGTACCCGGCGTACCGGATGCCAGATGCGACGTCAGCGACTTTTTCGCATCGGCGTTACCCTGATCGTCGAGGAACATATCACGGGTCGCGCCAGCAGGCGCCATTTCACGAAAATCGATCGCCGTGGTAGCGCCATCTTTAGTGCGCAGCAGCATAAATCCTCCGCCGCCCAGATTCCCGGCTTGCGGATGCGTGACAGCCAGCGCATAGCCCACGGCGACGGCGGCATCCACGGCATTACCGCCCTGCTTTAAGATATCCACGCCAACCTGCGTCGCCATTGCATCCACCGAGGCCACCATCCCTTGCGTCGCCCTCACAGGATGAAAGACATCTTCTTCAACACCATAGGAGACTGGCGGCGCGACGGGAGGATTGGCCACCGCGCTAAACGTCCCCCCGGCCAGCAGAGCGGCGATCGCCACCCAGCGCATAAACGTTGGTTTCATCGTTGTTTTTCTCCAGATAAATGGGTGTATGTCCCGTTTAATCCTGGTCCACAACGCTTAAAAAATCATCATCATGGCGAAATAGAGGTACACTTAAAAAGAGACCTCATCGGGAGGAGACGACAATGAAACGCTTACTACTTATTACGGCTTTGTTACCCTTTGCTGTATTGGCCCAGCCAATTAACACTATGAATAATCCTAATCAGCCAGGTTATCAGATCCCCAGCCAGCAGCGTATGCAGACGCAGATGCAAACGCAGCAGATTCAGCAGCAGGGTATGTTGAAACAACAGATGCAAACGCAGGCGCGCAGCCAGCAGCAAAATCTACAGTCGCAGTTGAATGCCAATACGCAGCGGGTTCAGCAGGGACAGCCGGGCAACGGTATGCTCGGTCAGCAAACGCTGCCCAATACGCAGGGCGGAATGCTCAGCGGCAGCGGAAATCCGGACCGGATGCTAAACCATTCCCAGCCAATGTTGCAGCAGGACAGCGGGACGCCGCAGCCTGACATCCCGCTGAAAACCATCAGCCCTTAAAACTGACAGCCCTTAAAACTGAAAGTGAGGGCCGATGTCATCAATACGATCGGTGCAGATACAATCCACGCCCCAGCGCAGCAGCTCTGCCGCCCGCTGGGGCTGATTGACGGTATACACCAGAATCCGCAGACCCGCGGCCTTAATCTCTTGCACTCGCGTCTCATCGAGTAATTTATGGTTGAGATGGAGGGAAACACAGCCCAGACGGGTCGTCAGTTCACGCCAGTCTTCACGCCATTTATCCAGCAGTAACCCGCGCGGCAGTTCAGGTGCTGCCGCCTGCGCCGCTTCCAGCGCCTCTATCTCAAAGGAAGAAAGCAGCGGCGGCGTCATCCCGGCCCACAGTTCGCGGGCGGCCAACGCCACGACGCGTCCTGTTAGCCTTCCGCTCCCCGTTGTCGGTTTGATCTCAATATTCGCCATCATGCCGTGTTTACGGCAGCGCTCCGCCACCTGCGAGAGCAGCGGCAGCGGCTCGCCTTTAAATTCGCCGCTAAACCAACCGCCAGCGTCCACACGCAATAAATCCTGCCAGTTCAACTCGCCCGCCACGCCCCAACCATTGCTGGTGCGCTCCAGGTTATCGTCATGCAGCAGGAAAATTTCGCCGTCTTTCGACAGCTTGGCATCAAACTCAATCATGGTGTGCCCGTATCGCGCGCCCACGTCAATCGCCGCCAGAGTGTTTTCCGGCGCCAGTTTACCGCCGCCGCGATGGGCGACAATGTGGGGATAAGGCCAGTTACTCATACGCGTTGTCCTGTTTCGCCATCAAAAAGATGCCGCTGATGTTCCGGCAGATGCAGCCATAGCGTACTGCCCGCCGCCGGGCGCTGCTGATGCGCCAACCGCACCACCAGTTTCTGATCGCCCCAGCGCCCATGCGCCAGATTATCCGCGCCCAGAATCTCCAGCGTGTCTACCGTTAGCGGCACGCCGCCTTCCGCCTGCGAGCTTAACGCAATATGCTCCGGGCGGATACCCAGCGTCATTTTACGTCCGGCATGACCCCGATAGCCCGCACCAATCGGCAACGCCAGACCGCCAGGCAATTCGAAACGGTCGCCGGAAGCGCTGATAACGCCGTCCAACAGGTTCATCGCCGGGCTGCCAATAAAGCTCGCCACGAAGCGACTGGCCGGTTTTTCATATACCTCTACCGGCGTGCCAATCTGTTCTGCGACGCCTTTATTCATCACCATCACCCGCTGGGCCAGCGTCATCGCCTCTACCTGATCGTGAGTAACATAGAGCGAGGTGGTACGAAGACGACGATGCAGATGTTGTAACTCCAGACGCATCTGCACGCGCAGCTTGGCGTCGAGGTTAGAAAGCGGTTCGTCGAATAAAAAGACTGCCGGCTCGCGGACGATCGCGCGCCCCATTGCCACGCGCTGCCGTTGACCGCCGGAAAGCTCGCGTGGACGGCGTTTAAGCAGGCCGTCCAGCTCCAGAATGCGCGCCGCCTCCCGCACGCGTTCTTCAATATGCGCTTTACTCATACCGCGAATTTTTAGTCCCCACGCCATGTTCTCCTCTACGCTCATATGGGGATAGAGAGCATAGTTCTGAAATACCATCGCGATGCCGCGATCTTTGGACTCCATCTCGGTGACACGTTTGCGATCAATCCAGATATCGCCGCTGGTCACGCGTTCCAGACCGGCCACCATCCGCAACAACGTTGATTTGCCGCAGCCGGACGGCCCGACCATCACGATAAATTCGCCATCCGCCACGTCCAGCGTTAACGGTTGAATGACCTGGGTTTTGCCGTCCCAGCTTTTGGTTACTGCCTGTAATTTCAGTCCTGCCATGTTATTTCTCACTGTCCACTAAACCACGCACAAACGCCCGTTGCATGGCTAACACAATTACGACCGGGGGAATCAGAGTCAGCAGCATTGCCGCCATCACCTGGTTCCATTGCGTGGTACCTTCGCCGGTGGCGATCATCCCTTTGATACCCGCTACGGCAGTGCCAAGATTCACGTCGGTGATAATCAACAGCGGCCACAGATACTGGTTCCAGCCGTAGATAAAGGTGATGACGAATAACGCCGCCAGGTTGGTTTTTGACAGCGGCAACACGATGTCGCGGAAAAAGCGCATCGGCGACGCGCCGTCAATACGGGCCGCCTCCACCAGTTCATCCGGAAGCGTCATGAAGAACTGACGAAACAGGAAAGTGGCGGTAGCGGACGCCATCAGCGGTAGCGTCAGACCGGCATAGCTGTCGAGCATTTTCAGGTTGGCGATCACTTCCACCGTCGGGAAGATACGCACTTCAACCGGCAGCATCAGGGTGATAAAAATCATCCAGAAGAACAGGTTACGCAGGGGAAAACGAAACCAGACGATGGCGAATGCGGACAGCATAGATACCGTGATTTTGCCTACCGTAATGCTGAACGCCATAATGAAACTGTTAAGCATCATCAGCCAGAATGGCGCGCTATTAACACCGACGCCGTTGACCCAAATAGTTTTGATATTCTCCAGTAACTGCGTGCCGGGAAGCAGCGTCATCGGCGTCTCAAACACCGCGCGGTCGTCCAGCGTCGCCGCGACAAACGCGACATACAGCGGAAACAAAATGACCGCGATCCCCAGAATCAGCATGGTATGGCTGAATATTGTCAGCCCGCGACGATTCTCTATCATTGGTAACGCACCTTACTTTCCACATAGCGGAACTGCACCACCGTCAGAATGATGACGAGGAACATCAACACCACCGACTGCGCGGCGGACGCCGAGAGATCCAGGCCGGTAAACCCTTCGCGATAGATCTTATAAATCAGCGTCGTGGTGGCTTGTACCGGCCCGCCGGCGGTCGCGGCGTCGATCACCGGGAAGGTGTCGAAAAAGGCATACACCAGGTTGACCACCAGCAGGAAGAAACTGACCGGCGCAATAAGCGGCAAAGAAAGCCGGAAGAAACGACGAATCGGCCCGGCGCCGTCAATGGCCGCCGCTTCCACCAGCGAGCGGGGAATGGATTGCAGCGCGGCAAAGAAGAATAAAAAGTTGTAACTAATCTGCTTCCAGACTGACGCAAATACCACCAGGAACATCGCCTGACCGCTGTTTTGCGCGTGGTTCCAGTCATAGCCGAATTCGCCGAGGAAATGGGTGATTAATCCCCGCCCCGGGTTAAACAGGAAAATCCACAATACGGCGGCGACGGCGGGCGCGACGGCATAAGGCAGCAGCATCAGCGTCTGATAAAAACGGCTGCCGCGCACCACGTAATCCACCAGGGCGGCGAAAAACAGCGAGACCAGCAGGCCGCTAAACGTGACCAGCGCGCTGAATTTAATCGTCGTCCAGAAGGCGTCGAGATAATAACTGTCGTGAAAAAGCGCGACGAAATTCTCCAGCCCGACAAATTGGCTGGAAAAACCAAACGGATCGACGCTTTGCAGCGAATACCACAGCGCTTCGCCCGCAGGCCAGATAAAGAAAATAACGGTGATAACCAACTGCGGGGCAACCAGTAAATACGGCAGCCAGCGCGAGCGGAACACCGGACGGAATGATGACATGAAGGTTCTTTTCCTGGAAGGTGCCGGATGGCGGTGCAAGCACCTTATCCGGCCTACAAACGCTGTAGGCCTGATAAGCGCAGCGCCATCAGGCACTTATACACTTAAGATTTGCTCGCTTTCTCAAAACGACGCAGCAACTGATTCCCGCGATCCACTGCGGTATCCAACGCCTGTTGTGGGGTTTTCTTCCCGGTCCAGACGCTTTCCAGCTCTTCGTCCACGATGGTACGAATCTGCGGCATATTGCCCAGACGCAAGCCTTTGGTGAAGGGTAACGGCGGCTTATTCAACATCTGGCGAGTGGCGATATCCGCACCGAGGTTTTTATCGTAATAACCCTGCTCGCGGGTCAGCTCGTAGGCGGCGGTGGTAATCGGCAGGTAGCCGGTTTTTTGATGCCATTCAGCAGCGTTTTCCGGTTTTGCCAGGAAGTCGAGGAATTTGGCGACGCCGGTATAGGTTTCTTTATCTTTACCCTGCATGACCCATAGGCTGGCTCCGCCGATAATGGCGTTTTGCGGCGCGCCCTTGATATCAGCGTCGTACGGCATCATACCCACGCCATAGTTAAATTTGGCATACTGGCGGATATTGGCGAGCGAACCGGAGGACGCGGTTGTCATCGCGCAGTCACCGTTATAAAACTTCTCGGTAGACTCGTCCTTACGCCCAACATAGCTAAAATCGCCTTTTTTATTCATCTCTTCCAGCAGCGCGATATGTTTCACCTGCTCTGGCTTATTAAACTCCAGCACCGCATCTGTACCGTCAAAGCCATTGTTTTTACTGGCGAAGGGGAGACCGTTCCAGGCGCTGAAGTTTTCCAGTTGGATCCAGCCTTGCCAGCCGCTGGCGTAACCGCATTTCATGCCTGCCGCTCTCAATTTCGCGGTATAGTCAGCCAGCTCCTGCCAGGTTTTCGGCGGCTGTTCCGGATCTAAACCGGCTTTCTTAAAGGCGTCTTTGTTGTAGTACAGTACCGGCGTGGAGCTGTTAAAGGGCTGGGAGAGCAGATGCCCGCTTTTAGCATCGGTGTAGTAGCCTGCAACGGTTGGCACAAATTGGGACTCGTCAAAGTTAATACCGGCGTCTTTAAACACTTCATAAACCGGCTTAATGGCTTTCGAGGCCATCATGGTCGCTGTCCCAACCTCATAAACCTGCAATATTGCCGGCGCGTTGCCGGTACGGAATGCCGCGATCCCGGCGCTCAGGTTCTGTTCATAGTTCCCCTTATAGACCGGAACGATTTTGTAATCCGGATTGGCCTGGTTGAAACGTTGCGCCAGTGAATCAACTTCTTTGCCTAACTCCCCTTCCATTGAATGCCAGAATGGAATAGTGGTGACGGCCAACGCCTGACCCGTAAATGCCAGACTCAGCGCCAGTCCTAAAGCTGTATGTCGTAACGATATCATCGGTTATCTCTCTTTTTGTGCCGGGATGCGCGATATCACGCGTTTTATGTTCGCGGGGGTAACATGACATGCTCGAATGACAGAAAAATAACTTTTTTATTACAAAAAAAAGATAGTAAGGCGACAGAGAGATGGCAAGGCAGTGAAAGCGCCGGAAAAGAAAAGTGGGAGCTACGGCACGTCTGACAGCGTAATGCTGACCAGACATGCGTTATTTGGCTGGCGTCAGCAGTTAATCACGATGAGAATACTTTTTGTACAGATTTTGTAAGCGCCGCTGATCTCGCCGCTCGCGTTCACGCTGAATGTCGGATTTTTCATCCTCCCACGTTGCACAATCCGGATGATGACGTACTTCGCAGGTCGTTGCGGCCAGTGGATAAGGCGTTGCGGTTTCTTCTTGCCAGATAGCAGGATCGCGGGGATCAAAATCGTTTGAGGTTAAGGCGTTAACACTGAACGAAGCCGCGAACAACAGCGTTCCCATTATGCAGGCGCCTGAACGTATCATCCTTGCTCCTTCTTCGGTGGTTATAGTTGATAATTATTCTCAACTATAACATATTGGTACGAAAAATGTTCTACTGATTTGCCGAATGCCGAGTAATCCGCCAGGTCCGGTAAGCGGTAGCGCCACCGGGCGCGTTTGCCAGATGGCAGCTGTAAACTGCGCCTTATCCGCCCAGATAGGCGCTGCGCACCGCTTCGTTCGCCAGCAGTGCATCACCGGTATCGGATAGCACTACGTGGCCGTTTTCCAGCACATAACCGCGGTCGGCGAGCTTCAGCGCCTGGTTGGCGTTTTGCTCGACAAGGAAGATGGTCATACCCTGCTCGCGCAACTGCTCAATGGTGTCGAAGATCTGCTGGATGATGATCGGCGCCAGCCCCAGCGACGGTTCATCCAGCAGCAATAGCCTCGGCTGGCTCATCAGCGCGCGGCCAATCGCCAGCATCTGCTGTTCGCCGCCGGACATGGTACCCGCTCGCTGGATACGGCGTTCATGCAGGCGCGGAAACAGCTCGTACACCCATTTGATACGTTCCTGAAACCGATCGCGCTCGGCAAAAAAACCGCCCATCGCCAGATTCTCTTCCACCGTCATCCGCGAGAAGACGCGCCGCCCTTCCGGTACTATCGCCACCGCTTCACGCATGATTTTCGCCGTCTGCCAGTCGGTGATGTCTTTACCGTCAAACACCACCCGTCCGCTGGAGGCGCGCGGATCGCCGCACAAGGTGCCAAGCAGCGTCGTTTTCCCCGCGCCGTTAGCGCCAATCAGGGTAACGATTTCCCCCTGGTTGATGTGCAGACTGACGTCGTGCAGCGCCTGAATCTTGCCGTAGTGGGCGCTAACTTTTTCAAACGTTAACATCGTTTTTTCCATCTTATGCCTCACCCAGATAAGCGCGGATGACGTCCGGGTTGTTGCGAACCTCTTCCGGCGTGCCGTTCGCCAGCGGCGTGCCCTGATTCACCACGTAAATGCGATCGGAAATGCCCATCACCAGCTTCATATCGTGTTCAATCAGCAAGATAGTAGTGTTGTGATGGTTACGTAGTTCGGCAATCAGCTCATCCAGCTCTTTGGTCTCTTTCGGGTTAAGGCCGGCCGCCGGTTCGTCGAGCATCAGAATTTCTGGCTGCGTCACCATGCAGCGGGCAATCTCCAGCCGGCGCTGGTCGCCGTAGGCCAGATTACTGGCCTGGCGGTTGGCATGTTCCAGCAGGCCAATACGCTCAAGCCAGGTCGCCGCGCGGTCCAGCGCTTCGCTTTGCGCACGGCGGAAAGCGGGCGTTTTCAACAGGCCGGAAAAGAGGCCCGTTTTCAGTTGCTGGTGCTGCGCCACCAGCAGGTTTTCAATCACCGTCATTTCGCGAAACAGGCGCACATGCTGGAAAGTGCGTACCACGCCCATGCGGGCGATCTGCTGGCCTGGCAACCCTTCCAGATGCCGCTCGCGCAACGTGATCGTACCGCCTGTCGGCTTATAGAAACCGGTCAGGCAGTTAAACACCGTCGTTTTACCCGCGCCGTTAGGGCCAATCAGCGACACAATTTCCCGCTCACGCAATTCCAGCGATACATTGTTGACCGCCAGCAAACCGCCAAAGCGCATCATCAGGCCGTTAACCGCTAATAATGGCTGACTCATGCCTGCTCTCCTTTCGCCTGACCACTTTTCAGCTTCAACTGCGGACGCGTCATCGGCAGCAATCCCTGCGGGCGCCAGATCATCATCAACACCATCAAACCACCGAGCATCAACATGCTGTATTCGTTGAAGTCGCGCATCAACTCGCGCGACACCACCAGCAGAACCGCCGCCAGGATCACCGCAAACTGCGAGCCCATTCCGCCCAGCACCACAATCGCCAGCACGAAGGCGGATTCGGCGAAGGTGAAAGATTCCGGGCTGACAAAGCCCTGGCGGGCGGCAAACAACGTCCCGGCGAAACCGGCAAACGCGGCGCTGATAGTAAAAGCGGTCAGCTTGATGCGCGTCGGGCTTAAACCTAATGAGCGACAGGCGATCTCATCCTCACGCAATGCTTCCCACGCCCGGCCCAGCGGCATACGCAGCAGGCGGTTAATGACAAACAGCGACAGGACCACCAGCAACAGGGCCACCAGATAAAGGAAAATGACCCGGTCGGATGGGTCGTACTTCACGCCAAAGAAATTGCTGAAGGTATCCCAGCCGCCTTCGCGGGTGTTGCGGCTAAACTCCAGACCAAACAGCGTCGGTTTGGGGATCTGGCTGATACCGTTCGGGCCGCCAGTAATTTCAGTGTTGTTGAGCAACAGGATACGGACGATTTCGCCGAAGCCGAGCGTCACAATCGCCAGATAGTCGCCGCGCAGGCGCAGTACCGGGAAGCCGAGCAGGAAACCGGCGGCGGCGGAGACCAGTCCCGCCAGCGGCAGGCAGGTCCAGAAACCCAAACCATAATAGTGGTTGAGCAGCGCAAAGGTATAAGCGCCGATGGCGTAAAAGCCGCCGTAGCCCAATACCAGCAGGCCGGACAGCCCCACCACCACGTTCAGCCCCAGACCGAGGATGATATAAATCATGGTCATAGTGGCGATATCGACGCTACCGCGCGACACCATAAACGGCCACGCCACGGCGATAACCAACAGCGCCATCAGAAACAGCTTTTGCTTAACGGTAGAGCCATCGATCGCCGGCAGAATAAACTTCGGTCCGGAGACGTGCTTCACCGCTTTCTGGAACATCGGACGCAGCAACTGAAAGAAAAAAACCACTGCCGTACCGATAAAGATCCACTGCCAGCGGATGTCGGCGGCGGTATCCACCACCAGTTTGGTGCCGTCCAGCTCCAGTTGTACGCCCATGAAGACGCCAGCCAGAACGAAGAACATCGCCGCAGAGAACAGAGCCATCGCAATATGCATCGGTTTCATACTTTCTCTACCTCCGGACGCCCCAGGATACCGGTCGGCATCACCAGCAGTACCAGAATCAGCAGAGCGAACGACACGACATCTTTATATTCGGTACTTAAATATGCAGACGAGAGCGCTTCGGCGACGCCCAAAATCAGACCGCCGATCATCGCGCCCGGAATGCTGCCAATACCGCCCAGCACCGCCGCGGTGAACGCTTTCATCCCGGCCATAAAACCGATGTAGGGGTTAATCACGCCGTAAAATTGCCCAAGCAGCACACCCGCCACCGCCGCCATTGCCGCGCCGATAACAAACGTTAGCGCAATGACGCGGTCGGTATTAATGCCGAGCAGGCTGGCCATTTTCAGATCCTCCGCGCAGGCGCGGCAGGCGCGGCCCATCCGGGAGTAGCGAATGAAAATGGTGAGCGCCAGCATAGCCAGAAAGGTGACTATCCAGATAACCGCCTGCATGGTGGTGATGGACGCGGAAAAGTTTTCGCTGCTGCCCACAATCCACTGGCCGTTAAACAGGCTGGGTAGCGCCACGTCGCGCGAACCTTCCGTCAGGCTGACGTAGTTTTGCAGAAAGATAGACATCCCGATGGCGGAAATCAGGGCGATCAGGCGCTTGGAGTTGCGCACAGGCCGGTAAGCGACTCGCTCGATACTCCAGCCGTAGGCGCTGGCAATAATAATCGCGCTGATAAATCCGGCGGCCACCAGGAGCCAACTGGTGTCTATTCCCATCATCATTAGCGCGGCGATGATCATAAAAGAGACGTAGCTGCCGATCATATACACCTCGCCATGAGCGAAGTTGATCATGCCGATAATGCCGTACACCATCGTATAACCGATAGCAATCAGCGCGTAGGTGCTCCCCAGCGTGACGCCGTTAAACATCTGCTGCAAGAAATAGAGAAACTGCTCGGACATAAGGTAACCTTTTTAAACCCGCCCGGCGTGCGGGCGGTGGGATAACTTATCTTCTGGCATTACTTCGCGACGGTTGACGAGCCGTCGGCGTGCCACTGGAAGACGCCAAATTCAAATCCCTTAAGATCGCCTTTTTCATCCCATTTCAGCGGCCCAATAACGGTATCAGCCCCGTTCGCTTTAAGATCTTTCACCAGATCCAGCGGAGCATGGCTGGCGCTACGCGTCATTGCGGTCGCCAGCGACTGGACGGCGGCGTAGGTGATCCAGACATACGGACCGCTGGGATCTTTCTTGTCGGCTTTCAGCGCCTCGACAATCGCTTTATTCGCCGGGTCCTGGTCATAACGTTTTGGCATCGTCACCAACATGCCTTCCGCCGCACCACCCGCAATATTGGACAGCGACGCGTTACCCACGCCTTCCGGCCCCATAAATTGCGTTTTCAGGCCATTAGCCCGCGCCTGGCGCAGCATCTGCCCCATTTCCGGGTAGTAGCCGCCGTAATACACAAAGTCGATATTCTCTTTTTGCAAGCGAGCAATCAGGGCGGAGAAATCTTTTTCACCGGCGGTAATACCATCAAAAAAGACAATATTGGCATTGCCCTGCTTCAGACCATCCTGCACGGAGCGCGCCAGTCCTTCGCCGTATTGCTGTTTATCGTGAATGATAGCGATGCGCTGCGGTTTCACCGTTTCCAGGATATATTTCGCGGCTGTTGGCCCCTGGGAGGAGTCCAGGCCGGCGGTACGCATAATGTACTGATAGCCGCGCTGGGTCAGCTCCGGGTTAGTCGCCCCCGGGGAGATCATCAGAATACCTTCATCTTCATAGATATCGGATGCTGGCTGAGTAGAAGAAGAACACAAGTGACCAATAACGTACTGAATACCGTCGTTAACGATTTTGTTGGCCACCGCCACCGCCTGTTTTGGATCGCAGGCATCATCGTACTCTACGCCGACCAGCTTATCGCCTTTAATACCGCCTTTAGCGTTGATGTCTTTAATGGCCTGGCGCGCGCCGTTAAATTCCATATCGCCCCATTGCGCTACCGGGCCGGACATCGCCCCGACTATGGCGACTTTAATATCATCTGCCATTGCCCCCTGCGAGACTGCTAATGCAACAATCCCTGCGATTATCGTTTTCGCTTTCCGTTTCATGTGCCTGTATCCCCATTCGTGATGTTATATGTTTTGTTTTTTGCTGGTTAAAAAGCAGACTGTACTTTTTATAAATGGTGCGCTTTTTACTGACTCATTAATGAGTTAGCGCAGCATTTAAAGCATAATAAGATTAAAATCTCTATTTTTCAGTCTATTAAGGAAAGATAATATTCTGCTTTTCGCTATAGATAAACAAAAAAAAGCACGCTTGTCAGCATAAAATAACGGCATATTAAGCGGAATAATTCACTAGCATTCAGGGAATTATGCTGCCTGTTTTCCATTCTCTAATGCTTCAAACTGTAATTATCGTTGTTAAAAAATTAATAACCTGGTAAATGACACAAAAAAGAGAAAGCATCTGGCCTGCCTGTTTCGGTACACTGATCGCATCTTTTGAAATCGGGACAAGCCGTCGATGAAGCTGACTATCCTTCGTTTAGAACACTTTAGCGCTCAGGATCAGATCGATCTGGGCAAAATCTGGCCGGAATATTCCGCCTCCTCATTAAGCGTAGATGAAACGCACCGGATTTATGCCGCGCGGTTTAACGAGCGTTTGTTGGGCGCCGTAAGAGTGACGCTGAGCGGAACGCAGGGCGCGCTGGATTCCTTACGCGTGCGTGAAATCACCCGTCGTCGCGGCGTCGGACAATATCTGGTAGAAGAAGTCATCCGCGATAATCCCAACGTCTCGTCGTGGTGGATGGCAGATGTCGGTGTTGAAGACCGTAGCGTGATGGCCGCGTTTATGCAGGCGTTAGGCTTTACCGCCCAGCATGACGGCTGGGAGAAGCGCTAAAAGAAAGCCGGATGGCGCTGACGCTTATCCGGCCTACATGCCGGGAGCAAAGATAAAAACCACCTCGCAATTTTCCAAGAATTTCGCGTTGCAGGCAGGCGGCAAGTTATGAAATCCCCGGGAGCTTACATAAGTAAGTGACCGGGGTTGAATAACGTAGCCAACGCACCTGCAGCGCGAAAGGCGCCAGGAAAATTACTTAGCGTCTGTCGCCGTACCATTCGCATGCCAGTCAAACACGCCGAACTCAAATCCTTTCAGATCGCCTTTCTCATCCCACGACAGCGGTCCCATTACGGTGTCGACCGTGGCGCCTTTCAGGTATTTGGCGATTTCAGCCGGATCGTCGGAGTGGTTCAGCCCCGCCTGTAAGGATTGCAGCGCGGCGTAGGTGGTCCACACGAATGCGCCGCTAGGATCTTGTTTCTTGGCTTTGATGGCATCCACAATCGGTTTGTTCGCCGGGACCTGATCGTAGTTCTTCGGTTTGGTGACCAGTAAGCCTTCCGCTGACTCTCCGGCAATGTTAGACAGCGACACGTTCGCCACCCCTTCCGGCCCCATAAACTGGGTTTTCAGCCCTGCGGCGCGGGACTGGCGCAAAATCTGCCCCATTTCCGGGTGATAACCACCGTAGTAGACAAAGTCGATATTCTCTTTCTTCAGGCGCGCTACCAGAGTGGAGAAATCTTTTTCGCCGGCGGTGATGCCATCAAAGAATACGACGTTAACGCCGCCTTTCTTCAGACCGTCCTGCACCGCGCGCGCCAGCCCTTCGCCGTACTGCTGCTTATCGTGGATAATCGCGATGCGCTGCGGTTTTACCTTCTCCAGAATATACTTTGCCGCCGTTGGCCCCTGGTCAGAGTCCAGACCGGTGGTGCGCAAAACCAGCTTATAGCCGCGCGCGGTCAGCTCCGGCGCGGTCGCCGCCGGGGTTATCATCAGGATACCTTCGTCTTCGTAGATATCAGAGGCTGGCTGTGTGGAAGAGGAGCATAAGTGTCCGATAACATACTTGATGCCGTCGTTCACCACTTTGTTAGCGACAGCTACCGCCTGTTTCGGGTCACAGGCGTCGTCATATTTCACCGCGACGAGCTTATCGCCTTTAATACCGCCTTTCGCATTGATATCGGCAATTGCCTGCTCCGCACCGGTAAATTCCTGGTCGCCATACTGCGCCACCGGACCGGACATCGCGCCGACAACCGCGACTTTAATGTCCTCGGCGAATGCCATATGGCTTAATGACAGGGCGATACATCCTGCCAATAACGTTTTACCCTTCATATTCATCCTGATAATCCCCATTATTCTGGTTGTTACGTGTGTTGTGGTGTTATTGTTCAGCACTTTATTTCGATTATTGGCTAGCTACCCGTGCTTTAGCAGCATACTCTGCTAAAACATACCCGATTTTTATTATTTTGGAATAGCTAAATTTACATCCAGATAACAGATTTGTGTCGGTGGGGGAGAGGAAGGGCACGTAGGCCCGATAAGCGAAGCGCCATCGGGCAAACGTGTTGCCGGATGGCAGGGTAAACGCCTTATCCGGCCTACAAAAAACAAAACCCCCGAATTCACATTCGAGGGTTCATTGGCAATTCGCGAAGATTACGCTTCGATCGCAGCGCGAAGCTTTTTCATGGCGTTCTTTTCAAGCTGGCGCACACGCTCAGCGGAGACGCCGTAACGATCGGCCAGCTCCTGCAACGTAGACTTATTGTCTTCGTCCAGCCAGCGAGCGCGGATAATATCCTGGCTACGCTCGTCGAGCCCCTGCATCGCGTCGGTCAGTCGGTTGGCGGCCTGCTCTTCCCAGTTATCGTCTTCAATGCCGTCGGCAAAGTTAGACGATTTATCCTGCAGATACAGCACCGGCGCCATTGGCTGGCTGTCGGACTCATCGTCCGAAGACATGTCAAACGTCATGTCCTGCGCCGCCATACGCGACTCCATCTCACGCACGTCTTTACTGGAAACACCCAGTTCGCGCGCCACCATTTCAACCTCATCCTGATTAAACCAGCCCAGACGCTGCTTGGTTTTACGCAGATTAAAGAACAGCTTACGCTGCGCTTTCGTGGTTGCGACTTTAACGATACGCCAGTTACGCAGCACGTATTCGTGAATTTCTGCTTTAATCCAGTGTACGGCGAAGGAAACCAGGCGCACGCCTACTTCCGGGTTAAAACGACGTACGGCTTTCATCAGGCCGATGTTGCCTTCCTGGATCAAATCCGCCTGCGGCAGACCATAGCCCGCATAGTTACGAGCAATATGAACAACAAAGCGCAGGTGAGACAGGATCAGCGTTTTAGCTGCTTCCAGATCGCCCTGGTAATGCAGCCTTTCAGCCAATGCCCGCTCCTCGTCAGCCGATAACATCGGCCACGCGTTCGCCGCCCGGATATAAGATTCCAGGTTGCCAACAGGGGCTAAAGCTAAATTTTGCATTTCTTTGGTCATTCAAATCCTCTCAATCAGTATTGCCTGGCACCGTCAGCGAGCAACAACCGTGCCAAAGCCGATGAGCAACGAGAATATCACCCACTCTTTTATCAGACAGTGATTTTATCCACAAGTTCAATGTAACACTGTGCATAATTTGCACAAATCTTGTGACATAAAGATGACGCGCGGGGAAGAGACAACAGGGACTCTTTCCCTGCGAACGGAAGCCCATTGCAGGGAAAGATTATACCACGATTTTATCAATCGGGAGTAAAGTGACGTAAATGTTGCACCGTGGCCAGCCAGGCGGCGATCCAGCCAATCATGGAACAGACCAGCAGCAGCAATAGGCACTCATCGAACGATAAGCCATTGAGATCAAACTTCGTGCCGAAGACCTGCGCCACTTCAGTCACCGCCGATGATAAACGCATCACCAAAATTTCAGACAATATCAGTGAAAGAAACGCGCCGGAAAAACCGAGCAACGCGCCGCCGTAGAGGAACGGACGCAGGATAAAGCCATCGGTCGCGCCAATCAGCTTTTGCACGTTAATGGTGTCGCGACGGGCAAAAATGCTCAGACGCACGCTGTTGCCGATAACGAGGAAGACCGCCGCGACCATCAGCACGCCGATCATCGCCGACACACGGCCCACCAGCCCGGTGAGCGCCGCCAGGCGCGCAAACCAGCTATCATCCATGCGGACTTCGTCAATGCCGTTAATCTGCGAGATACGGTCGCGCAGCGTATTAAGCGAGGCGGTACTTTGAAAGTCCAGCTTGGGGATCACCACCGCCACCGCCGGTAGCGGGTTCTCTTCCAGCATATCCAGCGCGCCGCCAAAACCCGACCAGTTGCGGAATTCTCCCAGCGCGTCCTCACGGGACAGGTAGTTGACCTTCTCAACGCCCTGCTCGGCCTGAAGCTGCCCAACGACCCGCGCCGCCGCGTCATCATCCAGCGTTTTTTGCAGATAAACGGTGATCTGCGGCGACGGATAATACTGAGTCGCCGCCTGGTTGACGTTCTTATAGACCATGTAACAGACGCTGGGCAGCGTCAGGGAGATGGCGATCACCATCACCGTCAGAAACGTCGCCAGCGGTTTGCTTTTCAGATCCTGCAGCGCGCCGTGCCAGGCATAGCGCACCTGCTCATTAAAGACGTTCGTTTTACGTGAGTTCGGTTTCGGCGTCGGCTTCTGGCGTCCTGGCGCGTTGCGCCCGCCGCCTGTTCCGCCGCGAGACTTACGCAGTCGATCCAACCGTCCGCCGAACTGCCTGATTTGGTTAATCGCGTCGCGCCTATTCATTGGCCAGGCCTCCATGCAGATGTCCATCGCTCAGGACGAGCTGCCTATAGGAACGACGGGAGATAAGTCCAATATCGTGCGTCGCCATCAGTACCGTCACCCCTACGCGGTTAAACTCTTCAAACAGACGTAAAATCCCTTCCGACAACGCGTCGTCCAGGTTCCCGGTCGGTTCATCCGCCAGCAATACCGCTGGCTTATTGACCACCGCGCGGGCGATGCCCACGCGCTGTTGTTCGCCTCCGGAGAGTTGAATCGGGAAGTTTCTCGCTTTGTCCAGTAGTCCAACCTTATCCAGCGCCGCCGACACACGACGACGGATATCATCGCCGCTGGCGCCGGCAATGATTAACGGTATCGCCACATTGTCATAGACCGTGCGATCCATCAGCAGATGGTGATCCTGGAAAATCATCCCAATCTGGCGGCGCAAAAACGGCACTTCGCGGTTTTTCAGGCGCGTAATATCATGCCCGCTGAAGAAGATTTTGCCGGCGCTGGGCCGCTCAATCCCACAGATTAGCTTCAGCAGGGTACTTTTCCCCGCGCCGGAGTGGCCGGTCAGAAACGCCATCTCGCCTGGCCGCATATGGAATGTCACTCCCTGCAGCGCTTGTCTCCCGCCGAGATAGGCCTTGCTGACATGTTCAAAGCGAATCATTGTTAATCCTCTCGGGCAAAAAGTGCCTCAATAAAATCGTCCGCCTTAAACGGACGCAAATCCTCGATACGTTCGCCCACGCCAATGTAACGAATAGGAATGCCAAACTGGTCAGCTACCGAGAAAATCACCCCGCCTTTCGCCGTACCGTCCAGCTTGGTCAGGGTAATACCGGTTAAGCCTACCGCTTCATGGAACAGTTTGGCCTGGCTTACCGCGTTCTGTCCGGTGCTGGCGTCAATGGTCAGCATAACTTCATGTGGCGCTTCTTCGTCCAGCTTTTTCATGACGCGAACGATTTTTTTCAGCTCTTCCATCAGGTGCGACTTGTTCTGCAGACGCCCTGCCGTATCGGCAATTAACACATCCACATTACGCGCCTTCGCGGCCTGGATAGCGTCAAAAATCACCGAGGCGGAGTCCGCGCCGGTATGCTGGGCGATAACCGGAATGTTATTACGCTGTCCCCAGACCTGTAGCTGTTCGACCGCCGCCGCGCGGAAAGTATCCCCCGCCGCCAGCATCACTGATTTACCCTGCTGCTCAAACTGGCGCGCCAGTTTACCGATAGTGGTGGTTTTACCCACGCCGTTCACGCCAACCATCAGAATAACAAAAGGCGTTTTACCTTCAATATTAAGCGGTTCGTCTACCTTCGCCAGAATCTCGCCCATCTCGTCTTTCAACAGACCATACAGCGCCTCGGCATCTTTAAGCTGTTTGCGGCTGGCGCCTTCCGTCAGATTAGCGATAATCTTACGCGTGGTTTCCACCCCGACATCAGCGATGAGCAACTGCTCTTCCAGCTCCTCGAACAAATCATCGTCGATTTTCTTGCCGCGGAACAGACTGATAAATCCGGAACCGAGATTTTCTTTGGTTTTCAGCAGGCTGCGTTTCAGGCGGGCAAAGAAACCTTCTTTAGTCGGTTTTTCCTGCTCCTGAACGATCGCTTCCACCGGCGCGTCTTCTTCCGCTGGCGGAACAACCATCACCGCCTCTTCCGCCGCCTGAGCGGCCAGCGCCTGCGCTTCCAGCTCTTCGTCGGTGAATTTCGCCGCGTTTTCGCCCTCTTCTTCTACCGCGGCAATGACCTCTACGGTTTCCGCTTCGGCCTGCCACTCTTCCGGCGAGATAGCCTCGTCTTTGACCTCTTCCGGCAGCGGCAATTCCTCGCGTTCCACCGCGATCTGCGGCGCAGCCGTCTCAACAGCCGCCGCGGGCTCCGGCTCTACCGGCTGCGGTTTTTCGCTCTCCTGAACCTTCTCAGTAACGTCCACCACCTCTTCCGCAAAGGCTTCGGTTTCTGCTTTGCTGTGCGCGGGCGTTTGCGCGTCTATGTCTGCCGCCGTTTCAACAGGGGGCTCAACCGGTCGTTGTTCCTCAACAATCTGCTGTTCTTCGGTCTGTTCCTGCTTCTGCTCTTTATCACCGAAGCCCAACCAGGAAAAGAAGCCACGTTTTTTCTGTTTTGCCATCTGCGACTACACCCCTCGCGGCGCTATATACATGGAAGCTAAAAAAATGATGAAATAGTCTATCACTTAACTTAATTCACATCACCGCCTGGAATAACTTGCAACAGGCGGTTCGAGCAAGAGAAATGAAAAAACCGACTCACTCTGGCAGCGGCCAAATCCGCATTATTGGCGGGCAATGGCGTGGCCGTAAATTACCGGTTCCGGACAGCCCGGGTCTGCGTCCCACCACCGATCGCGTGCGCGAAACGTTATTTAACTGGCTGGCTCCGGTAATGGTAGACGCCCATTGTCTGGATTGCTTTGCCGGCAGCGGCGCTCTGGGCCTGGAGGCGCTATCGCGTTATGCGGCCCAGGCAACGTTACTGGAAATGGATCGCGCCGTTTCGCAGCAGTTGCAAAAAAATCTGGCGACGCTGAAAGCCAACAATGCTCGCGTCGTCAATACCAATACTCTGGCCTTCCTCAGCCAGCCGGGAACGCCGCATCACGTCGTCTTTGTCGACCCGCCGTTTCGTAAAGGGCTGCTGGAAGAGACGTTACAATTGCTGGAAACCCAGGGATGGCTGGCCGACGACGCGCTAATCTACGTAGAAAGCGAGGTGGAAAACGGTCTGCCGCCCGTTCCGGCGAACTGGGCATTGTATCGAGAAAAGGTGGCCGGACAGGTCGCTTATCGTCTGTATCAGCGCGACGCGCAAGGAGAAAATGATGTTGATTAATCTGGGCCGCTTATTAATGCTCTTCGTGTGGGCATTTTTGATTCTTAATCTGGTGCATCCCTTCCCGCGCCCGCTCAATATCTTCGTCAACGTGGCGTTGGTGTTCATGGCGCTGATGCACGGTATGCAGTTGGCGTTGCTGAAATCAACGATACCGAAAGAGGGTCCGCAGATGACGACGGGAGAGAAAATCCGCATTTTCCTGTTCGGCGTGTTTGAGCTGCTGGTTTGGCAGAAGAAGTTTAAGAACAAAAAATAACGTTTGCTGCCGGATGACGGTTTATTCGTTATCCGGGGTACGGCTAACAAACCCGACGAACCGCGTTCCCTTATAGCTCAGCGTACCTTGATCGCCCACCGTCAAAGCGTGGTACTGCTGCGCTTGTAAACGGAACGTTTTTTCCAGACCGCCATTGAGCGGCTTAAAACTGACCTCATAGCGCATACTGGTTCCCGCCGGGCTCACTTCCTGCTGGCGAGAGCGTCGGTCGTTAACCGGCTTCTCCCGTTTACTGCTGACCACGACCAGCTTTTGCTGTAACGGCGCCGCCTCATTAGCGGCTTTTTCCCGCCGTTGCTGAACGAAGCGAAACGACGCGGCAACTACGATTAATGCAATGATTATAATGAAGAAAAGCGGTGGCTTACTCATACTGTTAACCTGTCAGAAAATGCGGAAATAAGCATACCCTGCCCGTTATAGTGTTGTCATCTGACCGTCACGGCCTCTACACTGAATAATAGAGCCGCAAGCATACCGTTTGCGAAAAAATAACGAATTCAAGGAATTAAGATGCTTTGGTCGTTTATCGCTGTCTGCCTGTCCGCATGGCTGTATGTGGACGCCTCCTATCGCGGGCCAGCCTGGCAACGCTGGGTTTTTAAGCCCGTCACGTTATTACTATTGCTGTTACTGGCCTGGCAAGCGCCGATGTTTGACGCCATCAGTTATCTTGTGTTGGCCGGACTGTGCGCCTCGCTGGTCGGCGATGCGTTAACGCTCTTACCGCGTCAACGCCTGCTGTACGCCGTCGGGGCATTTTTCTTATCGCATCTGCTCTACACCATTTACTTTGCCAGCCAAATGACGTTGTCGTTCTTCTGGCCACTGCCGCTGGCGTTACTGATAGTCGGCGCGTTGCTTATCGCCGTTATCTGGACGCGACTGGAGGAGCTACGCTGGCCGGTATGTACTTTTATCGCCATGACTCTGGTCATGGTCTGGCTGGCGGGCGAACTGTGGTTCTTCCGCCCAACGGCGCCAGCCCTTTCGGCCTTTACCGGCGCGACGCTGCTGTTCATCGGCAATATCGTCTGGCTGGGTAGCCATTACCGCCGCCGTTTCCGGGCGGATAACGCGATTGCCGCCGCCTGCTACTTTGCCGGACACTTCCTGATTGTTCGCTCGCTGTACCTGTAAATAATAGCGCTTGACTCTGGAGTCGACTCCAGAGTGTATCCTCCGGTTAATGAGAAAATTATCATCAACCGGAGGACGTTATGTCGACCCCTGATACCGATGGCAAAAAAGTCCCGCCCTTTACCTCCTTCAGATTAGCCCCGGCAATACAGAAGGCCGATAGCTGCTGCTGCGAAGAACATTGCGCGTCCAGCGCGCCTGTTTCTACTGCCGTGGCAGGCACGCGCTATACCTGGAAAATCTCCGGCATGGACTGCGCCGCCTGCGCCCGAAAAGTGGAGAATGCGGTCCGCCAAATTCGCGGCGTCAACCAGGCGCAAGTGCTGTTCGCCACCGAAAAGTTAGTGGTCGATGCCGACGCCGACCTCCGCGCGCAAATTGAACGCGCCGTACAGAAGGCGGGTTATACCTTGCGTAGCGAAGATTCGCGCGACGCCGCGCCTGAATCTCGTCTTAAAGAGAACCTGCCGCTTATTACGCTGATCATTATGATGGCGATAAGCTGGGGGCTGGAGCAATTTAACCACCCGTTCGGCCAACTGGCCTTTATCGTCACTACCCTGGTCGGTCTGTATCCTATTGCCCGCCAGGCGCTGCGGCTGATGAAAAGCGGCAGTTGGTTCGCTATTGAAACGCTAATGAGCGTCGCCGCCATTGGCGCGCTGTTTATTGGCGCGACGGCGGAGGCAGCAATGGTATTGCTGCTGTTCCTCATCGGCGAGCGCCTGGAAGGATGGGCCGCCAGCCGCGCCCGTAAAGGCGTCAGCGCGTTAATGGCGCTTAAACCGGAAACGGCGACCCGTCTGCGCGACGGCGTACGGGAAGAGGTCGCGATTAATACCCTGCGACCGGGCGATATTATCGAAGTCGCCGCCGGGGGGCGTTTACCCGCCGACGGTAAACTGGTTTCCGGTTTCGCCAGCTTTGATGAAAGCGCGCTCACCGGCGAGTCTATCCCAGTGGAGCGCGCAACGGGCGACAAAGTCCCGGCAGGCGCGACCAGCGTTGACCGTCTCGTCACCCTGGAGGTGCTATCTGAACCTGGCGCCAGCGCGATTGACCGTATCCTGACGCTGATTGAAGAGGCGGAAGAGCGCCGTGCGCCCATTGAGCGGTTTATTGACCGTTTCAGCCGCATCTACACGCCAGTCATTATGGTCATCGCACTGCTGGTGACGCTTATTCCGCCGCTGATGTTCGATGGCGGCTGGCAGGAGTGGATTTATAAAGGGCTGACGCTGCTGCTCATCGGCTGCCCGTGCGCGCTGGTGATCTCCACGCCCGCGGCCATTACCTCCGGGCTGGCGGCGGCGGCACGGCGCGGCGCATTGATTAAAGGCGGCGCAGCGCTGGAGCAACTGGGCCGTATCACGCAGGTTGCCTTTGATAAAACCGGTACGTTGACCATCGGTAAACCACGGGTGACGGCGATTCATCCGGCAAGCGCTATCAGCGAGGCTGAACTGTTGGCGCTGGCGGCAGCCGTAGAACAAGGCGCTACGCACCCGCTGGCGCAGGCTATTGTCCGCGAAGCGCAGACACGCGATCTGGCGATCCCGACGGCGGAATCGCAGCGAACGCTGGCCGGCACCGGAATTGAAGCGCAGGTTAACGGCGAACGTATTCTGATTTGCGCGGCGGGAAAACAGCCTGCGGCAGCGTTTGCCGGGCAAATTAGCGAACTGGAAAACGCCGGGCAGACGGTGGTTCTGGTGCTACGTAACGAGACCGTTGTTGGCGTCCTCGCCCTCCAGGATACGTTGCGTGACGATGCGCGCGACGCCATCCGCGAACTGCATCAGTTAGGCGTTAACGGCGTGATTCTGACCGGCGATAACCCACGGGCGGCGGCAGCGATTGCCGGCGAGCTGGATCTGGCGTTTAAAGCCGGACTACTGCCGGAAGACAAGGTGCGGGCAGTCACCGCCCTTAACCAACAAGCGCCGCTGGCGATGGTGGGCGACGGCATTAATGATGCGCCCGCGATGAAAGCCGCCAGTATCGGAATTGCGATGGGCAGCGGTACTGACGTCGCGCTGGAAACGGCTGACGCCGCCCTTACTCATAACCGTCTGCGCGGGTTAGCGCAGATGATTACGCTGGCGCGCGCTACCCACGCGAATATCCGGCAGAACATCACCATTGCGCTGGGGCTGAAGGCCATTTTCCTGGTGACGACGCTACTGGGTTTTACCGGGCTATGGCTGGCAATCCTGGCGGATACGGGAGCCACGGTATTGGTGACCGCCAATGCGCTACGTTTGCTGCGTAAAAACTAATCTTCTCCCACCCGGCGGCGTCGTGTCGCCGGGTTATCCCGCGATATTCCTTTCTTTGTACATATTATTCACGCGAAAATTATTTATTTTCTATTACTTATCAAACCATTAATCAGAAATAGCGTGATTTGATGTAAGGTTAATTTTTATCCAACCGATATTGATCATACCGTCTACAAAATAAGGAATGTTAGGCACTATGAAAAATATCAAAGTCATCACCGGCGTTATCGCGACGCTGGGCATATTTAGCGCCTTATTGCTGGTGACAGGAATACTGTTTTATTCCGCCGTCAGCAGCGATCGGCTGAATTTCCAGAATGCGAGCGCGCTGAGTTACCAACAACAGGAACTGGGCGGCAGTTTTCAGACATTGATCGAAACCCGCGTCACCATTAACCGCGTGGCGATACGCATGTTAAAAAATCAGCGCGATCCCGCCTCGCTGGACGCCATGAACACGCTGTTAACCAACGCTGGCGCGTCGCTCAACGAAGCGGAAAAGCATTTCAACAACTACGTGAACTCCGAAGCGATCGCAGGCAAAGATCCGGCGTTGGATACCCAGGCCGAAGCCAGCTTTAAGCAGATGTATGACGTTTTGCAGCAGTCTATCCACTATCTTAAAGCCGATAATTACGCCGCCTATGGCAACCTTGACGCGCAAAAAGCGCAGGATGACATGGAGCAGGTATATAACCAGTGGCTCTCTCAAAATGCGCAATTAATAAAATTAGCCAGCGATCAGAACCAGAGCAGTTTTACCCAGATGCAATGGACGCTGGGGATAATTCTACTTATCGTGCTCATCGTACTGGCGTTTATCTGGCTGGGGCTGCAACGCGTTCTACTCCGCCCGCTGCAACGGATTATGGCGCACATTCAAACTATCGCCGACGGCGATCTTACCCATGAGATAGAGGCTGAAGGACGCAGTGAAATGGGTCAACTGGCCGCCGGTCTTAAAACGATGCAGCAGTCGTTAATCCGTACCGTCAGCGCGGTGCGCGATAACGCAGACTCTATCTATACTGGCGCAGGCGAAATTTCCGCCGGCAGCAGCGACCTCTCTTCCCGTACCGAACAGCAGGCCTCGGCGCTGGAGGAGACCGCCGCCAGCATGGAACAGTTAACCGCCACGGTACGGCAAAACACCGATAACGCACGACAGGCGACGGGTCTGGCGAAAACCGCATCAGAAACCGCGCGTAAAGGAGGACGCGTGGTGGATAACGTAGTGAACACCATGAACGATATCGCCGAAAGCTCGGAAAAAATCGTGGACATCACCAGCGTGATTGACGGTATCGCCTTCCAGACTAATATCCTGGCGCTGAACGCCGCGGTAGAAGCCGCCCGCGCCGGCGAACAGGGGCGAGGATTCGCGGTCGTGGCCGGAGAGGTACGCACGTTGGCCAGCCGTAGCGCGCAGGCCGCCAAAGAGATCAAAGTGCTGATTGAAAACTCCGTGTCGCGCATTGATACCGGCTCTACGCAGGTACGCGAAGCGGGAGAAACCATGAAAGAGATCGTTAACGCCGTGACCCGCGTGACCGATATTATGGGCGAAATCGCCTCTGCCTCCGATGAGCAAAGCAAAGGCATTGAGCAGGTGGCGCAGGCGGTATCGGAAATGGACAGCGTGACGCAGCAAAACGCCTCGCTGGTAGAGGAATCCGCAGCAGCAGCGGCGGCGCTGGAAGATCAGGCTAACGAACTTCGTCAGGCGGTCGCCGCGTTCCGCATCCAGAAACAGCCTCGTCGGGAGGCGTCGCCGACGCCGTTAAGCAAAGGTTTAACGCCACAGCCCGCCGCAGAACAGGCGAACTGGGAAAGCTTCTAATCAGAATGCTATCTGCCGTGCGGTTAATGCGCTTTACGCAATAAATAGCGGTACGGCAGACCCTCCGTCTCTTGCGCCAGCAAATCGTGTTCCATAAAGGTACAGAACCCCGGAATATCACGCGTTGTCGCCGGATCGTCGGCGATAATCAGCAATGTTTCGCCAGTTTGCATGTTGCGCACCGTTTTGCGCACCATCATTACCGGTTCAGGGCAACGCAGCCCCAGGGCGTCAAGCGTATGGTCAGGGGAGGAAAACAGATCGCTCATCTTCGTCTCAATGGTAGAAAAACGGCGATATTTTACGCCCATCTTCGTCAGTAAGCCAGGCAGGTTAACGATTGCGTGAAAATTAGCCATTGCAATGCCAGCGCAAAACAGTATTATGCGGCGGTTCTTTATTGGGTTCCCTCACCCCATCCAACAAAAAGGTCACAATATGACTCCGTTTACACAATCACAGCGCGTAAAAGCGTTGTTCTGGCTATCGCTATTCCATTTACTGGTGATCATTTCCAGTAACTATCTGGTGCAGCTCCCCATCACTATTTTTGGTTTCCACACGACCTGGGGCGCGTTTAGTTTTCCTTTTATTTTTCTCGCCACCGATCTTACCGTGCGTATTTTTGGCGCACCGCTGGCGCGCCGCATTATCTTCGCCGTCATGATCCCCGCGCTGCTGGTGTCGTATGTGGTGTCATCGCTGTTCTATATGGGCGCCTGGCAAGGTTTCGCCGCGTTGGCGAACTTTAATCTGTTTGTCGCCCGTATCGCCGCCGCCAGCTTTATGGCCTACGCGCTGGGACAGATCCTTGACGTCCATGTATTTAACCGCCTGCGCCAAAATCGTCGCTGGTGGCTGGCGCCGACCGCTTCAACTCTGTTTGGCAATATCAGCGATACCCTTGCCTTTTTCTTTATTGCGTTCTGGCGAAGCCCCGATGCCTTTATGGCCGGGCACTGGATGGAAATTGCGCTGGTGGATTATTGCTTTAAGGTACTCATCAGCATTATTTTCTTCCTGCCGATGTACGGCGTTCTACTGAATATGTTGCTAAAAAAGCTGGCAGATAAATCTGAAATTTTCCCATTACCGGCAAGTTAAAGGTTCGTTTTCCGAGTTGTGATAAGATGAGCGAATGAGCCGTTATGGCCGTTTATCGAAAGGAAGAAGTCAATGCGCAATTTGGTTAAATATGCCGGTATTGGCCTGCTGGTTATGGGGCTTGCGGCCTGTGATAACAACGATACAAAAGCGTCGGCAGAAAGCGCCGCCGCAGAAAGCCAGGCCTCCGGTCAGCCCATCAGCCTGATGGATGGCAAACTCAGTTTCTCACTGCCGGCGGATATGACCGATCAAAGCGGTAAGCTGGGCACCCAGGCGAATAATATGCACGTTTATTCTGACCCGACGGGCCAGAAAGCGGTGATTGTTATCGTCGGCGATAATACCGATGAAGCGTTGCCGGTGCTGGCGAACCGCCTGCTCGAGCAACAACGTAGCCGCGACCCGCAGCTTCAGGTCGTCACCAATAAGTCTATTGAGCTCAAAGGCCATACGTTGCAACAACTGGACAGCATTATCTCCGCGAAAGGCCAGACGGCGTACTCTTCCATCGTGCTGGGCAAAGTGGATAACCAATTGCTGACGATTCAGGTCACGCTGCCTGCGGACAATCAGCAAAAAGCGCAAACCACGGCTGAAAACATCATCAATACGTTGGTTATTAAGTAACCTTTACGACGATAATGCGGCCTCCGACAGTGCAGACGGAGGCCGTTTTTTTAAGCGCCAGGTCAGCAATAGCGCCATCGCTACCAGCCCGGCCGCCGCCAGATAAATCACCGGCACGCCCGCCCAGGTCATCACCAGCCCCGCCAGCGGCCCGGTAACCCCCAAAGACATATCCATAAAGACGGTATAGGTCGCCAGCGCCGCGCCCTGGTTCTGCGGCGGCACGGCTTTGACGGCCACCACGCCCAGCGCCGGAAAGACCAGCGAAAACCCCATCCCCGTGAGTAAAACGCCGATTTTTGCCATCCACGGCATGGCTGCTGTCCCCACCAGTAACAGACCAATAATCTCCACGCCAAAGCAGATCATGGCGACATTCAACCCGCCTAAACGATTGATACCGTTAGGGAACAACAAACGCGTGCCGACAAACGCGACGCTAAATAACGTGAGCGCAAAGGCGGCGCCATCCCAACCTTTAGCATCATAAAATAAGGTAATAAACGTCGCGATGACGCCAAACCCTGCCGAGGCCAGCGCCAACGCCATACCATACAGCCAGACACGCCCCAGCACCGCGCGAAACGGCAGCGGCTTGCCTTTGTTCGCCTTCACCGACGGACGTGGAAGGGCTAACAGTATCGCCAACAGCGCCACGCCCATCACCGTTAGCGCCAGTCCCTGTAACCCGCCCCAGGCATAACACAGCACGCCCAGCGGCGCGCCCATCGCCATTGCGCCGTAGGTGACGATACCGTTCCAGGAGATGACCCGACCAATATGCAACGACCCGACGACGCCGACGCCCCACAGTGTCGAACCGGTGCCGGCAAAACTTTGCCCAATCCCCAAAATCACGCGACCCAGCCCCAATAGTAACAAACTGATCAGCGGCCAGGCGCTGGCGATATCCGCCAGCAGGTAGCCGAGTCCGCTTAAAAAACAGCCGCATAAGCCAAAGACAACGATTTTTTTCGGCCCTAATACATCCGCATACCGCCCGGCATGGGGACGGCTTAACAGAGTGGCGAAGTATTGCAGGCTGATAATAAGCCCCGCCCAGAACGCGCTGAATCCCATCGCATCATGTACATAGCCGGGCAAGACGGCGAGCGGCAGGCCGATGGTCAGGTAGCTGGCAAAGTTAAACATCACAATGGAGACAATACGCAGATTGAGGCGCAATCCGTTTAGCGCCGGTTCAGCGACGGGTTCGGGCATGAGTATCACCGCATTTTTACAACATGTTTCCTTTTCTATCATGGCGCGCGGTGAAAATCAGTAGTGAGATTCAGATTATCGGTATCAGGGCAGCCGCTACACTTAGAAAAAAACACAACAAGGAAAACTTCATGGCAACCGCTCAACCCGACAAAACGGGTATGCATATTCTGCTGAAACTGGCCTCCCTGGTTATTATTCTCGCCGGGATTCATGCCGCGGCGGATATTATTGTACAACTCTTGCTGGCGCTCTTTTTCGCCATTGTTCTTAATCCATTAGTGACCTGGTTTATTCGCCGGGGCGTGAAGCGACCGCTGGCGATTACTATCGTGGTGGTTGTCATGCTGATCGTGCTTACCGCGCTGGTGGGTGTGCTTGCCGCATCGCTTAATGAATTTATCGCTATGCTGCCTAAATACAGCAAGGAGCTGACGCGTAAGGTCTTACACCTTCAGGAGTTAATGCCCTTCCTGAATTTACATATGTCGCCGGAACGTATGCTCCGCGGGATGGATTCCGATAAAATCATGCTCTTCACCACAACATTAATGACCGGCGTATCGGGCGCGATGGCAAGCATTGTGCTGCTGGTAATGACCGTGGTTTTTATGCTGTTTGAGGTGCGTCACGTGCCTTATAAATTACGTTTCGCGCTAAACAATCCACAAATCCATATTGCCGGCCTGCACCGCGCCCTGAAAGGCGTCTCGCATTATCTGGCGCTGAAAACGCTGCTCAGTTTATGGACGGGCGCGATTATCTGGCTGGGACTGGCGTTAATGGGTATTCAGTTTGCGCTAATGTGGGGCGTACTGGCCTTTTTGCTCAATTACGTTCCTAATATCGGCTCGGTGATTTCCGCCGTTCCCCCCATGATTCAGGCGCTGTTATTTAACGGTTTTTACGAGTGCGTACTGGTCGGCGCGCTCTTTTTGGTGGTCCATATGGTGATTGGCAACATTATGGAGCCACGCATGATGGGCCATCGTCTGGGAATGTCCACGCTGGTGGTATTTCTTTCGTTATTGGTCTGGGGATGGCTATTAGGCCCGGTCGGGATGCTCTTGTCCGTTCCTTTGACCAGCGTCTGCAAAATCTGGATGGAAACCACTAAAGGCGGCAGCAAACTGGCGATCTTACTGGGGCCAGGCCGACCGAAAAGCCGTTTACCGGGATGAGGCGACAGATGCTACAATCTCCTCTTCTTCATAGGCAACGTTGGTCCTGATATGTACCAGATCGTTCTGGGAAAAGTGTCAACATTAAGCGCAGGTCAATTGCCCGACGCGTTAATCGCTCAGGCGCCGCAGGGCGTTCGCCGGGCAAGCTAGCTGGCCGGGCGCGTGCTGCTTTCCCGTGCGCTCTCGCCGCTACCGGAGATGGTGTATGGCGAACAGGGTAAACCGGCTTTTTCCGCCGGAACGCCGCTGTGGTTTAACCTCAGCCATAGCGGCGACACTATTGCTCTGTTGCTTAGCGACGAAGGTGAAGTCGGCTGCGATATTGAAGTGATCCGCCCGCGCGATAACTGGCGTTCGCTGGCGAATGCGGTATTCAGCCTCGGCGAACATGCTGAAATGGAAGCGGAACGTCCGGAGCGACAACTGACGGCCTTCTGGCGTATCTGGACGCGTAAAGAAGCCATCGTAAAACAACGCGGCGGCAGCGCCTGGCAAATCGTCAGCGTGGACAGCACGTTGCCCTCTGCCTTGTCGGTCAGCCAGTGTCAGCTCGATACGCTCAGTCTGGCAGTCTGTACCCCCACACCGTTTACGCTGACGTCGCAGACGATAATGAAAGCACAATGACACATTAATTTTTCCCTCTGGCGGCGGACGTGTGTTACAAAATGCGGAGCTTCCCATGCGCCGACGCGCCATACCAAAAGGTTTAAGTCAGATGCAACGTGTCACCATCACCCTCGATGACGATTTACTGGAAACGCTGGACAGCCTGAGCCAGCGACGCGGCTACAATAATCGCTCCGAAGCGATCCGTGATATTCTGCGCGGCGCTCTGGCGCAGGAGGCCACCCAGGAACACGGCACACAGGGTTTCGCGGTACTTTCATATGTTTATGAACATGAGAAACGGGATTTAGCCAGCCGCATCGTCTCCACCCAGCATCATCATCATGATTTATCCGTCGCCACGCTGCACGTCCATATCAACCACGATGACTGTCTGGAGATCGCCGTTCTGAAGGGCGATATGGGCGACGTACAGCATTTTGCCGATGATGTTATCGCCCAGCGCGGCGTGCGCCACGGCCACTTGCAGTGTTTGCCGAAAGAAGACTAACGCCCCAGCGCCTTGCCGGGGGCGCTTCGCTTGCCCGGCCTACGCTCGCACGTCTGTCGTTTGTAGGCCAGATAAGGCGCAGCCGCCATCCGGCAATAATGTTTACGCCATTGTGCCAATCGTTTTTCTGAAGCGTAACAGCGCTATCAGGAAGAACACGCCGCCTATCGCCAGCAGGGTCAGGAACTGCGGCCAGACGATGCTCAAACCTGCGCCGCGATAAAGAATAGCCTGGGCAAGGCTGACAAAATGCGTCGTCGGCATGGTCAGCATAATATCCTGCACCGCCTGCGGCATACTTTCGCGCGGCGTGGAACCGCCGGAAAGCATTTGTAGCGGTAACAGTACCAGAATCATTAATAACCCCAGTTGCGGCATCGAACGGGCGATGGTGCCCATAAAAATCCCAATTGAAGTGGTGGCGAACAGGCTCAGCGCCACGCCCAACATAAACAATGGGATCGATCCTTCAATCGGTACGCCAAGTACGCCTTTCACCATCAGCATCAAAGACAAACCGGAAACCACCAGCACGACCAGCCCCATCGACCACACTTTTGCCATCATGATCTCAAAGGGCGTGACCGGCATCACCAACAGATGCTCTACCGTGCCGTGTTCTCGCTCGCGGATCAGCGCCGATCCGGTCAGCACTATCGCCAGCATGGTAATGTTGTTGATAATCGCCATCACGCCGCCAAACCACGCCGGGTCCAGATTTGGGTTAAAGCGCATCCGAATCTCCAGCGACACCGGCTGAACGTTATCTCCCCGCGCGCGCGCCACAAAGCTGTTGACCTCGCCGCTAATAATATTCTGGATATAACTGTTGCCGGTAAACGCCTGGCTCATGCGCGTCGCATCGACGTTAACCTGAATATCAGGCTGACGTCCGGCCAGCACATCACGCTGGAAATTCGGCGGAATATTGACCGCAAAGGTATAGCGTCCGGCATCCAGTCCGGCATCCATTTCCGTTGCCGTAATCATCTCCGGCGGCAGAAACCACGGGCGGTAAAAACTATTCACAATACGGTTCGACAACTGCGACTGATCCATATCGGCGATGGCGATAGGGGCAAGATGCAACGAACCGGGCAGGACGGTAGCGGAGGAGTAAACCGAAATCGTAAAGGCGAAGACGATCAGCGCCAGCATCGCTTTGTCGCCCAGCAGACTGCGCAGTTCTTTGACGCCGAGGTTATAAATATTACGTAATCCGCGCATTACCCCTCCTGTTTTTTCAGCAGCAGAATGCTCAGACCCATCACCACCGGGACGGCAATCAGTAACGGCATAAATAACGGCCAGAGATCGGACAGATCCAACGCTTTGGAAAACGTCCCGCGCGCGATCGTCAGAAAATGACTGGTCGGGTAGATCTCGCCGATCCATCTTCCCGGTCCTTCCAGCGAAGCCACCGGATCGATCATGCCGGAAAATTGTGTTGCCGGAATGAGGGTAATAATCGACGTCCCAAAAATAGCGGCGATTTGGCTCTTCATAAACGTGGAGATCAGCAGCCCCAGACCGGTGGCGATGATGACATAAAGCAGCGCCGCGAGGGTAAGCGTGAGAAAGCTGCCTTTCAGCGGCACGCCGAACACAAAGACCGACAGCGCGCACAGTAGCAAGAAGTTCAGCATACCCAGCGCGATATACGGCAGTTGTTTACCCAGCAAAAATTCGCTGCGCGTCGTCGGCGTTACGTACAGATTAATCATCGACCCCAGCTCTTTCTCCCGCACCACGCTCAGGGCACTAAGCATTGACGGGATCATCATGAGCAGCAGCGGAATGACCGCCGGAACGATAGCGGGCAGACTTTTCACATCCGGGTTATAGCGATAGCGCGTTTCAATGTTGAGCAGCCCGGTCTGTTTAACCGGGTTCGGCTGACGACTTGCCGCCTCCTGCAGCCAGCTTTGGTGCATCGCCTGAACGTACCCCTTCACCGTCTCGGCGCGGCTGGGCATGGCGCCATCCACCCAGACGCCAATCTGCGCTGGCGTACCGCGAGCAATATCGCGGCCAAAATTAGGCGGGATCTCAATGGCAACCGCCAACTCTCCCGAACGCATCCGCCGGTCAAGCTCGTCATAGCTGGCGAGCGGCGGCTGTTCGATAAAATAGCGCGATCCCGCCAGATTGAGCGACCATGCCTGACTACTGACGGTTTGATCGCGGTCGAGTACGGCAAAACGCAGGTTCTCCACGTCCATACTGATGCCATAGCCCATAATCAGCATCAGAATTACCGTTCCCAGCAGCGCCAGCGTCGAGCGTACCGGATCGCGGCGTAGCTCCAGCGCTTCGCGGCGACTGTAGCTGAACAAACGCCGGAAGCTCAATCCCTGCCGCGACGGTTTACCTGACGCGGCGGGCGTCTGGGATGGCGGTATTGGGGTTTCAGGAGCCGCTCCCGCAGCTTCCTGTAGCCAGGAAATAAACGCCGCCTCCAGATTGGCCGCGCCCCGCTGTTGCACCAATTCCTGCGGCGTACCGCTGGCGAGCACTTTACCGGCGTGCATCAATGACATTCGGTCGCAACGTTCCGCTTCGTTCATAAAATGGGTCGAGATAAAAATCGTCACCTTATCCTGACGCGAAAGATCGACCATAAGCTGCCAGAACATATCCCTGGCGACCGGATCAACGCCGGACGTTGGCTCATCAAGAATCAGCATTTCCGGGCGATGGATCACCGCTACCGCCAGCGATAAACGCTGGCGGATACCGAGCGGCAACGAAGCGGGGAGCGTATCTTCCACCTCCGTTAGCATAAAGCGTTCGATCATCTGCGCGACGCGCGCCGGGATCTCCGCTGGCGGAATATGAAACAGGCGGGCATGAAGTTCCAGATTCTGCCGCACGGTGAGTTCGTTATAGAGCGAAAAAGCCTGCGACATATACCCGACCCGGCGACGGGTATCGATGTCGTTCGGGTCTACCGGCTGGCCAAATAGCCAGGCCTGGCCTTCGCTGGCGGGAAGCAGACCGGTCAGCATTTTCATGGTGGTCGATTTGCCGCAACCGTTTGAACCGAGGAAGCCAAAAATCTCGCCGCGCGGAATGCGGAAATTAACATGGTCAACCGCGACGAACTTACCGAAGCGCATGGTCAGATCTTTCGCCTCAATGGCAATCTCTTCCTGCTCAGCGTGATACGGCGGGATCACCACTGGCTTATGCGCCTGGCGCTGCGCTTCTGGCAACAGGGCGATAAACGCCTGTTCCAGCGTCGCGCTATGAGTTTTTGCCCGCAGTTGCTGCGCGCTGCCGGTTGCCAGTATCTCGCCCGCATTCATCGCCACCAGCCAGTCAAAGCGCTCCGCCTCTTCCATATAGGCCGTTGCGACCAACACGCTCATATTGGTCTGGCGCTGGCGGATACTGTCGATTAAGTCCCAGAACTGAGCGCGGGAGAGCGGGTCCACGCCGGTGGTAGGCTCATCAAGAATCAGCAATTCCGGGTCATGAATCAGCGCACAGCACAGCCCCAGCTTTTGTTTCATCCCACCGGACAGCTTCCCGGCAGGACGGTCACGAAACGGCGCCAGGCCGGTGCTGTTCAGCAGCTCGGTAATACGCGCTTCGCGTTCAGCTTTGTCATGACCAAAGAGACGAGCGAAAAAATCGACGTTCTCATAAACCGATAACGTGTGATAAAGGTTTTTCCCCAGCCCCTGCGGCATCCAGGCGATGCGCGGACAGACGTCGCGGCGATGTTTCGCATCGCGCATATCGCCGCCCAGGACGATAACGTTCCCTTGCTCAATCACCCGCGCGCCAGAAATCAGCGACAGCAGGCTCGATTTACCCACCCCGTCCGGACCAATCAGCCCGACCATACTACGGGCGGGAATGTCCAGCGTGATATTGTTCAGCGCGACCGTTTTTCCGTAATGCTGGCTCACCCCCTCAAGCTGCGCCACGGGAGGAACAGGCACCAGCGTCAGCGACGTCATTGCGACAGCCTCACGTTCAGATCGTCAGGCCAGGGCACGCGCTCATCCAGATGAACCCAGGCCATTCCCGGCAAACCGGTTTTGACATATTCCAGATGCTGTCGCAGTAGCTCTGGCGGAATACGCGCTTTGACACGGAACATCAGCTTTAACCGTTCATCGTGGGTTTCCACGGTTTTGGGCGTGAACTGCGCCACGCTGGCGACAAAACTGATCGTCGCCGGAATACGCAGATCCGGCGCGGCGTCCAGCACCAGTCGCGCTTCGCCGCCGATCTTCAACAACCCCGCCTGTTCGGTCGGCAGGAAAAATGTCATATAAACATCGCTGAGATCGACCATGTTCAACACCCGGCCGCCAGCCGATAACACTTCACCCGGCTCCGCAACGCGGTACTGCACGCGTCCATCGCGCGGCGCTTTTAATTCGCTGTCGTCGATGTCGGCGACAATACGCCGCTCGGTCGCCTGCGCCGCTTCCACGCGCGTTTGCGCCTGGATAATACTGGTACGCGCCGCCTCAATCGCCGCTTTTGCCGCAGATACCTGCGCTTTGGCAGTCTCCAGGGCGGCGCGCGCGCTTTCCGCCGCCGCGCGATCGTCATCTAACTGTTGTACAGATACCGCGCCACGCTGTGACAGCGAACGGGAACGCACGTGACGTTTAGAGACGGAGTCCAGCTCAGCTTCCCGCTGTTTGACGACCGACTGCGCGGCGCGCATTTCACTCTGGCGTTGCTCCAGCAAGGCACGGGCGGCGGCAACTGCGCTCTCGGCCTCTTTAATCTGCGCAATCGCCTCCAGCCGCTGCTCCTGCAGCACGCGGGTATCCATTTTCGCCAGCACCTCGCCCTGACGAACGAACTGCCCTTCCGAAACGAGGATGGTATCAATACGCCCGGCAATCTTAGTGGCAATATCCACTTCGGTGGCTTCAATTCTGCCGTTGCTGGCGGCAAATCCCTCCGGTATTCCCGCAGGGCGCAGCATCCACCAGGCTATCGCGGCCACCGCCACAAGAATCCCCGCTCCCCACCACACCAGATGACGCTTCATTTTGTCCATAATCGACCCGCCGTAATCCCTGTTGTCTAACCATGCGTGTCACAAAGTCCGCCGGGCGTGCGCTCAGCGGGGGTTTCCATTCGGGATAAGAATGAAAAAAGAAAAGGGGCCAGACGACGAACAGACGCCGATGAAGCGCTCGCCGTCAAAGGGAGTGAATGATGTAGGTACCCGGAAAAGAGGGAGTAATGTTGTCATCATCAGCGTTCCTGGCCGTAAATGAAACACGCATACTCATAACTGCTATAAATCGATACTAACACCTCTGTCCGGGATGTCTATTCGCTTATTGTTTGTAATGGTACTTAGCGTTTTGCCGCCAAATCCTGCGCGCAGGCCCAGGCGCTCGACCACGCCCACTGGAAGTTATAGCCGCCCAACCAGCCGGTGACGTCCATCACTTCGCCGATAAAATAGAGACCCGGCACGCGGCGCGCTTCCATAGTCCGCGATGATAGTTCGTTTGTATCCACGCCGCCCAGCGTCACTTCCGCTGTCCGATAGCCTTCGGTGCCGTTAGGCTGCACTTGCCAGGCCGTAAGCGTGTTAACCAACGCCTGCTGGTCACGAACGTTCAACTGCCTGAGCGATACATCCGGGATCTGCCCCAACTGTTGTAAACACTCCACCAGCCGTTTCGGCAGATGCATCGCCAGCGTGTTCTTCAGACTCTGGTTCGGGTGCGCGTTACGCTGTTCATTGAGAACGTCTTCCAGCGAGAGGTCCGGCAATAAGTTAATGCTCACTAACTCGCCCGGTTGCCAGTAGCTGGAAATCTGTAAAACGGCGGGGCCGGACAGCCCACGATGGGTAAAAAGTAGGTTTTCCCGAAATACCGTACCATTGCGGGCGGTAATCACGCAGGGCACAGAGACGCCAGACAGCGTCTGGAGCTGTTCTAACAGCGGCTTATGCAGCGTAAAGGGCACCAGCCCGGCGCGCGTCGGCAACACCTTGAGACCAAACTGTTCGGCGATTTTATAGCCAAACGGCGATGCGCCAAGCCCCGGCATCGACAGGCCACCGCTGGCAATCACCAGCTTTTGCGTAGTCACCGTCTCGCCGTTCAACGCCAGTACGAAACCCGACTCATCACGCTCGACGCTCAGTACCTCGCTACGCAGGCGCATCGTTACGCCGCCTTTGTCACACTCGGCAACCAACATATCGACAATGCGTTGGGCGGAATCATCGCAAAAAAGCTGTCCCAGCGTTTTCTCATGCCAGGCTATCCCATACCTGCCGACCAGATCGATAAAATCCCACTGGGTATAGCGGGCTAACGCTGATTTACAAAAATGGGGGTTCTGGCTCAAATACGCAGCAGGCTCAACATAAAGATTAGTAAAGTTGCAGCGTCCACCGCCGGACATGAGGATTTTACGCCCTGGCTTCTTGCCATTATCGATGAGCAGCACGCGGCTACCCGCCTGTCCTGCCTGCGCGGCGCAAAACATGCCCGCTGCGCCAGCGCCTATAATAACGGCATCAAACCTTTCCACGTCGCCTTCCTCTCTCAAATTCGGGCGGGAATTGTAAAGTTTCCTCAGTGGTCGCACCAGCGCGAAAAGCGCCTGAAAATGGTATTTATCTGAAATATATAAGATAATTCTTTAGTGATATCAAACAAAGCACGAAGTACATCAAAAAAAGTCTATATTTCACTTTGCCCGCGCCGCCAAAGTCACTGATAATGCGCCGCGTTCATGTCCTCAAAATGGCGTAACGTCCTATGCTACATTTGTTTGCTGGCCTGGATTTACATACCGGGCTTTTATTATTGCTTGCTCTGGCTTTTGTGCTGTTCTACGAAGCAATTAACGGCTTCCATGACACAGCCAATGCAGTCGCAACCGTGATTTACACCCGTGCGATGCGTTCGCAGCTGGCGGTTGTCATGGCGGCGGTGTTTAACTTTTTTGGCGTTTTGCTGGGGGGTCTCAGCGTGGCGTATGCCATTGTGCATATGCTACCAACGGATCTCCTGCTCAACATGGGTTCCGCGCACGGCCTCGCTATGGTCTTTTCCATGTTGCTGGCGGCGATTATCTGGAACCTCGGTACCTGGTATTTCGGGTTGCCGGCGTCCAGTTCCCACACGCTGATTGGCGCCATTATCGGCATCGGTTTAACCAATGCGATGATGACCGGCACGTCAGTGGTGGATGCGCTTAACATCCCGAAAGTTATCAATATTTTCGGTTCACTCATTATCTCCCCTATTGTCGGTCTGGTATTCGCCGGCGGTCTGATTTTCTTGCTGCGCCGCTACTGGAGCGGTACTAAGAAACGCGCCCGTATCCACCTGACGCCAGCCGAACGTGAAAAGAAAGACGGCAAGAAAAAGCCGCCATTCTGGACGCGTATCGCGCTGATCCTCTCAGCTATCGGCGTGGCGTTTTCGCATGGCGCGAACGATGGTCAGAAAGGCATTGGCCTGGTCATGCTGGTGCTGATTGGCGTCGCGCCTGCGGGTTTCGTGGTCAATATGAATGCCTCCAGCTACGAAATCACCCGTACGCGCGATGCTATCAACAATGTCGAAACGTACTTTGAGCAGCGTCCTGACCTGCTGAAAGCCGTCACCGGCGTTGACCAACTGATTCCCTCTCCGGAACCGGGCGCGACTGAACCGACTGAATTCCACTGCCATCCGGCTAACACCATTAACGCGCTTAACCGTGCGAAAGGGATGCTGGCAAACGTGGAAAGCTACGACAAGTTAAGCGTTGAACAGCGTAGTCAGTTGCGTCGCATTATGCTGTGCATTTCCGACACGACCGACAAAGTCGTGAAATTGCCTGGCGTAAGCAGCGATGACCAGCGCCTGCTGAAAAAGCTGAAGACCGATATGTTAAGCACCATTGAGTATGCGCCGGTGTGGATCATTATGGCAGTGGCGTTGGCGCTGGGTATTGGTACGATGATCGGCTGGCGTCGCGTGGCGACCACTATCGGCGAGAAAATTGGTAAAAAAGGCATGACGTATGCGCAGGGAATGTCGGCGCAGATGACGGCGGCAGTCTCTATCGGTCTTGCCAGCTACACCGGTATGCCAGTTTCTACCACTCACGTACTCTCCTCTTCAGTGGCGGGAACCATGGTCGTTGATGGCGGCGGGTTGCAGCGTAAAACCGTGACCAGCATTCTGATGGCCTGGGTATTTACGTTACCGGCGGCGATTATTCTTTCCGGCGTGCTGTACTGGCTTTCCCTGAAGATTATTTAAGCCAAATGGGCCGGATAGCGCTGTCGCTAATCCGGCCTGTCAGGATGAAACGACACAGGCCTGACAGGCCGCTACAAGCGGCGTCATCCGGAGGCTTATCTAATACGAGCGGGTCAGGAAACTGGCCCGCTTTTTTTATTCAGTGCCAAATCATGAGCGCAATCAAGCTCACCACCACCAAACCGCATAACGCGCTGGTCAGCAGAAACTGGCGGCGCACGCGTTCACAACGGCGAATAAATTCTTCATCATGATGATCGCGATAGCGCTGAGCGTAGATATACCATACCAGGCGCACCTGTTTGTTGGGCTGACCATGCGTGGTAAAGAAGCCGCCGCCATCGACATATTGATAGAGCAAAGGATCGCAACCACGAAGTACCACTAACAGTGCGCGTAGCGATGAGAAATAGCGCGCCATATTAACAATGCAAACGACACATAAAGCCCAGAATAGTGAGACGGTGCTTATCATATCTCCTCCCCGGCGACCCGCCCACGGAGTTCCTCTCCGGGACTACCGCTCCCCGATACCCTGCCAGACAATCAGTGAAAGAGTACTACGAAAGCCGTCCATATTAGCGCTCCGCATTCGAACGGCTCTTATACACATTGTAGGAGATCAGTTAATTTTTTTACCAGAAGGTTAATCACTATCAATGCAATTCCCTAGAAATTTTGTTTAACTAACTGGCAAGCAAGGCAGATTGACGGATTATCCTGGTCGCTATAATGTAAGGATAGTTATGGTAAACGGCTGAGCTAGCCCCGCGCATAGAGTTCGCAGGACGCGGGTGACGCGGCGGCATAAGAAACGCCAGTAGCTCAATGGTCATCGACAACTTATGGAAGGAGTAACACTATGGCTTATAAACACATTCTTATCGCAGTTGATCTCTCCCCGGAAAGTAAAGTTCTGGTTGAAAAAGCGGTCTCTATGGCGCGCCCCTACAACGCGAAAATCTCCCTCATCCACGTTGACGTGAATTATTCAGACCTGTACACCGGTCTGATTGACGTCAATCTGGGCGATATGCAGAAACGTATCTCCGAAGAAACCCACCACGCGCTGACCGAGCTGTCTACCAACGCTGGCTACCCTATCACTGAAACCCTGAGCGGTAGCGGCGATTTGGGCCAGGTGCTGGTTGACGCCATCAAGAAATACGATATGGATCTGGTCGTTTGCGGTCATCACCAGGACTTCTGGAGCAAACTGATGTCTTCTGCGCGCCAGCTGATCAACACCGTTCACGTTGACATGCTGATTGTTCCGCTGCGCGACGAAGAAGAGTAATACTTGCCGTGCCGGCTGGCGGCTAAGACCGCGTCTGGTCTATAGTCAATCAGGTTGGCCTGACCACCAGGCAAATTCCGGCTATCAACAACAACGCCCGCTTATGTGGGCGTTTTGTTTATCCCCCCTTCTTCGCAGTACTCAGTACATCATTCCATCACACCAAACATAATTAGTGTGATCCACTAATTAGTTTGCGTATCATTTGTATAATAACCTATTGATCAGGCTAATAACCGCAGTCTATATCAGGGTAAGTCTTTTCGGCGCGTTTTGATATACGCGCTCATACGTTTCGGGATGGCATTAAAAGGCGAAGGAATATGAATACAACTGCACCTACGGGCTTGCTGCAGCAACCTCGTCCATTCTTCATGATCTTTTTTGTAGAATTATGGGAACGATTTGGCTATTACGGCGTCCAGGGCATCCTGGCGGTCTTTTTCGTTAAACAATTGGGGTTTTCTCAGGAGCAGGCCTTTATTACCTTTGGCGCTTTTGCAGCGCTGGTTTATGGCCTGATCTCCATCGGCGGCTATGTTGGCGACCATCTGTTAGGGACTAAACGCACCCTGGTCCTGGGCGCGATTGTGCTGGCGATTGGCTATTTTATGACCGGCATGTCGCTATTAAATCCCGATCTGATTTTTATCGCACTGGGTACGATTGCCGTGGGCAACGGGTTATTTAAAGCCAATCCCGCCAGCCTGCTCTCTAAATGCTATCAGCCTAAAGATCCCCGGCTGGATGGCGCTTTCACCCTGTTTTATATGTCGATTAACATCGGTTCTTTGTTATCGCTATCGCTGGCGCCGGTGATTGCCGATAAATTTGGCTATGCGGTGACCTATAATCTGTGCGGCGCTGGTTTAATTGTTGCGCTTCTGGTGTACTTCGCCTGCCGTGGCATGGTGAAAAATATCGGTTCTGAACCGGATCATAAACCGCTACGTTTTCGCAATTTGCTGCTGGTACTGCTCGGCACCGTCGTCATGATTTTCCTCTGCGCCTGGCTGATGCACAACGTTAAGATTGCCAATCTGGTGCTCATCGTCCTTTCTATCGTCGTCACTATTTTCTTCTTTCGCGAAGCGTTTCGTCTGGATAAAACCGGCCGCAATAAAATGTTCGTGGCGTTTATTCTGATGATTGAAGCCGTGCTGTTTTACATTCTGTATGCGCAGATGCCTACCTCGCTGAACTTCTTTGCGATTAATAACGTGCATCATGAAATTCTTGGATTCGCCATTAACCCGGTGAGTTTTCAGGCGCTGAACCCATTCTGGGTGGTCGTCGCCAGTCCGGTACTGGCAGCGATTTACACCCGACTGGGTAGCAAAGGCAAAGATCTGACTATGCCGATGAAGTTTACGCTTGGCATGTTCCTCTGCGCGCTGGGTTTTCTGACCGCCGCCGCCGCCGGGATGTGGTTTGCCGATGCGCAAGGATTGACGTCGCCGTGGTTTATCGTGCTGGTGTATCTGTTCCAGAGTCTGGGCGAGCTGCTGATTAGCGCGCTGGGGCTGGCAATGGTCGCCGCTCTGGTGCCGCAGCATCTGATGGGCTTTATTCTGGGAATGTGGTTCCTGACCCAGGCCGCCGCCTTCCTGCTCGGCGGTTATGTGGCGACCTTCACTGCCGTACCGGAAAACATCACCGATCCGTTACAGACGCTGCCCATTTATACCGGCGTCTTTAGCAAAATTGGTCTGGTAACGCTGGCGGTCACCGTGGTGATGGCCATTATGGTGCCGTGGTTAAACCGAATGATTAATACGCCAGGTACCGAACAGTAATACTCAGTGCCGGATGCGGCTTACGCCTTATCCGGCCTACAAATAATTGAGAATCGTAGGCCCGATAAGCGCAACGCCATCGGGCAATCCGTTACTCCGTCAGAGGGGTTCCGGCATAAATATCAAACCGATGCCCTTTGGTAACGATGGCGTTGGGCGTCGCGACATCCGCCAGCGGCGGCGCATAATCGGGACGTTTGACCACCACGCGTTTGGTCGCCAACTGACGCGCCGGTTCCAGCAGTCCGTCGGCGTCTAAATCCGGCCCCACCAACGACTGAAACACCCGCATCTCTTTCTTCACCAGCGCGCTTTTCTGCCGGTGAGGAAACATCGGATCGAGGTAGACCACCTGCGGGCGCGGCGTGATATCGGTTAACGCCGTCAGGCTGGAAGCATGAATCAACTGCAAACGTTGCTGCAACCACGGACCGATGTCCGCATCGGCATAGCCGCGCGTCAGACCGTCGTCGAGCAGCGCGGCAACCACCGGATTACGCTCCAGCATCCGCACGCGGCAACCGACGGACGCCAGTACAAACGCATCGCGCCCCAGTCCGGCCGTGGCATCAACCACATCCGGCAGATAATCGCCTTTGATACCAACGGCTTTCGCCACCGCTTCGCCGCGCCCGCCGCCGAACTTACGTCGATGGGCCATCGCGCCGCCGACAAAATCGACGAAAATGCCGCCGAGCTTCGGTTCGTCGCGCTTGCGCAGCTCCAGATGTTGCGGCGTCAATACCAGCGCCATTAGATTGTCTTCGTCATGCTCCAGTCCCCAGCGGGCAGCCAGAACAGATAAGGCGCCGTCTGTGGCGCCCGTTTCATCCATTAAGCAGATTTGCACGTAAAATTAGCCTTTAATCCCGTAATGCTCCAGCATCGCGTCCAGTTGTGGTTCACGGCCACGGAAGCGTTTAAAGAGTTCCATCGGCTCTTCAGAACCACCGCGAGTCAGGATGTTATCAAGGAACGACTGACCGGTCTCACGGTTGAAAATGCCTTCCTCCTCAAAGCGGGAATACGCGTCCGCCGCCAGTACGTCGGCCCACAGATAGCTGTAGTAGCCTGCCGCATAGCCGCCAGCAAAGATATGGCTGAACGCATGTGGGAAGCGGCCCCATGTCGGTGACGGCACCACGGCGACCTGTTTTTTAATTTCAAAGAGCGTCTCAAGAATTTTCGCTCCTTGCTGCGGGTTAAATTCCGCATGCAGACGGAAATCAAACAGGCCGAACTCCAGTTGACGCAGAATAAACAGTGCCGCCTGATAGTTTTTCGCCGCCAGCATTTTATCCAGCAGTTCCTTCGGCAACGGCTCGCCGGTTTCATAGTGGCCGGAGATAAACGCCAGCGCTTCCGGCTCCCAGCACCAGTTTTCCATAAACTGGCTTGGCAGTTCGACCGCGTCCCACGGCACGCCGCTGATACCGGAGACCCCGGCGGTCTCAATGCGGGTCAGCATATGATGCAGGCCATGACCAAACTCGTGGAACAGGGTGATCACTTCGTCATGGGTAAACAGAGCGGGTTTACCGTTCACCGGACGGTTGAAATTACAGGTCAGATAAGCGACCGGCTTTTGCAATGTGCCGTCCGCCTTACGCATCTGGCCGACACAGTCGTCCATCCACGCCCCGCCGCGTTTGTGTTCACGCGCGTACAGGTCAAGGTAGAAGCTGCCGCGCAGCTCGTTATTTTCGTCATACAGTTCAAAGAAACGCACTTCCGGGTGCCAGACATCAACGTCAGTACGCTCTTTGGCAGTGATGCCGTAAATACGTTTCACCACTTCAAACAGGCCATTCACGGCTTTGTTTTCCGGGAAGTACGGACGTAGTTGCTCATCGCTGATACTGTACAGGTGCTGTTTTTGCTTTTCACTGTAGTACGCGATATCCCACGGTTGCAGCTCCTCAACGCCAAATTCGGCTTTGGCGAAGGCGCGCAGCTGGGCCAGCTCTTTTTCCCCCTGCGGGCGGGCGCGTTTCGCCAGATCGGTTAAGAAATCGAGCACCTGCTGCGGATTTTCCGCCATCTTGGTGGCCAGCGATTCATGGGCATAATTTTCGAAGCCCAGCAGTTGCGCCAGTTCATGGCGCAGCGCAAGAATTTCTTCCATCACCGGGCTGTTATCCCACTTACCGGCGTTCGGCCCCTGGTCGGAGGCGCGAGTGGAATAGGCGCGATACATCTCTTCGCGCAACGCCTGGTTGTCGCAGTAGGTCATGACCGGCAGATAGCTCGGGATATCCAGGGTCAGCAGGTAACCTTCCTGCTCTTTGGCTTCCGCCTGGGCTTTTGCTGCCGCCAGAGCGCTTTCCGGCATTCCCGCCAGCTCGGCTTCGTCGGTGATGAGCTTCGTCCAGCCCATAGTGGCATCGAGCACATTATTGCTGTACTGGTTGCCCAGCTCAGACAGGCGAGTGGCGATTTCGCCGTAACGCTGCTGTTTCTCTTTCGGCAGGCCGATGCCGGACAGTTCAAAATCACGCAGCGCGTTATCGACCGCTTTCTTCTGCGCGGTATTCAGCGTGGCGTAATGATCGCCGTCGCGCAGGTCGCGGTACGCATTGTATAACCCTTCGTGTTGCCCAACCCAGGTGCTGTATTCAGACAGCAGCGGCAGCGTCTGTTCGTAGGCTTCACGCAGCTCCGGACTATTTTTCACCGAGTTTAAGTGGCTAATTGGCGAGAAAATACGCCCCAGAACATCGTCGGCTTCCGCCAACGGCTGGCAGAGGTTTTCCCAGCTATACGGCGCGCCATGCGCCACAACGCCTTCTACCGCTGCCCGGCAATCGGCCAACGCTTTGGTGACCGCAGGCACCACATGCTCCGGTTTAATTGCAGAAAAAGGCGGCAGTGAAAAAGACGTTAGTAATGGATTGGTCATATGCGCAGTCCTGTAGAAGAAGGTGAGTGGAGCGCGCTTTTGGCGCTCTCGCGATGAGATCTAGAATGGGGGATAGTAAGGGGAATTTCAATGATGGACAGCGTACAGACGTGGGTATCGCTGCAATAAGCCGCCCCTTTAACATCATCCCGGCTTACGTTTTATAAGCCGGGTGACAACGTCAGCGCGTTTTTCTCGCCATCTCGTAAGCAGCGGACAGATCCAGACGCTGCCAGAACTGTTGATCCTCGGTCTCGCCCGACAACGGATATCCTGCCGGTAACGCCGTCTCTTCCATTAACGCCTGACGCTGCGCTGGCGACAGGTTCGGCAGCGCTGTCTGTAGCAGAACATCGGCGCCTTTTGGTATTTTCAACGGCTGATGCTCGCCTTTCTGTTGCGGCAGGTTATAAGTCATGGTGAAGCGGTAGAAGGTATGCATAGCCGGATCGCGGTACGGATCGTCTTTTCCGGCCGATGCCGCGCATTCGACAATCGTCGTACCGCACTCTTTCACCAGCGCCTCGCGCAGTTGGGCGCGAGCTTCGTTGAATAACGTACGATAATACGGATCGTTAAGATAATGCGCGACATTACGCTGCGCGACCATCCGCGCGCCCATCACATCCAGCGGATAGTGTACGCCAAGGACCAGGCGAGAATAGCCATAACGCGCGCCACGAATCACCAGCGCATCAAAGCGTTCCGGGATCATTTCCGCCATCAACAGCGCATCCGTATAACCGGTATTCGTGTGTCCGCTGGGAAAAGCACCGCCACCTGCGGTATAAGGATGACCATCTTTTACCACCACATCATCCGGCGTCAAATGGATAGTATTACCCGGCACCTGGTAAGGACGCGGGTAATGAAAATATTTTTTCGCCGCGCCGGTGCTGACTTCCGAGGCTTTAATCAACGCTGCCGCTTTGCCCAACTCACCTTTATCATAAGCGGCGAGAAATGCCCGCCCCAGCCGTGGCCCCATTGCGTCGCTCAGGAAATAGAGATACTCCACGCTTTCCGCATCCGCCAGCGCCTGGTGACGGGTATTAACATCGGCATCGTGATTAATCGCCGTCACCGTCGCCAGATTGTCTTTCAATACTGCTTCCGGCAATGTATTGAAGGCGGAAAGTAGGGTAATCCCCATCTGTTGATTCTCAGTAGTATGAAAATCATAACCGCTAGCCTGTAACCAGGCATTATCCGCCTGGATGGAATTCTGTCGCATCTGAGCCAGGGCGTCGCGAGTCAACGCGGCGGTATCGCCTTGTAATGCCTTACGCAACTGTGTCAGCCATTGAGCCTCAAGGTCATTAAAGGCGACGCTCGCCGAGTCGGGCGTCACGCTTTTCGCTATCGACTCCGCCTGGGACAGGGGAATATCTTTCGCCAGTGCCGGCATCGCCAGCGCCAGAGATGACGCCAGTACAGTAATGTGTAGTTTCATTATGGTTCCTTTCATTAAGAATAACGCCAGGTCAAAACCACTACCTTGCCCACAGGCGATGCTGGCCTGCGCAGTTGACGGTTTGATGATACGAACACGTCTTGCAATACTTTCACAACGCGCGAAACAACATGGCGGTACTGGGGTAATCTGCGCGGATCTGCGGTAAACTATCGGCTAACTTGTTTACTTCCCGGAATATCTGCATCCATGCTCAGTTATCGTCACAGCTTTCACGCTGGCAACCACGCCGACGTCCTTAAACATACCGTTCAGAGCCTGATCATCGAGTCGCTAAAAGAGAAAGAAAAACCGTTTCTCTATCTGGACACGCACGCGGGCGCGGGGCGTTATCAGTTGGGCAGCGAACATGCTGAACGTACCGGAGAGTATCTGGAAGGCATCGCCCGTATCTGGCAGCAGGACGATCTGCCCGCCGAACTGGAACCGTATATTAGCGTCGTAAAGCATTTCAACCGCAGCGGGCAGTTACGCTACTATCCGGGCTCCCCGTTAATCGCCCGCCAGTTGCTGCGTGAGCAGGACAGTCTGCAACTCACGGAATTGCATCCCAGCGACTTCCCACTGTTGCGCGCGGAGTTTCAAAAAGACAACCGCGCCCGCGTGGAACGCGCTGACGGCTATCAGCAACTGAAAGCCAAATTGCCACCGGTTTCCCGCCGCGGTCTGATCCTCATTGACCCGCCTTATGAAATGAAAACCGACTACCAGGCGGTAGTCAGCGGCATCAGCGAGGGTTATAAACGTTTCGCCACTGGTACATACGCGCTATGGTATCCGGTGGTGCTCCGCCAGCAAATTAAGCGCATGATTCATGATCTGGAAGCCACCGGCATCCGTAAAATCCTGCAAATTGAGCTGGCGATCCGCCCGGACAGCGATCAGCGCGGGATGACGGCGTCCGGTATGATCGTGGTTAACCCGCCGTGGAAACTGGAGCAGCAGATGAACAACGTGCTACCGTGGCTGCACAGCAGGTTGGCGCCAAACGGTCACGGACACACTTCGGTAAGCTGGATCGTGCCGGAGTAATCACAGCCATCGGTGGAACCTTTCACCTTCAGGTATACAATCGCGAATATTTTGGCGGGTAGCGCAGAATCTATCCGTCCGACAACGAACATAAAGGAGCGGTCATGACCAAACACTATGATTACATCGCTATCGGCGGCGGCAGCGGCGGTATCGCCTCGATTAACCGCGCCGCTATGTACGGCCAGAAATGCGCGCTCATCGAAGCCAAAGAGCTGGGCGGCACCTGTGTTAACGTGGGCTGCGTGCCGAAGAAAGTGATGTGGCATGCCGCGCAGATTCGTGAAGCGATTCATCTGTATGGCCCGGACTACGGTTTTGACACCACGATTAATCAGTTCGACTGGAGCAAGCTGATTGCCAGCCGTACCGCGTATATTGACCGCATCCATACTTCATACGACAACGTGCTGGGCAAAAATAACGTGGATGTGATTAAAGGCTTTGCCCGCTTTGTCGATGCCAAAACCATTGAAGTGAACGGCGAAACCATCACCGCCGACCATATTTTGATCGCTACCGGCGGCCGTCCAAGCCATCCTGAGATTCCAGGCGTGGAATACGGCATTGATTCCGACGGTTTCTTTGCGCTGTCTGCCTTGCCGGAGCGCGTCGCGGTGGTAGGCGCAGGTTATATCGCCGTTGAACTGGCTGGCGTTATCAACGCGCTGGGGGCGAAAACGCATCTGTTTGTCCGTAAACATGCGCCGCTGCGCAGTTTTGACCCAATGATTAGCGAAACGCTGGTTGAGGTGATGAACGCCGAAGGCCCGCAACTGCATACTCACGCCGTGCCGAAAGCGGTGGTGAAAAACGCCGACGGCAGTCTGACTTTGGAACTGGAAGATGGCCGCAGTGAAACCGTTGATTGCCTGATCTGGGCCATTGGTCGCGAACCGTCGACCGACAATATTAATCTGGCGGCTGCGGGCGTGAAAACCAATGAAAAAGGTTACATCATTGTCGATAAATTCCAGAATACCAACGTTGAAGGCATTTACGCCGTTGGCGACAATACTGGCGCGGTAGAACTAACGCCAGTCGCCGTCGCCGCCGGTCGCCGTCTCTCCGAACGCCTGTTTAACAACAAGCCGGACGAGCATCTGGACTACAGCAACATCCCGACCGTGGTCTTTAGCCATCCGCCTATCGGCACCGTCGGGTTAAGCGAGCCGCAGGCGCGCGAGCAGTACGGCGACGAGCAGGTGAAAGTCTATAAATCATCGTTTACCGCTATGTATACCGCGGTGACGACGCACCGCCAGCCGTGCCGTATGAAGCTGGTCTGTATCGGGCCGGAAGAAAAAATTGTGGGTATCCACGGTATCGGCTTCGGCATGGATGAAATGTTGCAGGGCTTCGCGGTAGCGCTGAAGATGGGCGCTACCAAGAAAGACTTCGATAATACCGTCGCTATTCACCCGACCGCATCGGAAGAGTTTGTGACCATGCGTTAATATCTTGTGCGCCCATCTTCGAGGGTAGGCGCACAAGCCTGCATGATTAATACGTACTGAAATAACTCTGGATCAGTTCCGGATTACGCGTCTGAGTTAGTGCCGTCATCAGCAACACCCGCGCCTTCGCCGGGTTGAGCGAGTCAGACACCAGCCCTGGCTGCCCTTGCGCCATCGGCGCTGATTGCCGACGCGGGCCGCATTGCAGCGGTAAACACCACCGGTTTGTCGCTTTTCACGGTCAAATTAAGAAAATAGGCGGTTTCATCGAGCGTGTCAGTGCCGTGAGTAATGACTACACCGTCAACATCATCCCGCGCCAATAACGCATTCACCTTCTGTGAAAGTTTCAGGATAATATCGCTGGCCATATTTTTTCAGGAAGTTTAACGCGCGTTCATCCACCGCCCGCGTATTGCCCTCGGAAAACTGGAAGAAGAAAGGCGTATTCGCATCGGTAATTTCAAACGACCCGTGGAAAAACTCACCGCTATGAATACAGGCGGAATGTATCCATTGCATTTCCATAAAGATACAGGCGAGGATTCGCCATAAATGACTCATAATGTATTATTATTTTTATATGACATTTAAAGATATTTGATCAAGATGGAAACCAAAAAAAATCGGGATCCGCGATCTGGATCCCGATTCAGCCTACTCTTCGTTAGCGTAATGCTGACATCATACGGTAAACCGTATTTTATCGCCGACAATCAACTGTTGCGAAACGCAGGAGAGTTCTCCTTTGTTATCAATCATTTCACTTTTTATCAGGATCAGCGGATAACCTTCGTTGACGCCAAGATAATGGGCGACTTCAAAGCTGGCATAAACCAGTTCGATCATCTTACGGGAATGGGTAAACCATAAATGGTATTTCTCGCGTAAGCATTCATACAAAGAGTGATTATTAAGATCTTCGTCCAGCAAAAACGCAAAACGTGGGGGAAGATGTACGGTTTCCAGCGATACCGCCACATCGTCGGCATAGCGGATACGTTCAATGACGATCGCTTTTTCGCCATCGTTCATATTCAGTAACGCTTTTGTCTCATCGTCTACCGATTCAAAAACGGATTTGATAGTGCGTGACCCCGGGCGACGTCCCTGGGACTGGCATAACTCGCTGAAACTCATGATGCCGGTCATGCTACGCTGAAATTTCTCACCAGAGACAAAGGTGCCTTTGCCGGAGACACGGGTCAGCAAATTTTCACGCGTCAGCGCATCCAACGCCTTACGGACCGTGACCCTGCTCACCTGCCAGCGCGCGCTCAGTTCATTTTCCGTCGGGATCTGCTGGCCTGGTTTATACTCTCCACGCGCAATGGCCTCTTTTAAGGCGGCTTCAAGCTGCTTATAAAGCGGTTTGGCGCTTTTACTGTCGGGTTGCTCGATCATTTGTATCCATTTGTATTACCATAGTGCCATAGCTTGTATTATAACTATTTACGTTACCTTTGCTTGTGAATCCACGCCATGCGGCGACGTAGTGATACCGCTATGAAACGAATGTTCTGATTTTAGGTCTGGGGCGGGCGTCATGAAAATAGGATTTTCGCAATATTATTCAGTAAGTTATGAAGTGTTTTTCTTGAGAGACAAATTGCAAAATGTGATCTATCGCACACTTTGCCACTCAGGTATCGAAGCGAATGTCTACGCTTAATAGACAGCCGGGCAACACCCGTATCTTTTACGACGCAAGCCGGAGGTCCTTGTCATTATGCTCAACCAGAAATTAAACCCCACGCCTTCTGAAGATCTGACTATTGATGTCGATCTGCTTTATGAAACAGACCCGTGCGAGTTAAAGCTGGATGAAATGATCGAGGCGGAACCGGAGCCGGAGATGATCGAGGGGCTTCCCGCCTCTGACGCCCTGACCCCTGCCGATCGGTATCTCGAACTGTTCGAGCATGTACAGTCAACAAAACTGTTTCCAGACAGTAAAACGTTCCCGGACTGCGCGCCGAAGATGGACCCGCTTGATATCCTGATCCGCTACCGTAAGGTCAGACGCCACCGTGATTTTGACTTACGCCGCTTCGTCGAGAACCATTTCTGGCTACCGGAAACCTTATCCAGCGAGTATGTCTCTAATCCCGAAAACTCGCTCAAAGAACATATTGACCAGCTTTGGCCGATACTGACGCGCGAACCGCAGGATCATATTCCGTGGTCTTCGCTGCTGGCGCTGCCGCAATCCTATATCGTGCCGGGAGGCCGTTTTAGCGAAACCTATTATTGGGACTCTTATTTTACCATGCTGGGTCTGGCGGAAAGCGGGCGCGAAGACTTACTTAAATGTATGGCGGATAATTTCGCCTGGATGATTGAAAACTATGGCCATATTCCCAACGGCAACCGGACCTATTATCTGAGCCGCTCGCAGCCGCCGGTTTTCGCCCTTATGGTTGAACTGTTCGAAGAAGATGGCGTACGCGGCGCGCGGCGTTATCTCGACCATCTCAAAATGGAATACGCCTTCTGGATGGACGGCGCCGAATCGCTGGCGCTCAACCAGGCTTATCGCCACGTTGTGCGGATGCCGGACGGTTCCCTGCTGAACCGCTACTGGGACGATCGCGACACGCCGCGCGACGAGTCCTGGCTGGAAGATGTCGAAACCGCAAAACACTCCGGTCGTCCGCCCAATGAAGTCTACCGGGATTTGCGCGCCGGGGCGGCGTCCGGCTGGGACTATTCTTCACGCTGGCTACGCGATGCGGGCCGGCTTGCCAGCATACGTACGACCCAGTTTATCCCTATCGATTTGAACGCTTTTCTGTATAAACTGGAGAGCGCTATCGCCAATATTTCAGCGCTGAAAGGCGAATGTGACACCGAGGCGCTATTTCGCCAGAAAGCCAGCGATCGACGCGCCGCCGTGAACCATTATCTGTGGGATGATGAAAACGGCTGTTATCGGGACTATGACTGGCGACGCGAAGAAATGGCGCTCTTTTCCGCTGCCAGTATCGTGCCGCTGTATGTCGGTATGGCGAACCACGAGCAGGCCGACCGTCTGGCAAATGTGGTACGCAGCCGTCTGTTAACGCCCGGCGGGATTATGGCGACCGAATACGAAACCGGCGAACAGTGGGATAAACCGAACGGCTGGGCACCGCTGCAATGGATGGCGATTCAGGGCTTCAAACTGTATGGCGACGATATGCTGGGCGATGAAATCGCCCATAACTGGTTAAAAACGGTGAACCATTTTTATCAGGAGCACCATAAACTGATCGAGAAATACCATATTTCCGGCGGTACGCCCCGCGAAGGCGGCGGGGGCGAGTATCCGCTACAGGATGGGTTCGGCTGGACCAATGGCGTGGTGCGCCGCCTGATTGGCCTTTACGGAGAGCCTTAACCTGCTCCGGCCTCAGTGAATCGCATCATAAATGGCTGACTGAATTTTCAGCCATTTTTTATTGTCTGCGCTGGGCCGGGCCTGAGCGCGCAATCGGGCCTGCTCCGTATCGTGCTGCTGGCGCGTCACAACAGCCGGAACAGTGCAAAACGTTTGCAAATAGGTTTTATGCATCGCGGTCAGCGGCGCGCCGCTCGACATGTCATGACTTAACGTTGTGATAAATCGTCGGCAGGGTTTGACCTCATCCATCAGCGCGGGATAACGCAACAACAGTTGCAGCACCTCGGTATGTCCTGCCGCAAACGCCTGCTCCGTCCACGCGAGCTGCCAGTTCATTCCGCCCTGGAGGAACAGCGCCGTCACCCGCGTATCATTGCGCTCTATCGCCGCCCGCATGGTAAACGCATCCCAGGTAATCCCCATATGATTGAGCGTTTCCCGCGCGGAAGGCGCCTCGCGCGGCGGTTCATCCTGCGCCATTGCGGGAGTTTGCCCGTTATCGGAGCCTGGCGACGGCGAACTAAATAGCCAGAACGCGCCCGCCAGTATCGCCAGCGTCATGACGCCAACCCCGGCCCACAAAGTGCCGGAAATAAGTTGCTCACGCTCTTCAGGCGTACGCGGAGGCCGCTTACGCGGTGGTTCTATGCTCTCGCTAATCTCATGCTTATCTCCCCCGGCCTGCCGATCTTTAAGCCGCGCGGTTTCCCAGAACTGGCGCAATTCACGTTCATCCGCCAGCAGAAACGAAGCGGGATTCACGCGAGTACGTTTTTCGGCATAGGCGCGCTGGATGGGCCGAACGATTTGCTGATACTGAACGTTTAGCAGCATAAGCTGCGCTGAGGTGAGCGGCTGCCTGGCGATAACCTCGTTTCGCGCGAGGCGGCAATCATCCAGAAACATACGCAGGGTGGTGCGCGACTCGGCGAACAGCGTTAACGCTGAGGCGTCATTAAAAATTCTGACGTAATGACGGGCAAATAATTTTTTATCGACCACCATAAGCGCCAGTTCGCTGAACAACATGCCTTCCAGCGCATGTTGATCTTCTCCCTGTTTTAACCACTGGCGCAAACGGTCCGGGCCAAAATTTTGCTTGAGGTAGTGATTCAGCGACGCCCGATCCGGCCATGCGCGCGCAATAAGCGCTTTTAACGTCAGTTCTATCGCCCGAAGCTGACGCTGCGCTTCAAGATGCGCCTCAAGATGCGCCTCCTGGTCGGGGTCTTCCAGCTCAGTTTGATACGTCAGTAGCGGCTGCTGCTGACGTAGATGTTCCAGCGAGGTGACAAAACGCAACGCGGCAAGGAGTTGATTTTCGCTCACCTCTTGCCCGCTGTCATACTGGGGAACATGCTGCTGAAGGTGACGCAGTTGCAGCATAAACTGGCTCAACTGCGCGTCATTTATCCGCAATTTTTTCGCCACCGCGCCCCAACCGCCCAGGTTAAGACGCGCCTGCTCAAGTTGTTCCATGAACCACCGGGGCTCTTTTCCCTCTGTGGTATGAATACCCAGCAGCAGCAGGATTTCTATTGATGCCTGGCGGATAATCCCCAGGCTATGTTCAAAAGGCGCGCGTGTCGCCTGCGAAGCGCTATTCGTCATTATCTTCCCTAAAAAGACGATCCCGCGACGAGATCTTCGTTTTCTTTTAATTATGTTTTTTCATAGATATAACAGATTCAGCCACATTTCAGTGACTTAATCTTAATGATTGCAAATTTATAAGAAGATCGGTTACTAACCAAAAACATCAGTTTTTCATTCTGTCAACGCGGCGTGACGCTGAACGGCATAGACCTTTTCCCTGCCTGCGTTTGGCCGTCTGACCGCTAGCCACGCGTGCAGCACACTTTATAATCGCGCTTTTTATGAGAAAGATGCCATGCCGCACATTTCATCTCGCTTTAGCTCCGCCTGCATCGCGTTTATTAAACAGTGGCAGGGTCTGTCGCTGGAAAAGTATCGCGATCGGCAGGGTAACTGGGTGATTGGTTACGGGCATATGTTGACGCCGGATGAGACGCTGACGTTCATTACGCCCGAACAGGCGGAGGCATTCTTGCTGGATGACCTCAATAGCTGCGATATGCTGCTACAGAATTGTTTGCCGGAACTTAACGATTGGTTTCAACGCGAAACGCTTATTGCGCTGATGTTCAGCATCGGACATCAGCGTTTTTTATCATTAATCAATACGGGTGATATTTCACAGCCAGAAATAAGCGGGCTGCGAATTTAACGTCGCTAATTCGATTCATTTAACATCATGGCGGCCTGGGTACGATTTTTTACATCCAGCCGCCGGTAAAGCGACTCCAGATGCGCTTTAACCGTCCCGGTACTAATATTTAACGCCCGCCCAATTTGTTTATTTGATTCTCCTGCGGCAAGCATCTGTAAAATTTCCCGCTGGCGGGCGCTTAACGCTTTTATATCACGGGACTCCAGCTCCGTTGAATTTAACCAATCCCCCGGTAAAAACATCATCCCGCGAGCGACAGCATTGAGCGCAAGGACAAAGGTTTCGGCATCAGAATCGCGTGGCACCACGGCCTGAACGTTAAATTGCATGACTTCATGCAGCCACTTTTGACTGCCATCCATCGCCGTGATAATAATCTTCACCTCCGGAAATTGCTGCGCGATTCTTTGTAACACCTCGCGGCAAAATTCAGCATCCAGGCCGCTATCCAGCATGACCAGCGCATCCGGCGCGCTTTCTATTTTTTGCCAGAGTTCTTCTGCCTGACCGACACTCTGGATACTTATTCCTGGAATGTGCTGCTGCAAACTGATTTTCATTCCATGAATAAATATTGACTGCCTGTCAAACATGATTACCTGCATTACTTTTCTCCACCTGGGTAAGATAATAGTCTCAAGATGAGGAAGGGTATTACCCGTAGGGTAAAATAAGAAGTCGCCATTTGGTATAGGCCATTTTACCGATAGTCATTGGTTGAGGAAGGGAAAGGTTATGAATATTTACAGCTTCAACATCGGGATTACAGAATTCGCTAAAATTAGCGTTTTAAAGTAAGGAATATCTTATTAGTACAAACAGACAAGGCTAATTTGAATATTAATTCAATGAAGAGTACGCCTGGCGCGTCACAAAGGAAATATCTGCTTTTCACCTGATGTGTTACAAAAAATAAAGTAGCACATTTTGTTAAAAAATTAATCAATCCGCCTAAAAACTGCGACGATGGGTCAATGACAATACCGTGTATGTACATGCATTTCTCTGCCCCACTACACCCGCTGTTATCGGCGTGTTTTACCGCCCTCGTCCCGTTTATCGGCTTTTTGACGCTAAAAAGCCTGGCCGGAAGGCGATAAATCCGCCGCGCAACGCGATCAGACGTATTCGTCACGCGAGCAATGATTGCGAAAGGGCTTATTAGATGCTAGAAAATCAATAAAACCAGCCGCTTCAGCGTCACTGTTTCAATAAAAACAATAATAGAGCCTGATGATGGATAAAATATATGCAATGAAATTGTTTGTACGCGTGGCGGAACGGGAAAGTTTTTCCCGCGCAGCAGAGGATATCGGCCTTCCCAAAGGCAGCGTCTCACGGCAAATACAAGCGTTAGAACATCAACTGGGCATCCGCCTGCTCCACCGCACCACCCGGCGGGTACAGCTTACTCAGGACGGAATGGTTTACTACGAACGGGCAAAAGATTTGTTGAGTAACCTGGATGAACTGGAAGGTCTTTTCCAGCCTGATCCCGCCAGTATCAGTGGCAAAATACGGGTAGATATACCGCCATGTCTCGCAAACAGCCTCATCATGCCGCGCCTGCCCACTTTTTTGCATCAGTATCCCGGCATTGCGCTGGAACTTTGTAGTAGCGATCGACAGGTCGATTTACTACGGGAAGATTTCGACTGCGTGGTGCGTACAGATCCGCTACATGCGCCAGGGATACTTACGCGCCCGCTTGGCAAACTGAGAAGGGTGAACTGCGCCAGCCCACAATACCTGGCGCGCTTTGGGTATCCAGAAAACCTTGACGACCTCGCCTCACATGCGGTGGTGCATTATTCATTAACGCCGGGAGTCTCTTCACCGGGTTTTGCCTTTGAAACTCCCCACGGTATGCAGTGGGTAAAAACCGGCGGAATGCTAACGGTAAACAGTACGGAGACCTGGCATACGGCCTGTCTGGCAGGATTAGGGATCATTCAGACGCCGCGCATTGCTGTACGGGAGGCGTTACGCGCCGGAACGCTCATTGAAATTTTACCGCAATATCGCGCCGCTCCACTGCCGGTGACGCTGCATTATCCCCATCGCCGTAATCTTTCCCGCCGGGTACACCTGTTTATGGTATGGCTGACGGAAACCATTAAAGAGGCCGCAGAGTAGCCGCATTTTCAGCATCCACCGGGGAGAAGCTATACTGACATATTCTATTAATGATGAAGGACTACCGACCTGATGACGCAGGAAAATGACGTAAAACGCCCTATTCAGGAACTGGAGCACGACCCGATACAAAAAATAGAAACGCAGCCGCATGACGCCCCGGAAAAAAACGAAAAGGCAAATCAGGCGTTGCATTCCGTCACCTCCCTGGTGCAAAAAATTCAGCGTCAACCAATGGTGGCCCACCTCATTCGCGCGACCGAACGTTTTAACGATCGACTGGGTAATCAGTTTGGCGCGGCTATCACCTACTTTTCGTTTCTGTCGATGATCCCGATAATGATGGTGTCCTTTGCCGCGGCAGGTTTTATCCTCGCCTCGCACCCTAATCTACTGGAAGATATTTTCAGCAAAATATTGATGAATGTGAGCGATCCTACGCTGGCGTCCACGCTTAAAAATACGATTAATACGGCGGTTCAACAGCGTACCACGGTAGGGCTGGTCGGACTGGGTATCGCGCTCTATTCCGGCGTTAACTGGATGGGCAACCTGCGGGAAGCGATTCGCGCCCAGTCACGGGACGTCTGGGAGCGCAAGCCGCAGGATCAGGAGAAAATCTGGCTCAAATATCTGCGCGATTTTATCTCGCTGATTGGATTATTAATCGCTTTAATCATTACGCTGTCCATTACTTCCATCGCCGGTTCCGCCCAGCAGATGATCATCTCCGCCTTGTATCTCGACAGCATCGAATGGTTAAAACCGGCCTGGCATTTGATCGGTCTGGCCATCTCTATTTTTGCCAACTATCTACTTTTTTTCTGGATTTTCTGGCGACTGCCTCGCCATCGTCCCCGTAAAAAAGCGTTGATTCGCGGAACATTTATCGCCGCTATCGGTTTTGAGGTGATTAAAATCATTATGACTTATACGCTGCCGTCACTGGTGAAATCGCCTTCCGGCGCGGCGTTTGGCTCCGTACTCGGTCTGATGGCATTCTTCTACTTTTTTGCCCGCCTGACGTTATTCTGTGCGGCCTGGATAGCCACCGCCGAATATAAGGACGACCCGCGAATGCCGGGTAAAACGCAACGCTAGTCTGCGGCTTGCTGCCGGATGGCATGCACGGCGTCGTCATTCGGCCTACTGATGTGTAGACCCAGGCCGGGCAAGCAAAGCGTACCCGGCGGTACAATCAGGCACGTCCTTCCGTCTCATCTCATTGTTTCAGCATATAAATCCAGTAATTAACTTTTATTTAACCATAAACCAGTTTTATCCACTAATTCTAAAATTATGTGAAGCATTTCATAGACGCAAAATGGCTGGCTTAAACATTATCCCCTTTTTGCGCTTTTTTTGACCATTTTTGGCTTTTGTTACACATTGAAATATAACTTTTGCTGTGCGTAATATGGCTATTCGTTCGCTAAAAATAAGAAAATAGTATGCAAGCAACCGCCACAACACTCGACCATGAGCAGGAACATGTTCCGGTAAACTCACGCAATAAAGTCGTTATTGCCTCGCTTATCGGCACCGCGATTGAGTTCTTCGACTTCTATATTTACGCCACCGCTGCGGTGATCGTGTTCCCCCTTATCTTCTTCCCCCAGGGCGATCCCACTGCGGCAACGCTACAATCGCTCGCTACCTTCGCTATCGCGTTTGTGGCGCGTCCGATCGGCTCTGCGCTATTCGGCCACTTCGGCGACCGGGTAGGCCGCAAAGTCACGCTGGTGGCTTCGCTGCTGACGATGGGGATCTCCACGGTCATTATCGGTCTGTTACCGGGCTACGCGACGATAGGTATTTTCGCGCCGTTGCTGCTGGCGCTGGCGCGTTTCGGTCAGGGACTGGGGCTGGGCGGCGAATGGGGCGGCGCAGCGTTATTAGCGACGGAGAATGCGCCGCCGCGCAAACGCGCGCTGTATGGCTCCTTCCCGCAGTTGGGCGCGCCGATCGGCTTCTTCTTTGCCAATGGCACCTTCCTGTTGCTCTCCTGGCTGCTGACCGACGAGCAGTTTATGAGCTGGGGCTGGCGCGTGCCGTTTATCTTCTCGGCGGTGCTGGTGATTATCGGCCTGTATGTGCGCGTGTCGCTGCATGAAACGCCGGTGTTTGCGAAAGTCGCCGCAGCGAAAAAGCAGGTAAAAATACCGCTGGGCACGTTGCTGACGAAGCATGTCCGCGTAACCATTCTCGGCACGTTTATTATGCTGGCGACCTACACGCTGTTCTATATCATGACCGTCTATTCCATGACTTACAGCACTGCCGCCGCGCCGGTGGGGCTTGGCTTGCCGCGCAATGAAATACTGTGGATGCTGATGATGGCGGTGATTGGTTTCGGCGTGATGGTGCCCGTCGCCGGCCTGCTGGCGGACGCATTTGGCCGTCGGAAAAGCATGGTCATCATTACCACGCTCATCATTCTCTTCGCGTTGTTCGCCTTTACCCCGCTGCTGGGTTCAGGCAATCCAGCGCTGGTATTCGTGTTCCTGTTGTTAGGCCTGAGCCTGATGGGGCTGACCTTCGGCCCAATGGGAGCGCTGCTGCCGGAGCTATTTCCGACGGAAGTGCGCTATACCGGCGCATCGTTTTCCTACAATGTGTCATCGATTCTGGGCGCTTCCGTCGCGCCGTATATTGCCGCATGGCTACAAAGCCACTACGGGCTGGCGGCGGTAGGGGTTTACCTGGCGTCAATGGCGGCGCTGACGCTGATTGCACTGCTGTTAACCCATGAGACGCGTCATCAGGCGTTGTAATAGGGCGCCGGATGGCGTCATCCGGCGCTACGTTTCACGTTACTGCTTCATCTGCGTTAAAATCGTCCGGCACTGATTGGCTTCGCCTTCAGAGGGCGAAATGAGCGCCAATAGCGCGGCGGCGGGCGTTACCAACGTCGCCAGCGCTGCCGCAACCGCGCCGCGCGCAATCAGCGGGCCGGGCTTGACGCCCGCCTGCGGATTTTTAAATGTCCCACGCACGTACAGCGGCGATCGCAGCGTAATAATACGAATCCCCTTACTTTCCGGATCAATGGTTAAATCGAGCTGTTCAGAGGCGAAGCTCGCCGTACCGGTCACGTTAATCAGCGCATTTTCTGTATCAAAAGCAAAAATTTGCGGTCGCGCCACGCCGTTCGCAATATTGAGATTCGCCGCCGCGCAGTTAACCCGCACTTCGTCATCGCCAAAAATCTGCCCGACAATATAGTTGCCGACGTTCAGCCCCACGATTTCCATCAGGTTGCGGCTAATCAATCCATCATTCATCAATAATTTGAGATTGCCGTTACTGTTGCCAAGCAGCGCGGCGACCGAGTTGCCCGTCCCGCGAATATCCGCATCGCCGTTCAGCTCACCCAGCGTTTTCTGCATCAGCTCCACATCCGGCATCAGTTCTTTAAGCTTCAGCCGACGCGCCTGTATATCCGCCCGCCCCTGCATTGGCTTTTTATCCCCTTCCAGATGGATGTTGGAGACAATACTGCCGCCTGCCAGACCAAACTTCAGCGGCTGTAGACGTAAGTCGGCGTTTTTCAGGATGATATGGGTCGAAAGATCGCTAATCGGTAGACTGCCGCCATGCTCAATACGCCGGCCTTTAAACCGGACATCGGCGTCCATAACGTCCCATTTGTCGGTTTCAAAGCGATCGTAAGGCAACACTTTATCCGCCGGCTGAACATTCTTCTCGCCTTTGCGCTGTTCAGACCGTTTCGACTGCTCAGCGTCTTTCCCGGAATCCACGCCAATCAGCGGCCCAAGATCGGCCAGTCGTAACTGGCGCGATTCGACATCGCCTTCCAGTTTAGGGCGCGGTTTACCGGTGGTATAAGTGAGGGAGCCGTGGATATCACTGTCGCCAATGCGCCCGTTAAAACCGCGATAATCAAATACCGATGACTTTTCGGCGTCAATTTTCGCCACCAATCGCCCATCGGTCTCAAACGGCGGCGTATCCGGCAGCAGCACGCCGGTTAAATCATATAAATCACCCAGTGAATCGCCAGAGAATTTAAGCCGCAGATCGACGCCGCCCATTTTCATCGGTTCGTTCACCACGCCGCTAAAAGCCACCCGCGTATTACCAGAGCGGAAATCGGCCTGCACAGGAAAAGGCGTACTTTCGCTGCGTAGCGCCAGCATACCGCCTATTTTCCCCGTACCGGTCAACGGTTCCCCGTTATAACGCCCCTGCGCCTTCAGGCCGAAGACATAGTCGCCCACGGTGGATTTGTCTGCTTTGCCTTTCGTTCCCGTCACTTCGCTGAACGGCAACGGTTTGCCTAACGGATCGACCAGAATAGTGATATCCGCTTTGCTGACCTTATCATCGATCGCGATTCGCCCCTGGTCGAAGAGAATATTATCCAGCCGGAAGGACCAGGCGGAAGGTTTAGCATTGGGGTCCGTATTCTTGTCTTGCGCGAGGTTAAAGGTCCAGTTATTGGTTTTCTCGGACAGACGAATAAGACGCGCGTCGGGTTTCACCAGTTTGATCCACGGCAGCCAGACGGTTTTGGTCAGGAGCGCCAGCGGGGCAAGCGTCGCCTCAACGCGTGGCAAATGCACCATCGTGACTTCCGGAATATCCGGCGGATTGCCGAGAATGACGTCTTCCGCGTGAACATGCGGCCACGGTACCCAGCTTCGCCAGCCGGTCTCCTGTTTTTGGCGTTCCCACACCACGCCTAAATCGCCGCGAATAGCGAAAGGCCGGTTCAATTCGGTAGAGACTTTCTGGTTGATGGTCGGTTTGAGGCGGTTCCAGTCAAATGTTGCGATCAACAAAATCACTATGACGATCAACAACAAGAAAGTCCCTGTGATGGCGGCGGTTATTTTGCCTGCTTTAGTCATGTGTTATTTCCTCACTTCTTCCCTTGCCTGTCCTAAAGATAGTTCAGCCAGACGAAAAAGGAGGATGACCGCGCCTCGTAATACCACATATTACGGGAACAGTCTGGCGTTACAGGGTCAGAATCACCTCTTCGAGCGATATCAGCGGCACGGGTCGAGAAAGAAAATAACCCTGGGCGGCAAAGGCGGGCGAACGCTGCACATCACGCCACTCTTCCAGCGTCTCCACGCCCTCGACAATAACGCCGCGGCAGTAGCGGTTCATCAGTTGCAGCAGCAGAATGAACAGGTTGCGCCCCTCCGCGGACTGACGCAGCATGACAAACAGCTCGCGCGCCACTTTAATGTAGTCATAACGCACTTCGCTCAGCGCTGAAAAATTGGCCATACCAGTACCAAAATCATCCAGCCACAGCGGGCCGAACTCACACATCGAGGCGAAAGAGGAGTCTTTCGGCAAACGAATATGTTCCACCAATTCGAAACGCAGCCAGGGTAAACGCTCCATCGCTGCCAGAATGTCCGGCTGTCGTCGCATGGCAATCAGCGTAGGGCCGTCAACATTGACTGATGCCAATAAGTGATGGCGAGTGAAAAAATCCGCTTTTTGTTCAAGCTGATGAAGTTGTTCTTTCACTACGTCAATGCGGTGTCGAACCGCTAACTCCGCGAAATAACGATCCGGGGCAATACGTCTGGAAGGGTTATCAGGATGGGTGACGACAGTGAGAAGTTCAACCGCCATCAAACGGCCATCCGTCTGGTATATCGGCTGGTAAGTATAGGCACGCTCGCATTGCAGCCAATAGCGCCGTTCCTGCAAATTCTCTATACCTGCATCAGGAACGCGTAGCTGCTGGATAACCTGCTTTATCATCTCAGTTGTCCTGTTAATGGGAGTGTGACTGTCCGGACTCGTCAAAGGTTATCGGCGTTCAGGCAGAGAACTTTACCCTCGGTCCCTGGCAAAATAAAAACAGCCCCCGAAACTTGTCAAAAATACGCACTTGCTCAAAAAAATAATGGACCGATGTTTTAATATTATTGACCACTAAACATCCACAGCGCACACTAACGCTAATTTTTACAGATCAGGTTCACGACTATGTCTAAAAAGATTGCCGTGATTGGCGAATGCATGATTGAGCTGTCGCAGAAAGGCGCTGATGTTCAGCGCGGCTTCGGCGGCGACACGCTGAATACCTCCGTTTATATTGCCCGTCAGGCCGATTCTGCCGCTCTGGCCGTTCACTATGTGACGGCGCTGGGTACCGACAGTTTCAGCCAACAGATGCTGGAGGCGTGGCAGCATGAAAATGTGGATACCTCGCTAACGCAGCGGATGGAAAATCGTCTGCCAGGCCTCTATTACATCGAAACCGATGATACTGGCGAGCGTACCTTCTACTACTGGCGTAACGAAGCGGCAGCGAAATTCTGGCTGGAGAGCGAGCAGTCAGCGGCTATCTGCGAGGCGCTGGCGACCTTCGATTATCTCTACCTGAGCGGCATTAGCCTCGCGATTTTAAGCCCGACCAGCCGTGATAAGCTGCTGTCTTTATTGCGTGAATGTCGGGCCAACGGCGGGAAAGTCATTTTTGATAATAACTATCGCCCGCGTTTATGGACAAGTCGCGAAGAAACGCAGCAGGTCTATCAAAAGATGCTGGAATGTACTGATATCGCCTTCCTGACACTGGACGATGAAGACGCGCTATGGGGTCAGCAACCCGTGGAAGAGGTCATTGCCCGCACCCATGCGGCAGGCGTGCAGGAAGTGGTGGTAAAACGCGGGGCGGACTCATGCCTGGTCTCGATTCAGGGCGAGGCGCTCATTGACGTTCCGGCAGTAAAACTGCCGAAAGAGAAAGTGATAGACACCACTGCCGCAGGCGACTCCTTCAGCGCCGGTTATCTGGCCGTTCGTTTGACGGGCGGCAGCGCGACGGATGCCGCGAAGCGCGGACACCTGACGGCCAGCACGGTGATTCAGTACCGTGGGGCCATTATTCCGCACGACGCGATGCCGCAGTAAGTCATTCGCTCTTGCCCGGTGGCGCTGCGCTTACCGGGCCGGCAGGCGGCAGGCGGCAGCTTACTGTGCCGCCGGTGTCTCCGTCACTTCCGGATGCGCCTCATCTGCTTCAACAGCGGCGGCAGTTGTCGGGACCATGATTTCATCCCACGTCGCCTTTAACGCCTTCATATTAAACTCCGGCTCGCCTTGCGGTTGCAGCAAAATTAATGCCATCTCCTGCGATAGCTGCTGACGTAGATTCTGATTGAGCATATCGACGGTCAGGCTGTTGAGGAAATTCTGACGCAGCTTCTGATACTGCTCCGGCGCGATATCCACCACCTGATTCTGCAGCGAGCGCATACGCTGTCCAGTCAAAATGTCAGTATCGGTACGCGCGTAGGTCGCGAACAGCTTTTGCAATTCGAGATTTTTCTGCGCCACCAGAGCAGTAAACTCCTCTTCCGACAGACCTTTATCGCGTACTTTCGCCAGTTCATTCGCCACCAGGCTCAAATTGGTATTGAGCTTATCATTAGGTGATTCAATGTTGATGGCGCACTGCGCGCGCAGGAACAGAACCCGGCAGTCAAACCCCAGACCAATATCTTTCGCGTTATTTTTAGTAAGCTCTTGCTGGATATGCCAGAACAGCGCTTCGCGCGCCAGATCCGCCTGCCAGTAGCGCAACAGCGCCGCCGATTCGCGAATCGGTTGCCACGGCGTATCCCACATAATGGAGAGGCGATCCTGGCGCACCGCATCGGTCATAATGCTCACTGATTCCGCCCGCAGCGGCGAAAGCGTCGGCACCGGGGCGGGCGTTTCGCGTTTACCTTTCAGCGTACCGAACGTTTTATTGATCTGCTCGGCGACGGAGCGCGCATCAATGTTGCCGACAACAATCAGCGTCATGGCATCCGGGGTGTACCATTTTTCATAGAAAGCCTGAATTTTGGCTGCGTCTACCGGCTGCTTTAACGGTTCCGCGGGATCGTGCCCCAATAACGCCGACCCTTTCAGCCGATAACGCCACCAGCCCTCTTTAGTATCTGCTGGCCACGTCGCAACCATATCTTCGCTGCTTAACGCATGATTCACCGTCTCTGGCGTAATGGTTAATTTACCGGAGACGTTAGCCAGATAGGTCAGCGCTTCTTTCAGCAGATCGTTACGGTTATTGGGTAAACTGAGGTTATAGAGCGTGGAATCATAAGAAACAATAACGGGCGGCATGGGACGTTTCGGATCAAACCCTTGCTGCCATAAAGAACGTGCCTGTGCGGCATCCAGACCACCGCTTTGCGTCAGCGCGATACGGGGAATCGCATGGCTGAACCCGCTCTGTTGCGTACTTTCGGTGAGCGAACCGGTATTAACCTGGAGACGAACTTCAATACGATCGCTGGGGCGCTGAGGCGTAGCCAACACTTGCCACTGTAACCCATTAGCCAGCGTCCCCTGTTGCCATGCCGGATCGGGCTGGAGCGCATCTGCCTGCACATAGCCGGCAGAGGCCAACATCAACAGACTGCCCGCTAAGAGTCGAATTTTTGTGCCCTGCATGTGAACCCCTGATCAACAATCCTGGTAATAAAAAGACAGCCCCGGCAGGGATGCCTGAATATGACGTAAAAACACTTCGTGTTAGACCGCGAGAACCTAAAAATGTCACGGAAGAAGTGAAATAATCCCTAAGCATCATGCTGTATGCTTTGGGCGCAGGGGTCAATTATGCGCAAACACCCGCAGTCCTGGAAGGGACTACGGGCATAAGTGGCGAGATTAGGAGGAAATTTCGTGCGTTTTGCCATCCGGCGCACGATTATTAAGCACATCGTCCAGCTTTTGGTGATCTAACTCTTTCACCCATTTGGCAACCACCACCGTCGCCACGCCGTTACCCACCAGGTTAGTCAGCGCGCGCGCTTCGGACATAAAGCGGTCGATACCGAGGATTAACGCCAGTCCCGCAACCGGTAAATGGCCCACGGCGGAGATAGTGGCCGCCAGCACGATAAAGCCGCTTCCGGTCACGCCCGCAGCGCCTTTTGACGAGAGCAGCAGCACGACCAGCAACGTGATCTGGTGGAAGATATCCATATGGCTGTTGGTCGCCTGGGCGATAAACACCGCCGCCATCGTCAGGTAGATAGAGGTGCCATCGAGGTTGAACGAATACCCCGTCGGGATCACCAGTCCCACCACCGATTTACGGCACCCCAGTTTTTCCATCTTATCGAGCATACGCGGCAACGCTGACTCGGAAGAGGAGGTGCCGAGCACAATGAGTAATTCTTCCCGGATATAGCGAATAAATTTAAAAATGCTAAAGCCCGTTACCCGTGCAATCGTCCCCAGCACCACCACCACGAAGAGAATACAGGTGATATAGAAGCAGATAATGAGCTGCCCCAGTTGCACCAGAGAACCGACGCCGTATTTACCGATGGTGAAGGCCATCGCGCCGAATGCGCCAATCGGCGCCAGGCGCATGATCATATTGATGATGCCGAAAATGACCTGTGAAAAACTCTCAATCACATTGAAAATGAGCTGGCCTTTGCTGCCCAAACGGTGCAGCGCAAAACCAAACAACACCGCAAACAGTAAGACCTGCAGAATGTTGCCGCTGGCAAACGCGCCGATCACGCTGCCCGGTATGACATCCATCAGGAAGGCAATAATGCCCTGCTCCTTGGCTTGTGCGGCATAAACGGCCACCGCCTGCGCATCCAGCGTTGCCGGATCGACGTTCATCCCGGCGCCAGGTTGCACAACGTTGACGATGATAAGACCGATAATCAGCGCAATCGTACTGACAATTTCAAAGTAAAGCAGCGCGACCGCGCCGGTACGGCCCACCGCTTTCATGCTTTCCATGCCTGCGATGCCCGTCACGACAGTACAGAAAATGACAGGAGCGATGATCATCTTAATGAGCTTAACGAACGCGTCGCCAAGCGGTTTCATTTGTGCGCCCAGTTCAGGATAGTAATGGCCAAGGAGAATACCAATGGCGATTGCTGTCAGGACCTGAAAATAAAGACTTTTGAACAGAGAGGTTTTCATAGGGTGTCCTTGAAGTAAAAACCACAGGTCTTGTAAGGTTATGAGTAACCTGCGGCCTTAAAATAACACCCACACAACATGACAGAAATGCGCCAGGATCATAATTGAAACAAAAATGTTAAAAAGTTTGAGCTGGCTCGCACAAGCGCGACCTTTTTTAACTTTTGTAATCAGGATTTTCGTGCGACAGATACCGTTCTTCAAAGATATCCGCGGGAACGGGCCGAGCAAACAGGAAGCCTTGCGCGACGTTGACTCCCGCCTGTTCCAGCCACGCGCGTTGCGCCTCGTTCTCCACGCCCTCGGCAATCAATTGTAAATTAAGACTGCGGGCCATCAGAATAATCGCCGTCACCATACTGTGATCATCCGGTAACCCATCGACAAACATTTTATCAATTTTAAGGATATCGACCGGTAGCGACTTCATATGCTGTAACTGGCGCAGCCCCGCGTAACCCATGCCAAAATCATCCAGTGCGATACGCACGCCAGCATTACGTAACGGACGTAAGATAGCGACGGCAGCGTGCGGATCGTCGATACGGCGGCTTTCAGTGACCTCAAGAATCAGCGTACCTGGTTGAATACGATAGCGGTTTAACAATTCCAGCAGCTCCGACACCATGTCAGGGTGCATGAGCTGTAACGCGGAAAGATTGACGGAGAGCGGCAATGTCACGCCGCGCTCCTGCCAGGCGGCAAGCTGGCGACAGGACTCTTCCAGCACCCAATGGCCCACCGTGACCATCAGGCCGCAGGATTCAATGCGCTCAATCAGCCCATCTGGTAATTCCCAGCTACCGTCCGGCTGTTGCATACGTAACAAGGCTTCGGCGCTTAATACGTTGCCGCTGCGCATCTCGACCTGCGGCTGCAGCCAAATGGCAAACTGATGGTTATCCAGCGCGGTAAGGATATCGCTCTCTTCGGTAAGGCGCTGTTGAGCGGCCTCCATCTGTGCCGGGTCAAAGAACTGGATCTGATTTTTACCTTTTCGGCGCGCGGTAAACGCGGCGGAGACGGCGCGACCATAGAGCTCTTCGGCGGTCAGATCGCCATAATACATCGCAATGCCAATACTGCAGCTTGGGCGCAGTTGAATACCCTGGATGGGCAGTCGTTCATTAATGATAGTGAGTATTTGCTGACCTAATGTGATGGCGTGCCACGGCTCTTTAACGCCGTGGGCGATAATGGCAAAGTCATACCCGCTGACCTGCGTAAGCACCATGCGCGGCGCCAGCACCGACTTCAGCTTCTCAACCAGCGTCAGTAATAGAATCTCCCGCTGCGTTTCTTGCAGCACGCCTGCCGTGTCACGCAACGTTTCGCACGTCACGATGATAAGCGCGGTGGTCTGTTGGCGGGTAATAACCTGTTCCAGCAGCGCCATTAAAAAGGCTTTATTGGGCAACTCGGAAACCGGAAAACGCATCGCGTTGTCCGTTTGCTCCTCGCGTTGACGCTGCATAAGCTGCTGGTTGAGGTTATAGCTGCGCACCAGCATTCCAATTTCATCATCCTGATGCAGACGCGGCAACGCCAGCTGATGTCCGATCAGCTCCTGCTGCGGAATGTCGTTCAGCTCGCGGGCGATTTTGCGCAGCGGATGCACAATCAGGCGGTTTACGCACCAGGCGATGGCCACCGTCAGGATCAGCGATAGAAGTAAGTAAATGGTCACTAACGTAGAGAGCGCGCTCATGACGAACTTGTACATACGGTACGAATCCGCCTGCAATACAAGGTAGGCCAGCGGTTGCGGATTGGCAGGACGCTCCAACGAATAAACCGGCAAAGAAATTTGTACCGGCAGTTCGAAGAGACGCGTCACCATAACCGGGACGGGGCGTTCAGGAATGAAGCGCTTACGCAACGCCTGGAACTGATTCGGCAATACCACATCGGCGCGACTCACCACGCCCGCAGGTTTAATACTTTCCAGAATGGTTTCCGCGCCGGGGAGATCCGCTTTTAAAATCGCGGAAGAAAGAGGTTCCCGAACAGATCGCGCGATGCTTTCCAGTTGCGTAGCCGTGTTGTAGCGGTTCTGCTGTACCAGATGGAACAACAAAACGGTGCAAAAGACAAAAACAAACACCATGACAACGGCCGCAACCATTGCCATCTGTTTAATTGTTAACGAGCGGCTGACGCGCAAATTGACTCTCCCTGGATATCCCGGACTGCCGCCTGAGTATACCCGATTGCAGCGGCATTAAGAGAGGCTGTATCTGAAAAGGACTTTTCTGAATAACGGTTAATGATAGCGTCTGATGGCGCTGCGCTTCTCAGGCCTACGACGCCTGTCAATTCGTAGGCCTGACGCAATGATTACCAGTCAGCGTAAGGCACCAGAGGCTGCGGCGGTAAATCCATATCCCCCTGCCAGCCCGCCGCGGAATAACGGACATACAGCAGCAGATGACTGGGGGTATAATCTTTCGCCTGCTGAATATCGACAGCCGTACCCACAAACCAGTTGGCAGTAACACGGCGTTCAATGAGCGCCCGCGCGGTATAGCCAAATCCCTGGCTGCTACCGCCGCCGTTGGTCTGGTCACGCGCATCCTCCTGATAATCCGCCGGGATCAAATTCATCAGCGGATAACGCGGCATGGTACGGTTGCGGGAGTGCGACCAGGATACCGAGCCGCCTAACTCCCACGACCAGTTTTCCGTACGCTGCCGCCACATCACCGGCACCGCAAACGACAGGTATTCCTGCGGGCTATAATAACCGCCCTGACCCAGTGAATAACCGCTCAGATCTTTGTCGTAATGCCAGATCATGTTATTCAGCCCGACGGTAACGCGGCGGTTATTCTCGTTAATCACCTTATAGTAATAACCGGTCATCCAGCGCACGCGCCAGTTATCTTCCACATTTTTACCGCTCAACTGGTCGCCGCTGAGCGACGCCCAGACACCGTTTGCTTCGCCTTTATCATAGCTGAGACTGACGCCGCCGCCGTTGGCCCGCACGCCGCCCCATTTGGTGCCGGTATTGCTGCTGGCGTCCTTTTGCCCGCCAAACGCCAGCAGTGAGCTGGAGATCGGGCGACGATGCGCGTTCAGGGTATAACCCAACGGCCCGATATCGTCGCTATAGCTGACGCCACCGACCACATCAACGACATTAAAGCCCATCGGCGTCGTGCCGATATCCCAGCGCCAGGTCTCATTCTGCCAGCCGACCGCCACGCTCGTGCCCGTATCGGCCTGGCTACGATGTCCGCTGCATTTCTCCAGCGTACAGGTACCCCAGTTATTATCGTATTTTCCATCCGCATCCGTAGAGAAGCGGCCAACATCCATATTCACCATATCAGTACGAAAGAACGCCCGTCCGTCCGACCAGGGCGCATCCACCTGAAGCATCGTGGTATGCGCCTTCAGATCGGAGTAACCGCCAGTCCCGCTCGACCCCCAATAATCGTGCGCCAACGTGACATTGAGATCCTGCTGACGGTACAACTCCGCCGCATCGCTACGCACGCCGCGTTTTAGCCAGTCATCTTTTTCATCATTGCGCGTCAGGCGGGTAAAGGTATCGTTATCCTGGGGACGAACCGGCGTAATCGCTGCGGCGACCATTGCGTCTTTGTAGGTCTCCAGCGCCCGCTGCGGCTCGCCCGTTTGCGCCTGAAAAGCGGCGGCGTCACGCAATACCATCGCGCTTTCCATTGATGGCGGCTGTGCTTTTGCCTGCGGCGTAATGCGGTTAAAGGTCCGCGCCGCCGCCGTAATATCGCCAAGCTGGAGCTGCGCCAGCGCGACGCGACGCTGCATGTTAATAGAGGTGATTTGCGACGCAGGCAGCGCCGCCAGTTGAGCGCGCGCCGCGGCGTTATCGCCCTGTGCGATGTCGATTTCCACCCGCCCCAGCATGGCATCGACATTACCCGGTTCCCGCGCCAGAACGGCGTCATAAGCGGCGCGGGCCGCCGCATTATCGCCACGCTGCTGCGCCCAGTCCGCCAACGTTAACTCAATGCGCGTAGAGGGAGGCTGCTGACGTAACAACGCTTCCGCTTCGCGTTCTTTGCCGCTATCGCGCAAGCGGTTAGCGCTTTCCAGCACCTGGTTACTTTGCAATCGGCCCGCCAGTTCCTGAATATTGCTGTTCCACTGGCTGGTCGGCAGGGTATTGAGATGCGCCAGCGCCGCCCGGTCCCGATCGCTGCCGGAAAGATAAAGCCCATAAGCATAGACCTGTTCCGGATCGTTTGGCTTCTGCTGCGCCAGAGAGCGCATTTGCGCATCGGCCTGGGCGTGCTGCCCGGCCTGCCACAGATCGCGTGACAGTCGGTACGTCACCCACACGCTCCCCGGATCTAATGCCAGCCGACGACGGTGCAGTTCTGCGGCCTGCGCCCATTTGCCCTCGCTTTCCAGCGTTTCCGCCTGCTGCGCCAGACGGTCATTTTCCAGACTGCGTGCGATATCGTCGATACTGCGCCGCTGGCTGGCGGAAAGAGAAGCGATAAACGCGGCGGCTTTTTGCGGCGACTGCTGGCGATAAAGATTCGCCAGCCCGCGTACAGCATTGGTATTACCGCTATCCATACGCAGCGTCTGCTGATAATAACGTTCGGCGGCGGCATTATCTTTGCGCGCCATCGCCACATCCCCCAGCCCCAGCACCGCGTAGCTGTCGGTGTTATCCACTGCTCGCGCCTGCTGATAGAAACGCTCCGCCTGGGCCAGATTATTCGCTTTTAAGGCCGCGTCGCCCTGCTGAATTAACAGCCAGTAGCGATTGACCTTCAGCAGACTCTCCCACTTATCGCGGCTGCTGCTGTGCGGCGCCATCGCCAGCGCTTTTTCAAACTGCGCGACGGCGCGGGCGCGATCGCCACGCTGTGAGTATGCCTGCCCCAGCGCGCCGACCGCCTCGCTGTCGTCCTGCCGGGCGCTCACCGCCTGCTGCAATTGCGCAATGGCCTTACCGCCTTCTCCGGCATTAACCGCCGCGATGCCCTGCGAGCGCGCGCGGAACGCCGGATCGGCTAACTGTTTTTGCTGCTCGCTAAGCTGGGCGCGGGCGGCAGACACGCTATCGCCTTCGCTAAACTGCGTCAGATAGTCTTGCAACGCTTTTACGCTGGCGTCGCTAACCGGGAGATCTTTTATCTGCTGGTACCAGATGGCGGAGGCCGCGCTGCGTCCCGTACTGGATTTCGCCATCTGTTTTAGCACCGCGAATCCCTCATCGCGCCGCCCGCTGGCGAACAACAGTTGCGCCAGCGCATTTTGCAGAGCGTTATTACCCGGACTGACGGCATTGATTTTCTGTAGCTGGTTAATCGCTTCGTGACGGCGGGCGGGCAATTTCGCCACGGTCGTCCAGTATTCGACCGCCAGTTCGCCCTCCGGCGGATAACCTTTAAACAGCTTGTCGTAGCTGGCGATCGCTTGTTCAGTATGGCCGGTCGTCGCCAGTAAACGCGCCTCCTGCAAAGACTGGCGTCCTTGCGGCGTGGAGAGCAGCATCGCGGTGCGGGAAGATTGATACGCCGTCGACCCCGGCGCCAGTTGCGCCAGCTGGTCAAGTAGCTTCTGCGCCCCGTCGCTATCCCCCTGGCGCAACAGATAGCGGAAACGGGCGGCGATAACCTGTGGATCATTGGGGTCGATCAGCTCCAGGCGATAGAGCGACTGACGGACTAAGTCCTCACGGTGCGTGGCCTCGCCCAGCCGAACCTGCTCCAGCAACTGTTGCTGCGCGGAGGTCGCTGCGCCGGCAAGCGGTGTAAGCGCCATACCAAGCGATAAACTCAACAATGCCCGAGAAACGCCCCTTTTGCCAGGTAAGGCGTTTCGACCGCCAGCCGGCAAAAAAGCGTGCATGAGACTTAACGTGAACTTACGCATTCCTGGCCCCAGTCAGGTAATAATTCACCTTTGACGGTGAAGCGAAAACGGTGCTGATCCCAGCCTTGTCCAAAGAGAGTCAGCACATAGTTGTAATAGGCATCGCTGCCAGGAAAATGGTCTGCGACCCGCTGTCGCTGCACGGCCTGGGCGTCGCGATTTTGCAGGAAAGGCAGTAAGGCGGCGGAAAACCCGACCGGCCCCGTCCCTTGCGCGTTCCCGCTGACGACATCCACTTTCTCCGGTGGAACGCCGTTTTTCATCGTTAACGTCGCCATCGGTTTAAATCGCGCCAGTAAACGCGCTTTTTGCGGATCGCCATCATGCATCATTCCCGCCCATAAATAGACGCGAATCGCATCGTAGCTACTGATCAGCGTCTTTTCCGCTTTCAACTGCCAGCCTTGCTTGCTTTCATAACGCACCCAGTCCGGCGAGAAACCTTTCGGCGCGGTTTCCAGCAAAAGCCGCAAATTGGTTTCCCGTAACGTCGACCACGGCGCGCCAAAACGGCTAAAGTATTGCGCCAACTGCGGCGGCAGATAGCTTGGGTTAAAACGCCAGCTATTCGCCTCGGCAAAGCCGATTTTGCCAGGTAGCAGCATTGAGCCCAGCCCCGGCACATTCACGACCTCTTCGCGGGCGATGCGTTTTAGCAACGCCGTGCCCACCTCGGTATAACGCGTCTCTTTCCACAGACGACCGGCCTCCAGAAGCGACCATGCCATCCAGATATCGCCGTCGGACGCGGAGTTGCTGTCCAGCACCGACCAGGTGTCGGGATCTTTTTGCCCCCACAGCCAGGCGGGCAGATGTTCACGCAGCGATCCCTGCGCCAGATTGTTTTGCGTCCAGTTAAACAGTTGCGCGAACGCCGGTCGATCGTTCGCCGCCAGGGCAAAGAACATGGCGTAGCTTTGCCCTTCGGAGGTGGTAATTTTTCGCGCATCGCCCGGATCGATAACGCGTCCCTGCTGGCTAATGTAATCTTTCTTGAACTGTTCCCACGCAGGCCAGCTACAGACCGCCTGCGCATTTATTGCCGTCAGCATGACGATCATCGTTATCCATCCGCGCAGCATAGTCATCATGCGTTACTCATGGTCAGGGTCGAGACGACGGCGACTGAGAATACGTAGCAGACGCCACAATACCCACGCCAGTAATACCACACTGAGGGCCGCCAGTACCGCCAGCAGCACCGGGTGATTCGCCAGCGCATACCACAGCCGCTCAAACCACGGCAGATGTCCGACGTAATAGATATCGCCAACGCGCAGACTGTGAACGCCGGACTCGCGGATCACCGCCACGGAACCAAACATCGCGGCGCGTTTACCGCTGTCGTTCACAGCGTCGTTCAGTAGCTGGTAGCCGCGCGGGCTGTCAGCCAGCAGAGCAATCACGCTGCGCTGATCATTAAACGGCGACTGGAAGCCCACCACCGCCGCCATCGGGCCGCTGGCGGTGACGGTGGACTGCGCATCCGCCGCGCGATCGGCCTCATCCGGCATAATCGACGGGAAAGCGGTCTGCCGCATCGGGGTTTTTACCCAGCTTTGTGTCGCCTGCACCAACAGATCGATACGCTTATCGTCTTTTAGCTTGCCCGGAATAGCGCCAATAATCAGCAGATCGGCGTCTTTGTCGGCTATCTGAGCGCTATCATCGGTGATGGTCAGATTAATTGCCGGGAAACCGGTCTGCCCGCCAATGGCGCCGACCGTATTCAACAGCGTTTCCATTTGCGCTTCGGTTGGGGTCTTCGGCATCACCGCCAGCGTGTCAGACAGGTCGGCCATTCGGCTGAACGGGAAACCCGCATTGGCGAACGCGCGTAAATCCGGCATCGCGATAAAGTGGTAATATTTCGAAAAATCGATAGTGGAGTCATCCCCTATCACCACATGATTCGGTACCGGCTGGAAGGTAATACAGTTGTCCACCGACCCGCCCGGCATCGGGTTCATGTAGCGGAAGTCAAAACGTAGTTGGTTCATCGCCCCCAGTTTGAGCGCCGGAATAGACACATCCGTTTTACCATCCAGCAGTCCCTGAAGTACCGGCAAGCGCAACAGGAGTCGATTAGTTTCCTGCGTGCTATTAAGGCTAAAGGCTTGCAGGAACTGGTTATTCAGACTGATATCCAGCCGTGAACTGTCTTTGGTCGGCGGCGAGGTATAACGGTAGTTGAGATCCATATCAATACCGTTGCTACGCAGCAAATAGAGGTCCGGCGGCAGATTCAAAGAAACGTTGATGGGCGCCGGCTCCAGCCCACTCGACTGGAGCTGCTCTTCATAGGTTTTCAGCTCGCCAAAAGTGACCGGGCGATCGGTACGCACCCAGTTCGGCGCATCATACGGTTTGCGCGCCAGCAGCGGTTTTACATCGTTGACCACCACGCTGGAACCGCGGAAGAGAATATTCCCTTGCGCGATACCTTTTGCCGCCTGCAACAGGTCTTTATCATCTCGACCAAACACGATCAGCAACTTCACATACGGATTATCCGGATGGCTCATCATCTCGATAACCGGCGCGTTAACCGCAGGATGATCGCGCAGGAAATCGGGGCGTCGATCGTTGGTGGCGAACACGATCGCATTGCGATCCGGCAGGTGATTATACAACACCGGGAAGCGCTGACCGCGCCAGCCCGCCCGCGAGCCAAACCAGGACGCGACAATAGAAGCCGCCTGCTGCTGCGCCAGGTCCGGCATGTCAGCAAACACTATCGGCAACGTCACCGGACGGTTATCCCGCGGATCAAAAAACGGCACCGGGAAGTGGGACAGATCGTTATTCACCGCCAGCATGTTATAGGTCAGATCCAGGGCGCTATTTCGCCCGATGTCTAACCACAGAGTACTGCTGGCCGGGTTTTCACACACGTCGCGATAGTGGCCGACAAACTCCAGCCGCACCCGGTTAAAGTCGGTGATAAATAGCGGATTGATAGGTACCTGCGCCAGCGTCTTTTTCCCCAACTGCTCTTTTGTCACCGGCAATACGCCCATCAGTTCATCATTGAGATAAACCTTGAGCTGCGACTGAACCGGCAGGAGCGACGGCGAGGGCGTATATTCCAGATTCAGCACCGCTTTCGACGCCACTTCATCGCTGCGCATACCAAATTCAATGCCGCCGTTAGGGTTAACGCCACGCAGCGCCATACTGCCCGGCGGCGGCGCGATTTGCGCAAAGGTCAGCTTGACCTCGCGCGAAGGCGCGGTCCGCGCCACGACTGGCGCCTGAATTGCGGGCGACTGCGCAGGCTCGGTGGGTTCAGCATTTATCAATGGCGGCGTAGCAGGCGCCGCCGCCGTTATGAAAGCAGGAAACGCGCTTAATCCTATTACCGCCGCACAAATCCAGGACAATTTTCTTTTCATCACATTATCATCATTGTTGAGCCTGAGCCATAACCCGATCCGACGGCTGTATCGCCGCTTGCCGCTCCGGGCGACGCGGAATAAACGATACAATCCAGGCAATTAACGCCGTCAACGATCGGAAAATTACTTTTACTGAAGGCGGCGCGAACTCCGCGAGGTGGCGATATCCGCGGAAGCCCAGCTTCAGAATATCCAGCAAGCTTTCCAGCGGTTTATCTTCCGGGAAGCTATCTTGCCAAAGCGCCCACGTATCGGCGCGCGCGAAGGTACACTGCACAAAATCAATATGTTGTTTGGTGGTGAGCGGCATCAGTTGTAGCCCGACCTCATTGCCCGTTACGCGCACCACCTGCGTTGGAAAGACATATTCCTGCTGCCCGCGTTTAAGCAACAGATTCACTTTCTGCCCTTCCAGCACCTGCGCCTGACCGTTGATCTTGATGCCTAACCCGCCGTCGGAGAAGTCATGTACGGTACAGGAGAACAAATGTCCATCTTCGCGGGCGATGGCCCCCGGCATGGCAATCTCGACCCGATGCGCGCGCCTGACCTGTTTACTCTCTACCGAAACCGCAACCGCGCCGCCGAGAATGACCAGGTTATAGAAGACCCACACCAGGCTAACGATGACGGTCAGCGTTTCATTTTCCGGCCCGTAATAGTATCGCCATACGCCCGCCGCCACGCCGAGCAGGTTAAGCAAGACAAGGAAGATATACGGACGCGAGATTACCCAGTCGACGTACTTCTCTTCCACCAGCCCGCCTTTCGCCGTGACGTTAAATTTCCCTTTGTGCGGATTGATCAACGCGACCAGAGTCGGCGGTGCGATATACCATGCCAGTACCGTTTCATAGATTTCACTCCAGAAAGAGTGACGATACTTGCCCTGAATCTTCGAGTTAGTCAGGCTGGCGTGGACCATGTGCGGTATCACAAATAGCGCAATCATCAACGCAGGCGCATAAATGATATAGGCGTGCAGCAGCAGAAAAGCCAGCGGCGCGGTCAGAAAGATCAGACGCGGAATGCCGGACAAGAAATGGAACATCGCGTTGAGGTAGCACAGCCGCTGCGCCAGTTTTAAGCCTTTACCAAACAGAGGGTTATCGAGGCGGAAAATTTGCACCATGCCCCGCGCCCAACGAATACGCTGCCCGATATGCGCCGACAGGCTTTCCGTCGCCAGCCCCGCCGCCTGCGGAATGCGCATATACGCTGAGGTATAACCTCGCCGGTGCAGCCGGAGCGAAGTATGCGCATCTTCCGTCACCGTCTCAACGGCGATACCGCCAATCTCATCCAGCGGCTTACGGCGAATCACCGCGCACGATCCGCAAAAGAAAGTGGCGTCCCACATATCGTTACCGTCCTGCACCAGTCCGTAAAACAGCGTGCCTTCGTTAGGCGTTTTACGAAAACGTCCCAGGTTGCGCTCAAACGGGTCCGGGGAGAAGAAATGATGCGGCGTCTGCATCATCGCCAGTTGTTTTTCTTTCAGGAACCAGCCCATTGTCATTTGCAGAAACGAGCGTGTCGGCACATGGTCGCAATCGAAGATCGCCACAAACTCGCCTTTCGCGTGTTTTAGCGCATTGTTGATGTTGCCGGCTTTGGCGTGTTCGTGCGTGGCGCGGGCAATGTAATGCACGCCAACATGTCGGGCAAACTGACGAAATGATTCGCGCCCGCCGTCATCAAGGATCCAGATATTCAGCTTGTCCTTCGGCCAGTCAATGCCAAGCGAAGCGTAAATGGTATTTTTGACTACATTAAGGTCTTCGTTATAGGTCGGTACAAAAATATCCACCGTCGGCCACTGCGACATCTCTTTCGGCAACGGCACCGGTTGACGATTTAACGGCCACACCACCTGGAAGTACCCCAGCACCAGCACAATCCAGGCGTAGGTTTCCGCAAACAGTAGGATCAGCCCGCACACCAGACTGACCGGGTCGTCCCAATTTAGCGTCGAGGTATAGCGCCACCAGATATAACGACAGGAGACCGTTAGCGACAGCACGATGAGCATCAGCGCGGAAAAGCGTCCCGGCATACGTCGTACCAACAGCGCAACGCCCCACAGCAATAGCAGAAAGATAAATTGCGATAGCGGGTTAAATGGCTGCGTAATACAGATCAGCGCCAGTATCAGTGAAAAGGTCACGATAACGCCCAGAATAAAACGCCGGGCGCCGTTGCTAAGATGTCCCAGCTCTTTTTCCTTTTCCAGATGCGTTGTCTTTTGGCGCACCCGTTCCGGTAAGGTATCCATCCATTGATGGTAACGTCCACGAACGTCCTTCAGGCGCGCAAATGACCGCCAGCGCGGTTCATGACGTTCTTTAGTCGACGAGATCATCACCAGCCAGAGGGTCTGAATGAGGTAGCGGGCCGGGTCCAGCGGGCGCGGGCGGGCGGCGTTAATATGCGGGTAAAGCGCTTTATGCCCGTCGCGAATACGCTGCCAGCGCGGATGCTCAAGCGGAAACACTATCCACGCCAGAATCATCCACAGGCAGCCGAGCGCTGCGCTAAACGGCGACGCGCCGTGGCGGCGGTAACCCTGATAGCGCTCGCTCAAACGCGCGCTAACCGGCGGGATAAGCAGCCACCGGGAAAGGGCGCTCATCGCAGGCTCCCGGCGGACGTTTTGTCGCCCGCATCATGCAGCAGGCACCAGTTCGCCAGCGTTAACACCTCTTCGGCAGCTAACGAATCGCTGCGATATTCGCCTAACGGCTGTTTCGACGCCATGCACTCCGCCATCGCCTCATCGCGATGGATCACAATGGGCAGCAACCGGCGCTGGCTTTGCAGCCAGACTTGGTACAGATCGTCCTGTAACTGGCTGCCAATGCGTAAGTCATTGATCAGAATATGCGCTCCGGCAGGCAACGCCTGCTGATGAAGGCGAATATGGCAGTTAGCGTCAACCCGGGCTACCGCCAGCGTATGGTCGCAGAGGCTCACCAGTTGCCGTGTCAGCGGTGACGCGCCGTAGGGCAAGTCCAGTAAAATCCAGCTATAACGTCCGCTCGCTTTCAGCGCCTGGATAGCCGATCCGATCTCTCCCAGCGTCTCCTGCCAGGCCTGCGGATTTTCTCGCTCTTGCGCGGTGAGCTGTCCAAACGGCAGTAGATCAAGCTGTGAGGTATAACGTAATCCGGCATCGCGCCAGTCCTGGCCGTCCAGCAACGATCGCGCCCAGCCGCCCTGATGGACGAAGTCGACGTTAAACGACATGCGCAGCAGGTTATCGGGGCTGGCGTCAATCACCAGGACATTTTCCCCTAAGATTTGTAACGCCCAGGCGAGTGCTGCGGTGAGAGATGTGGTTCCCACCCCGCCGCGCACGCCCTGCAGTCCCAGAATCGCCATTCATGGCTTCCTTAATGAATGTGGTTGCGCAAATTCAGCCAGGAGTGGCCATCTTTTAATCGCCGCCGCCAACTGTTCGCGTTGGGAAATATCGGTATAATCTATTTCGGGTAGTGAAAACGCCTGGCTTAATGCCAGAAAATCATTTTGAAAAGTGTAGCCCAACGTTGGATCGGACTGAGCGCCAGGTTCATTGTTATACATTCTGGTTGCTCCTTTTTAAATATTTCTCACTGGCAGCATTACGCCCCGTCGTCAATACGGGAGAACGCGCATTTTTCATCTTTCCGTGACATCATTTATAATGTGTAAAAATGCAAAGCGCAGAGTTACAGGGCATCCTGCCGGACAAATTGATTCACATGCTAAATCTGATGCGTTTTAATTTCAATGTTAGGTTTATTTCTGTGCTTTCGCTAGTAAACTGATAAACAGTTAAAATAGTGACATGAGGGACACTGTGGACCCCGTATTTTCTCTCGGCATCTCATCATTATGGGATGAACTGCGCCATATGCCAACCGGCGGCGTCTGGTGGGTTAACGCCGATCGCCAGCAAGATGCCATCAGCCTGGTGAATCAAACGATTGCGTCACAAACGGAGAATGCAAATGTCGCCGTCATCGGCATGGAAGGCGATCCTGGCAAAGTAATCAAATTAGATGAATCTCACGGTCCGGAGAAAATCCGCTTATTTACCATGCCGGATTCAGAAAAAGGGCTATACTCTTTGCCCCACGATTTGCTTTGTTCTGTTAACCCGACGCATTACTTTTTCATTCTTATTTGTGCAAATAACACGTGGCGGAATATAACGTCAGAAAGCCTGCATAAATGGCTGGAAAAAATGAATAAATGGACTCGTTTTCATCACTGTTCATTGTTGGTTATTAACCCTTGTAATAATAGCGATAAACAGTCCTCGTTGTTGATGGGTGAGTATCGCTCACTTTTTGGCCTCGCCAGTTTACGTTTTCAGGGCGACCAACATTTGTTCGATATTGCCTTCTGGTGTAACGAAAAAGGCGTCAGCGCCCGACAGCAGTTATTGCTGTGTCAGCAGGACGAACGCTGGACGCTATCCCATCAGGAGGAGACGGCAATTCAGCCGCGTAGCGACGAAAAACGCATTCTTAGCCACGTCGCCGTCCTTGAAGGCGCGCCGCCGCTCTCGGAACACTGGACGCTTTTCGACAATAACGAAGCGCTATTCAACGACGCGCGCACGGCGCAGGCCGCGACAATTATTTTTTCGCTTACACAGAACAACCAAATCGAGCCGCTTGCTCGTCGCATTCATACTTTGCGACGCCAGCGGGGAAGCGCGCTGAAAATTGTCGTGCGCGAAAATATCGCCAGTTTGCGCGCCACCGATGAGCGCCTGCTGCTGGGCTGCGGCGCGAATATGATCATTCCCTGGAACGCCCCGCTTTCACGCTGTCTGACGCTTATTGAAAGCGTGCAGGGGCAGCAGTTCAGCCGTTACGTACCGGAAGACATCACCACGCTACTGTCGATGACGCAGCCGTTGAAACTGCGCGGTTTTCAGCCGTGGGATACCTTCTGCGATGCCATCCATACGATGATGAGCAACACCCTGCTCCCCGCCGACGGGAAAGGCGTTCTGGTCGCGCTGCGCCCGGTGCCGGGCATTCGGGTTGAGCAGGCGTTAACATTATGTCGGCCAAGCCGAACCGGCGATATTATGACCATCGGCGGCAACCGTCTGGTGCTGTTTTTATCATTCTGCCGGGTCAACGATCTGGATACCGCGTTAAACCATATTTTCCCTTTGCCGACGGGCGATATTTTCTCTAATCGTATGGTCTGGTTCGAAGATAAACAAATCAGCGCCGAGCTGGTGCAGATGCGCTTATTGTCGCCGGAACTGTGGGGAACGCCGCTACCGCTGGCAAAACGTGCCGACCCGGTAATAAATGCCGAACACGATGGCCGCATCTGGCGTCGTATTCCTGAACCCCTGCGATTGCTCGACGACACCGCGGAGCGTGCATCATGATGACCATCAGCGATATCGTGCAAATTATTCTTTTTTGCGCGCTGATTTTCTTTCCGCTGGGGTATCTGGCGCGTCATTCGCTACGCCGTATCAGTGATACGACCCGGCTGCTATTTGCCAAACCTCGTTATGTAAAACCAGCCGGAACTCTGCACCGCGCTACGAAAGTCAAGGCAGACAAAAAATGACTCAGCATACTCAAACTCCTTCAATGCCTTCTCCGCTCTGGCAATACTGGCGCGGTCTTTCCGGCTGGAACTTCTATTTTCTGGTCAAGTTTGGCCTGCTGTGGGCAGGCTATCTGAATTTTCATCCTTTACTGAATCTGGTATTCATGGCGTTTCTGCTCATGCCAATACCAAAATATCGCCTTCACCGGTTGCGCCACTGGATTGCCATTCCCGTCGGCTTCGCGCTGTTCTGGCACGATACCTGGCTGCCCGGCCCGCAAAGCATTATGAGCCAGGGGACGCAGGTGGCGGAATTCAGCTCCGGTTATCTGCTCGATCTGATCGCCCGTTTTATTAACTGGCAAATGATCGGCGCCATCTTCGTACTGCTGGTTGCCTGGCTTTTTTTATCACAGTGGATTCGGGTCACGGTGTTTGTGGTCGCCATCATGGTATGGCTGAATGTCCTGACATTAACCGGCCCGGTTTTTACGCTGTGGCCGGCAGGCCAGCCAACCGATACGGTGACGACGACTGGCGGTAATGCGGCCGCTACCGTCGCGACAGCGGGCGATAAGCCGGTCATCGGCGATATGCCTGCGCAAACCGCGCCGCCGACGACCGCGAATCTGAACGCCTGGCTGAACACCTTCTATGCCGCGGAAGAAAAGCGGAAAACGACGTTCCCGGCGCAGCTTCCGCCTGATGCGCAGCCGTTCGACCTATTGGTCATCAATATTTGTTCGCTCTCCTGGTCGGATGTCGAAGCGGCAGGCTTGATGTCACATCCGCTATGGTCGCACTTTGACATTTTGTTTAAACACTTTAATTCCGGCACGTCTTACAGCGGCCCGGCGGCCATTCGTCTGCTGCGCGCCAGCTGTGGTCAACCATCGCATACCCGACTTTATCAACCAGCCGATAACGAATGTTATCTGTTTGATAATCTGGCGAAACTGGGCTTTACTCAGCATCTGATGATGGATCATAACGGTGAATTTGGCGGCTTCCTGAAAGAAGTTCGCGAAAACGGCGGTATGCAGAGCGAACTGATGAACCAGTCCGGCCTGCCAACCGCCCTGCTGTCATTCGACGGCTCGCCGGTATATGACGATTTGGCGGTCCTGAACCGCTGGTTGGCAGGGGAAGAACGTGAAGCCAATTCCCGCTCCGCGACTTTCTTTAACCTGCTGCCGCTGCACGATGGCAACCATTTCCCCGGCGTCAGCAAAACGGCGGATTATAAAATCCGCGCGCAGAAACTGTTCGATGAACTGGACGCTTTCTTTACCGAACTGGAGAAATCCGGGCGTAAGGTGATGGTAGTCGTCGTACCGGAGCACGGCGGCGCGCTGAAGGGCGACAGAATGCAGATCTCAGGCCTGCGCGATATTCCCAGCCCCTCCATCACCAACGTCCCGGCGGGCGTGAAATTTTTTGGCATGAAAGCCCCGCATGAGGGCGCGCCGATTGATATTAACCAGCCGAGCAGCTACCTGGCGATTTCCGAACTGGTCGTACGCGCCGTGGACGGTAAGCTCTTTACCGAAGACAGTGTGAACTGGAACAAGCTGACCAGCAATCTGCCGCAAACCGCGCCGGTTTCAGAAAACGCTAATGCGGTGGTGATTCAGTACCAGGGTAAGCCCTACGTTCGTCTGAATGGCGGCGACTGGGTGCCTTACCCGCAGTAAACCGAAAAAGGCCGCAAGGTTTCCCCTGCGGCCTGGTTCGGGCGCATGTTGCCATTACGGCGGACAGACGCTCAAAACGCGTTACTTCCTGTCACGTAGCCAGTTGACGATCACACTGGCGATAATGCCAGCAATGATCGGCGCCGCCAGATCGTGCCAGAAGGCCACGCCCAACTGCGTAAGCGTCATATAGCCGCCTTGTTGCAATGGCAACCGTTCGCGGCTATCCTTGATGTGTTGAGGTTCAAGTTAGCCCCCGTCAGGTTGCCAGGTTTATACCAGTCAACGTGCGGGGGTTTTCTCTATCCAGCAACCTATGCCGCCGGGGATCAAGCCCCCGCAACATTGCGCCTCACCGGGTAAACCCGGCTTGCTGCTGATATTACGGCAAAATCCCCGTCCCGGCACGGCGCTAACGTACAATCTGCGTGACGCTTCGCAGACGATTACTTTTATTTGCCAGAATACATTCAGCATTGCTGAGGCTGGCAGTCAGCCGCTCAATTCTGTAAATTATGCCTCCTCGCGGCCAGTCCCGGTGATACCGAAACCCTCGTTCAGCATCCTGCGTCTATGACATATTCGCCTGTTGCGCCAGAGGAATGGCTAAAAGCAGGTATTACCGACGAACTTATCCGTCTTTCAGCGGGACCTGAAGATCCCGACGATATTATTCATGACCTTGAACGCGCCAGCAGAAAAGCAGCATTCTGACGATTGCTCGGCGAACCGCTGTCACCGGTTTGCCGCATCGGGTATCAAGGCACTATAGCCTGGTTATAGGCAGCATTCTTTATGAGAGAGCTGCCTATATTTTGGGCAGGGGGCTCTATGCAGGACGACACATTACCATTAAATAACAGTAACGCTACGACCACACCGCTTTCAACGAGATTACCGTTTACAAAATATGATTTTGGCTGGGTGCTCTTGTGTATCGGTATGGCGATCGGCGCCGGTACCGTCTTAATGCCAGTGCAAATCGGTCTCAAGGGGATCTGGGTATTTATTACCGCTTTTATCATCGCCTATCCCGCTACCTATATTGTGCAGGATATTTATCTAAAAACGTTATCTGAAAGCGAAACCTGTGACGATTATACGGATATTATCAGTCACTATCTTGGCAAAAACTGGGGCGTTTTTCTCGGTGTAATCTATTTTCTTATGATTATCCACGGGGTGTTTATTTACTCCCTGTCGGTGGTGTTTGATAGCGCCTCCTATATCAAAACCTTCGGCCTTACTGAGGCCGATCTTTCGCAGTCTATTATCTATAAAGTCGCGATTTTCGCCGTACTGGTGGCGATTGCCTCCGGCGGGGAAAAGTTATTATTTAAAGTTTCCGGCCCGATGGTGGTGGTAAAAGTCGGGATCATTCTGATATTCGGTTTCGCTATGATCCCACACTGGAATCTTGATAATATTTCCGCCTTTCCCGCCGCATCGGTTTTCTTTCGCGACGTACTGCTCACTATCCCATTTTGCTTCTTTTCTGCGGTCTTCATTCAGGTGCTAAACCCAATGAACATCGCCTATCGTAAGCGCGAGCCTGACCGTGTGCTGGCCACCCGGATGGCGATTCGCACGCATCGCATTAGCTATATTACGCTGATTGCCATTATTCTCTTTTTCTCGTTCTCGTTTACCTTTTCGATTAGCCATGAAGAGGCGGTATCAGCGTTCGAGCAGAATATTTCCGCCCTTGCGCTGGCAGCTCAGGTAATCCCTGGCCATATCATCCACATTACCTCTACCATCCTCAATATTTTTGCCGTACTTACCGCGTTCTTTGGTATTTATTTAGGTTTTCACGAAGCGCTTAAAGGTATTGTGCTGAATGTATTGAGTCGTATTATGGATGTCAAAAACGTCAACCCACTGTTACTGACATCTGGAATCTGTGTCTTTATCGTGGTGACTCTGGTTATTTGGGTTTCGTTTCGCGTCTCAGTATTGGTCTTTTTCCAGTTAGGCAGTCCGCTTTATGGCATTGTCGCGTGTATTATTCCCTTTTTCCTGATTTATAAAGTAGCGCAACTGGAAAAATTACGCGGCCTGAAAACCTGGCTTATTCTGTTATATGGAATATTGTTGTGCCTGTCGCCGTTATTAAAATTGATTGAATAAGAGCCTATCCCACCAGGCGTTATTGGCGCAGCCAGTTTGGACACGGACAGCGCGCAAAAACCGGAGCGTACACGTAGTACGTGAGGTTTGACTCGCTACGCTCGCCCTTCGGGCCGCCGCAAGCGGCGTTCAAAACGCTAACGCGTTTTGGCGAGCACTGCCCAGGACCAAAATGGCAAGTAAAATAGCCCTAATGGGATAGGCTCTAAGTCGTACCGGAGAGCCATGCCCCGTGGCGCTACGCTTACCAGGCCTACAGGTACGGTGTAGGCTTGATAAGGCGCAGCCGCCATCCGGCATAAAACGCAATTAACTCAACGGTTTCTGCGGGTTTTCATCCTGATCGACGGCAAAGCAGGCCACCAACTGGCCGTCGTACTCTTTAAGCTGCGGCTGTAACTGCGTGCAGGGTCCGAAGCGACGGCGGCAGCGGGCGTTGAAGGCGCAGCCCGGCGGCGGGTTCAGCGGACTTGGCAACTCGCCGGTCAGCTTAATCCGCTCACGGCGATCGTCCGGATTCAGCCGCGGCGTGGCGGAGAGTAACGCCTGGGTATAGGGATGACGTGGATTGTTAAAAATCTGCTCTTTGGTCCCTTTCTCCACGCAGCGGCCTAAGTACATGACCATCACTTCATCGGCGATGTGTTCCACCACCGACAGGTCGTGCGAGATAAAGACATAAGACAGCCCCATATCCTGTTGCAAATCCATCATCAGGTTCAGCACCTGGGCACGCACCGACACGTCGAGCGCGGAGACCGGTTCGTCGGCAATCACTACGTCCGGATCAAGCATCAGACCGCGGGCGATAGCGATACGCTGACGCTGGCCGCCGGAGAACATATGCGGATAGCGGTCGTAGTGCTCGGTTTTCAGCCCCACCTTCGCCATCATCGCCAGCGCTTTTTCACGACGCTGCGCTTTACTCAGGCTGGTATTGATCAGCAACGGCTCTTCCAGAATTTGCCCCACTTTCTTGCGTGGGTTCAGGGAACCGTAGGGGTTCTGAAACACAATCTGAATTTTCTGCCGCCGCAGTTTCTGCGCGTGCGGATCGTGTTTGAGCAGATCCTGCCCCTGGTAATAAAGCTCGCCGCCGGTTGGCGTTTCAATCATCGTCAGCAGGCGACCCAGTGTGGATTTTCCACAACCGGACTCCCCCACTACGGCCAGCGTTTTACCGCGTTCGAGATTAAACGACACGCCGTCCAGCGCTTTTACCAGCCGTTCCGGAGAAAAGATCCCCTTCTTCACCGGATAGTGTTTTTTCAGGTCGATAGCCCGCAACAGCGGCTGTTGCAAGGTGGCCTCATGCGTGCTCATAGTGTGGGCCTCCCGGCATCATCGAGTGGGTAATGACATTTTGACTGACGTCCATCGTCCAGTTGGTTGAGAGCAGGTTCTTCCGCACGACATCTGTCCGTGGCGTAGGGGCAGCGCGGGTTAAGCAGACAGCCCGTCGGTCGGTCATATTTCCCCGGCACCACGCCCGGCAGCGACGCCAGACGCGCTTTATCTTGCGCAAACTCTGGTAACGCACGTAGCAATGCCTGGGTATACGGATGACGCGGCGCGCGGAAAATATCCTGCGCAGCGCCAGTTTCGACGACCTGCCCGGCGTACATGACGATAATTTTGTGCGCCGCTTCCGCCACCAGCGCCAGGTCATGGGTAATCAGCACCAGCGCCATGTTCTCTTTTTGCTGCAACTCCAGCAGCAGCTCAATGATTTGCGCCTGAATGGTCACATCCAGCGCCGTGGTCGGTTCATCAGCAATTAACAGCTTTGGTCGACAGGCTATGGCCATCGCAATCATCACGCGCTGACTCATGCCGCCAGAAAGCTGGTGCGGATAGACATCCAGACGAGAGGCCGGATCGGGAATGCCCACCTGGTTCAACAGGTCAATCGCTCGCTGACGACGGGTTTTCTTGTTCCCGCCCTGATGTACCTTGATGGCTTCCATAATCTGAAAGCCAACGGTATAGCAAGGATTGAGGCTGGTCATCGGGTCCTGGAAAATCATCGCCACTTCAGCGCCCACCAGGTTGCGACGTTCCTTCTCGGAAATGCGCTTCAGATCCTGTCCGTTAAAGAGCAGGTTTTCCGCCATCACGCGGCCTGGGTAATCGATAAGCCCCATAATCGCCAGCGAGCTGACGGATTTGCCGGAGCCAGACTCGCCGACAATACCGACCACCTCACCCTGCTTCACGCTGTAGCTAATGCGGTCGACGGCTTTGAACGGTGTCCCTTCGTCGCCGAAGTGCACCGATAATTGATCTACATTTAATAACGCCATCTCGAACCTCTTACTGCTTCAGTTTGGGATCGAGCGCGTCACGCAGACCGTCACCCATCAGGTTAAATGCCAGTACCGTCAGCAGAATCGCCAGCCCCGGGAAGGTCACGACCCACCAGGCGCTTTGCGCGAACTGCAATACGTCAGAGAGCATGGTGCCCCACTCCGGCGTTGGCGGCTGTGCGCCCATGCCAAGAAAGCCGAGGGCGGCCATATCGAGAATGGCGTTAGAGAAACCGAGCGATGCCTGAACAATCAGCGGCGCAAGGCAGTTCGGGAAAATATTGACGAACATCTGACGCATTGCGCCTGCGCCCGCCACGCGGGAGGCAGTCACATAATCGCGGTTCACCTCTACCAGAACCGCCGCGCGGGTTAAGCGGACATAGTGCGGCAGCGCCACAAACGTCAACGCCAGCGCCGCGTTGCCGATGGAGGGGCCGAAGATCGCCACCAGCACCAGTGCCAGCAGCAGGCTCGGCAGGGCCAGCATAATATCGACCACGCGCATGATGATGTTATCGACCAGACCGCCGAAGTAGCCCGCGACCAGGCCGAGAATAATCCCCATTACCAGCGACAGGACGACCACCAGACAGCCGACCAGCAGTGACAAACGCGCGCCATACATCAGGCGCGAGAGGACATCGCGACCAACATCATCCGTTCCCAGAATATGCGCCCAACTGCCGCCTTCCTGCCAGACCGGCGGCGCCAGCAGCGCATCGCGGAACTGCTCTGCCGGGTTGTACGGCGCAATAAAGTTGGCAAACACCGCAATCAGGATCACGATGAGAACATACGCCAGCCCGACGACCGCGCCTTTATTGCGTTTGAAATAGTGCCAGAACTCCCGCAATGGCGTCATGGGCGCCGGTGCGGCATTAACATTATTTTCAGTAACCTGTGACATGATGGCCCCTTACTTCTTATGCCGAATACGCGGGTTCACCACGCCGTACAGCAGGTCTACCAGCAGGTTGACGAGAATAATCATCGTCGCTACCAGTAACACGCCGCCCTGCACTACCGGATAATCGCGGCGTTGCAGCGCATCGATCAGCCAGCGCCCCAGACCGGGCCACGAGAAGATAGTTTCTGTCAGAATCGCGCCCGCCAGCAGCGTCCCGACCTGCAGGCCGATCACGGTGACGACTGGCAGCATGGCGTTACGCAGAGCATGGACGATAATGACGCGCATCCTGGTCAACCCTTTGGCGCGTGCGGTACGGATGTAATCCTCCCCCAGCACTTCCAGCATCGACGAACGGGTCATACGCACAATGACGGCCAGCGGGATTGTACCGAGCACCATCGCAGGCAGGATCATATGCGCCAGCGCATCAATAAAGTTACCCTCTTCGCCCCAGATAGCGGTGTCGATCAGCATAAAGCCCGTCAACGGATTGGTATCATCAAGGAACACCATATCGCTCACGCGCCCGGAAACCGGCGTCAGGTTCCAGTGGACGGAGACCAGCATGATCAGCATCATGCCCCACCAGAAGATAGGCATAGAGTAACCGGTCAGCGCCAGGCCAACAGCAGTGTGATCGAAGATAGAACCGCGCTTCACTGCGGCCAGCACGCCCACCGGAATCCCCACGGCGACGGCAAAAATCATGGCGCAGACGCCAAGTTCCAGCGTCGCTTTAAAGCGAGGCACAAACTCGTCCCACACGGGGATTCGGCTTTTCAGCGAGATGCCTAAATCGCCATGCATCACCCCCCAGATATAATGGAGGTACTGCTGCCACATCGGTTTATCAAGACCGAGTTCAGCCAGCAGTTGAGCATGACGCTCAGGGGAAATACCTCGCTCACCCGCCATGATCATCACCGGATCGCCGGGGATCATGTGGACAAAGGCAAAGGTGAGAAGGGTAATACCGATAAACGTCGGGATAACGAGTCCCAAACGTCGGAGAATGAACTGCAACATAACCCGAATTCTCTCTCATGACCCACGGCCTGGAACCGTGAGTCTGTATTGCTCACAAATCTTATCCCACGCAAACTGCATCGCGGATAAAGCATTACGCCGGATGGCGCTGCGCTTATCCGGCCTACACAACACCGGGGCGCAGCGCTCTTTTAATTATTCGACAGAGACGTTTTCGAAGTGATGTTTGCCTAATGGATCAACCACATAGCCTTTAACTTCTTTACGCACTGGCTCATAAACCGTGGAGTGAGCGATGATCAGCGCTGGCGCCTGGTCATGCATCACAACCTGGGCCTGTTTATAGAGCTCAATACGCTTGTTGTGGTCATCGGTCGCACGCGCAGGCTGAATCAGGTCTTCAAACGGCTTGTAGCACCATTTTGAATAGTTGGAGCCTTGCTGGGCGGCATCGCAGCTGAACAGCGTGGCGAAGAAGTTATCCGGATCGCCATTATCGCCGGTCCAGCCCATCATCACCGTCTGGTGCTCGCCATCTTTAGCGCGCTTGAGGTATTCGCCCCATTCATAGGTGACAATTTTGGCCTGAACGCCAATCTTCGCCCAGTCCGCCTGGATCATTTCCGCCATACGACGCGCATTCGGGTTATAGGGACGCTGTACCGGCATCGCCCACAGATCGATGGTGAAGCCTTTTTCCAGACCGGCTTCTTTCAGCAGCGCCTTCGCTTTTTCCGGATCGTAGCCGTAGTCTTTAATATCGTCGTTGTAGCCCCACATTGTCGGCGGGATCAGGTTTTTCGCCGCAACGCCCGCGCCCTGATAAACGGCTTTGATGATGGCCTCTTTATTCACGGCATAGGTCAACGCCTGGCGAACTTTGACGTTATCCAGCGGTTTTTTCTGCACGTTATAGGAGAGATAACCCACGTTCAGACCGGCCTGCTCCATCAGGTTGATATTTTTATCCTCTTTCATGCGCGCAATATCCGCCGGGTTCGGATACGGCATCACCTGACATTCGTTCTTCTGCAGTTTGGCGTAACGCACAGAGGCGTCAGGGGTGATGGAGAAGACCAGACGGTCGATCTGCGGCTTCGTGCCCCAGTAGCCGTCAAAAGCTTTGTAGAGAATGCGGGAGTCTTTCTGATATTGCACCAGTTGGAACGGGCCAGTGCCGACCGGGTTCAGATCCACTTTTTCCGGCGTACCGGCTTTCAGCATGTTGTCAGCATATTCTTTGGAAAGAATAGAGGCGAAGTCCATGGCTAAATCGGCAAGGAACGGCGCTTCCGGACGCGTCAGCACAAACTGCACCGTGTGATCGTCTACCTTCTTCACTTCGCTAATCAGATCCGGCAACCCCATGCCTTCAAAGTATTCGTAGCTGCCGCCAGACACTTTATGGTACGGGTTCTGCTCGTTTTTCTGCCGGTCAAAAGAGAACACGACATCATCGGCGTTCAGCTCGCGCGTGGGTTTGAAATCCTTGCTGGATTGCCATTTCACCCCTTTACGTAGGTGGAACGTATAGGTTTTACCGTCTTCGCTGATATCCCACTTCTCAGCAAGACCCGGGATCACTTCCGTGGTGCCGGTTTTGAATTCAACCAGACGGTTATAGATAGGTACGGAACTGGCATCATAGGTGGTGCCAGACGTAAAGAGCTGTGGGTTAAAGCCTTCCGGCGAGCCTTCTGAACAATAAACCAGGGTTTTGGCCTGCACGCTTGCTGCAACGGTCATGGCCACCAGGCTCAAACCAAGCTTCAGCATCCCTGACTTCTTCAAGGAAATACTCATTCTTCTGCTCCAATTGTGATGTATGTTGTTTTGCCCTTTGCAAAGGCTTTTACCGCCCGGCCTTTTTTGTTTTTTACCTGGTCAGGTCAGTAGTGAGAGGTGGGGATTCCGTTCGCATAATCGACTGAGTTGCAGTGCGGATTCTCCATAAAATGCCCCTCATTCCCTACAATCTGTCAATAGAATGTCAAAACGTCAATACAGGTAACCAGCTTTTACAACAACGGTGAGAATTAACAAACAAAGATTAAAAAAAGTTCAGAAGGGTATTTTCAGCAGGGAAATTTGTGCTATAGGCAGAAAGGCAGAGTTATTCACTTAATATTTTGCAACAGTTAGTGATTAACAATTAGACATTAATTGAAAAATTTCTTTCGATATGTTGATTATCTGAGCGATTAATACCACTAACGCTAAAACGCACAGGCGAAAATGCTGAGGTTATCCATAAGCCGTGTGCAAAAAAGAGTTACCCGGACATTGAAAAACACCATCGAATATGTCACAAAATTGTAAATAAGTAGGCCGTCGTGCGGCCTACCGCGATCACAAAAACTAACTTTTGACCCTAGCCTGCGTGCGCTTTTCGCTCCAGTTAAACAACGAGTTCACCAGAATCGCCGTCAACGTCCCCGCTGCCATGCCGTTGCCAAAGACCATCTGTACGCCCGCCGGGAAATTCTGATACAGGCCGGGTACCAGTATAGGTAGCATTCCCATGGCCAGCCCCATCGCCAGCGCGTAGGTTTTACCCGGCGTATGCAGTGGCTCACGCGCAATCATATCAATACCGATAACCCCGATAATGCTGAAGACAATCACCGCCGTACCGCACACCACCGAACCTGGCAGACAGGTCGCCAGACGTACCAACGGTGCGAATATGGCAATCAGGATTAACAATCCTCCGGCAGCCGCAGTCACGAAACGCGATTTCACATTAGTGGTGCGTACCACCCCAATATTTTCGCCGGAGGTGATAATTAAGGAGGTGCCAAAAATCCCCCCCAGCAGCGACATTACCGCATCACCACGAATGGTACGTGGAATCGCCTGCTGCACATTTTGCGTGGAATTGACTATTTCCGCGGTCGCAATCGTTTGCCCGGTTGCTTCAGCCATAGAGATGACCGCGTAAATCAGCAACGGCAGCGAGGCGGAGAGATCAAAAATCGGCCAGCCGAACGGCAAAAGCTGTGGGAAACTAAACAGCGGCCCGTGACTAACACCGCTAAAATCGGTGCTGCCCAGCGCCATTCCCAGCAGCGTTCCCGCTAAAAGGCCGAACATCACCGCCAGCTGGCGCAAAATACCGCTAAACGCCAGCGCGAAAATCAGCGTTATCAGGATAGTCCCCAGCGATAAAATGATACTGGTTGGATGAGCGAAGTCGGCGCTCCCTGGCTGGCCAATGATCAACCCGCCGTACAGGCGAATAAGGTTAATCGACACCATTAGCAGCATGATGCCAATGATAAAGGGGGGAAAATGGTGCAGGCAGCGGCGGAAAATCGGCAACGCGATAAAGTAGAACAGCGAGGTCAGAATTACGGCGCCAATCGCGGTCTGGATATTGGTCTGTAAAGCGATCGCAACGAAAATCGCAATCGGCGCGCCCCCCGGTACCATAATAAACGGCAAACGCGCGCCCACCCCTTTCACACCCAGGCTTTGCAAAATAGCGCCCAGACCGCACATCAGAAAGGTCGCGCTAAGTACCGAGGCGGTCACCGTATCGGTAAAGTGGAGCGCTTTGGCGATCAGAAAGACGGAGGTAATGGGGGTGGCGGCAACGACCAGCACATGCTGAAGCGCCAAAAGTAAGGTGGTTTGCCAGGGTAATGCATCGTTATCCGGCGTAGTAAGGCCAGGTTGCGGCATGATTAACTCCCATAAAACATCAAAAAAATAACCGCCAGCGCGGGCTGGCGGTCTGTATTATTTCAACCAACTAATGGCATCAGCGGCATAGCGATGCGCACGGAAGGCGCTGTTCTGTTTTCCAGGAATAATGCCTTTACTGAGGTGCTCCGGATATTCATTAAAGAACGGAATGATATATTCCCATACCGTTTCGCCTTCCGGAGTAACTTCAAACAGGCGGCCAAACGCCGATTCACAGATAAAGGTGTTGCCGTTCGCCAGCCGCTGCGCGCTCCCCATATACGGCGAGAAAAACGCCGGCGGGAAGATATCGCGATACTGCCAGGTAATCGCTTTGGTCTGCGGATCGAACTCCAGCACCGTGGAATGCGGCGAGGTGACGCCGGGACGCAGGTTGCCGTTATCGAAAACCAGAATCGACCCGTTCTCCATCTCAACCGGCGTGTGCTGCTGCGCTACCACTTCCGGCCCTGCATGCCAGATAACCTTCCCGCTCTCTTTATCCACGGCAATGACGCCGGAAGTGGTACGCAGGCTCATCAGTACCAGGCCATCACGGGTGACGGACAGGCCGTTAATCATCGGCCAGTGGCGGCGGTCGAAAATATCATGAATCGGGAAATCTTCCGGATTCAAATGCTCCCAGGCACGCCATTCCCAGACCACTTCACCGTCGCGATTGACCTCTTTGACGACGTCGCTCTGAATCACGCCGTCCGGCGCATCGCGGCGCGGGTCGCCGCCGGTAACACGGGCGGCGATATCGGCAGGTAACGGCGACGCGGCGGTATACAGCAGGTTACCGTTTTCCAGCCACTGCGCATCGTGGTGATGGTAAATATCTTCGTAATGCCAGACGATTTCGTTATCCGGCGTCACTTCGTAGAAGTCGCCGCCGTGCCAGAGATCCCACGCCGGATAGAGGTTCGCTGAAGTGCGGTGGCTGCCGTTATAACCCAGATTACCGTTCGGCAGCAGCACCGCATCACGCCCGGCGCGAACCGGAAGCTGCCACTGATGCGCGACTTCGCCCTGCTCGTCCACCAGGTAAACCCGCCCTTCGGCGGTTTGCGGCGCAAAAAGCGTATAGCCGCCAAAGCTCTTCGCATTATCAGCGTAGATAAGGCCCGCCGGACGGCGTCCAAGGGTGAAAGTCGAGTCCTGAGTTAAGTGTGCCACATCGCCTCCTGAGGAATAAATTTGCGCCAAAATACCCCATTAAAACGTTTTAATGAAGAGTTTTTTACTATCCTCACTGAAAAAAAAGCAAACGTTACCGTCTGGTAAATATGCTACCCTGTGCGCAAATTTTCGCAGGTCAGGAAGCAGATGGCTGTTCAAAATAAAAAACGCGCAAAGTTGATTGATGTTGCCCGCCATGCAGGCGTGTCGCCAGGGACGGTATCCAATGCCTTGCACAACACCCGCTTTGTCGAGCCGCAGACGCGACGGCGTATTGAAGAGGCCATTGTTGCGCTCAACTACACGCCGAATATTCGCGCCCGCCAGTTGCGAACCGGCAAAACCAATACCATTGCCTTGCTCTCTTCGGTGCCGCTGGCGATTGCCTCCGGCGCATCACGACTGGGATTTATGATGGAGGTGGCGTTAACGTCCGCGATGATGGCGCTGGAAAAACAGCATGCGCTGATTCTGGTGCCGCCGGGGGCAAATCCACTGGATGCCGTCAGCTTTGACGCGGCGATCCTGATTGAGCCGGCGGAGAGCGACCCGCAGCTCCAGGCGCTGGCGCAAGCGGGCATTCCCTGCGTCACCATTGGCCGCACGCCGGGCACCGACACGCCTGTGCCGTGGGTGGAGCTGCACTCGGCGGCAACAGCACAGCTTCTGCTCGCTCATCTGGAGGCCTCCGGCGCCAGCAAATGTGCGTTATTTGTCGGTAACACACGGCGAACATCAGTTCTGGAGAGCGAAGCGGCTTACCAGCGCTGGTGCGCGGGGCGCCAGGACCCCGTCGTCTACTCTCTCAATGAAAGCGAGGGTGAAAATGCCGGCTACCAGGCCGCGCAGCAGCTATTACAGGCACATCCCGACGTTGACGGCGTGCTGGTGCTGATCGACACCTTTGCCAGCGGCGCGGTACGCGCTTTTCAGGAACAGGCAGTCGCTATCCCGGAGCGGATGCGCGTGGTCACCCGCTATGATGGTATCCGCGCGCGCGAATCGCTGCCGCCGCTGACGGCAGTGAATATGCATCTTGATGAGGTGGCGCGACAGGCAATCACGCTATTATTTGATTTGCTGGCGGGCAAGAAGGTCAGTCACAGCGACGGGATCATGCCTGAACTGGTGGTGCGAGCGTCCACTTCGCGATAAAACGCGTAGAAGATAGCTGAGCTACAGACGCAAAAAAGCCGCTCAGAGAGCGGCCCAACAGCCAGAAGCCTACTAAGATAGCGTATACCCCTGTCTTGGTGAATTCGGCTTGTTAGGAAACGCCAGCTTCAGTTGCTTTGAATCCACCATAGGTTTTAAGTAATTCTGGCGAATACTCTGCGCCTTACGTCCCAACAATATTTCCATTACCGCGACAGATAAATAGTGCCCATCGCACAACTGGACAAGCAGCGCCTTCATTACCCCGGCTTCCAGCCGACGGTGCTCCCGCGATGGCGCAGCTAATGCTTCAAGTACATCCCGAAATCCATCGCTCAGTTCGTCAAGATCATCAATAAACGGTTTATCTAGCAAGTGACTGATAAATCTGCCGTGTTCATCTCTTCCCTGATGACTATCCCCTAAGTCAGGAGCGCTATGCGTTAAGCTGATGTCACTATGCGTTAAGTCCTGTGCGTTATGCGTTAAGTTCGATGTAGAGCTTAACGCATTAGCGAAAACTTCTTCCGGAGACGGCAACTCCATTCCAGGTAAGCTGTATGATTTATCTCGCTTTTCACCACTGGCGACAAGAAAGCCCTTATCCACTAACTTTGGAAATGCCAGGGTAACATCACGGGAATGTCTGCTTGTGAGCTGACATGCTCTCTCATGGTTTACCCAACCTTCTGTCGCCGCTGTGATAACGATCATTCGTTCGAGATCATCAAGCAGATGAAAACGTTGACCAAATAAATTATCAAGCCGCTCAGTCACCTCCTGTGATACAAGACTTACCGTCGACAGCTCAAGCAGTGTTTGTTCAGAAGGCTCTGTTTTCTCATACAATTTTGGTGTGCGCCAGTTCGCCCATTTCCAACCGCTCATGATTTTGGGCACACCAGATCCTGCACGTTCACCTGCGCCAATCATTAAGAACATCTGGTGCATACGGCGGTTACGGCAATCGCTTTCCCCGCCCTTCACTGCAATTTCCGGCGGTATCCGCATCAGCCCAGGATTACGGAAGCCAAAAAGATCCGGCCGCCTGACGACCAGGATAGAGCTTCGGCCCGTGTAATCAGCATGCACCAGAGTATTAACAAGCGCCTCGCGGATAGCTTCATGAACCTTGGTTTCATCCAGCCGAATGCCATCCTGCAATTCAAAAGGCACCTTAAGGTCGGAAATGAGCTTTCGATATGTCCGGCGATAAAAATCGAAAATATTGCCTGACCATGAACCATCCGGATAGATGCGGTCGATCCAGCGGGAATCCGGTTGCGTGTCATCCCGCTCACGATAATCAACAAAATAGTTTGGAACCGCATCCTGAATAGCATTCCAGGTACCAAACATCAGGATACCCGCAAGAGTGATGCCTTCTTCCCCGCTCTGGCGGTTTTTTCGCCAGCCACCAATGTTCCTGAATAAATCGATGATATCCAGCTCCAGCCAGGGATGCTGAGGCTTCGCAACCGCAAAGAGGTTACGGTAAGCACGCAAACTGTCCTGATCGATATCGCTGAAATCAAACCCTGCCAGGATCCGGTCATCACGACTATCCTCGACCTGCTCCGCGAGCATTCTTTTGATTTGCTCTTCAGAACAGTGGCAGTCCCCTTCATGGCGACGGATGTATGTTTCCGTCATCGGCTGGTTATTAAGATAGACCGGTTTTTGCTCACGTCTTGCTATGGGGATCTCAATGACAATGACCATTTTATTATCAAGATTAATGACCTGTACCGATTGATCGGTCAGTAAATTGACATTTACTTTTTTCTTGTTATTGGCAATATCAAACAGTTGCTTCATAACAGTAGCAATATCGCCGATCCCCTCAACGATAAAATTCCCTTTCTTTTCTCTGACGCCCAGCACGACATAGCCACCACGGGTATTCGCCATCGCGCTGTATGTTCGCCAGAAATCCTCCGGCAGCTTACCTTTACCATCCGCTCCCTGCGCCAGCTTAAACTCCAGTTCAACTGATTCAGAAAGTGTTTGTAAATCCAGCAAATCACTGACAGGAAACATAATCGGGTCGGCACCTGTTTAATTTAACAATCCAGGAAGAGAGAAGGACAACCTGAGCGAATAGTTAATTGTATTATCAATACAAACGCCTGCGGCGCATCCAAAATTTCAGTATCCGTCTCAAAACGCATAATACATCATGCTCTCGCATGAATGATAAAACCATTAATTATCAAAATATTACAATAAACAATTGCTTGACCATTGCATCCTGAATGCTATGTTTACAGCAACTGACGCAGTCCCGGGACTGCAAAAGAGCCTTCAGGCGATGCCTGAAAAAGGGCAGCTGCCGAAAGCTACGATTGTGCGAACTTGAAGTTTTCAAGTATGTCTGCTCTAAAACGGTGACAGATGCCAGCAACAATTAATCTGCTTCACCTGCGCCCAAAACGCCGGAATTCGCCCGACAAACGCCAGTGTATCTGGCCGGGGCGTCACTTTGGATGCGCCTGATGCACAAAGTGACGCCGGTTCACTCCGCTGCGTCATTCGCTTTACGGTTTCCAGCTTACCGTCTGCGCGACAAGGCTCCAGCGCTGCAATAACCTGCTGTGCCGTGAGTTCATCAATGTTGATCTCTCCGATATGGGGAAACACATACCGGTTTAACGAGTTCCAGATATCCTGCAACGTATGGGGTTTCAGCCCCACCGCTTTTTTCATTTCATACCAGTTTGCGGCGACATTTTTAAACGTATTCATCCTGACGCGGCGGACTTTCTCCTGGCTGCCGCGCTGCTCTTCAAGCGGGTCGATAAACTTTGCCAGTAGCCTTGGCGTTCTCTCGCTTCGCTCGAGTCGAACCTCTTGCCCCCGGAGGTTCTCATCCTCGTCAGGCTTC
>NZ_JBKFRY010000007.1:0-234075 GCF_046569105.1 Salmonella sp. 741265073_HBA | reverse complement strand
ATCGGGTACGGAATATCCCGCAAGAAACAGGCTGACAAAGGTTGCGCCAAAGCAATCGCCAGCGCCTGTAGGATCAACCACCTTCACCGGATACCCAGCCACATGATGTTGTTCGTCTTTTGAATAGTAACTGGCTCCACGGGCGCCACGTTTAATGATGACATGGGCAATTCCACGCTTGTGAAGCCTTGCGACAATTTTCTCTTCATCGCGGGATTTGCTCAGGCCGAAATAATCCAGTTCGCCATCGCTTGGCAGGAAGAAATCCGTGTAATCAAGAATATATTCAAAGGCCTGCGACATTTCGCGGATCTTTAGCATCTCTTTACGGATATTAGGATCGAAAGAAATTGTGCCACCATTTTCTTTTACAATGCTAATCGCCTTGCGTACGGCATCGATCAAACGAAAGGAAAATAATGACGATCCCATAATATGAAAGTGGCGATATTGCCTGAGTAATGTTTCATCAAGGTGGTCGGCACTCAGCAAACCGCACGCACTGTCCGGCATGTTGAAAATAAAATCTCGCTGGGCCTGGCTTCGGTAGCTGACAAAAGCACTACCTGTTGTGGCGTTCGGCAGTACGGAAATTCCCTGTACATTTACGCCATCGCGCGACAATCGGGTAATATTCATAACGCCAAAGGCATCGTTGCCAACACAGCTAAACAACAATGAACGAAAACCAAGTTTAGCAACCTGATCGGCAAATATGGCAGGCGCCCCACTGGGATACGGCCCCCAAAATTCCCCCGGTGAGGAAAATCCCTGGTTCTCTTTTTTTGCCAGAAACTCGACGAGCAATTCACCCAATGTTGCGATTGTTATGTTCATGCGTTGTCCTTCATCTTGCCTGATGCAGGGTCGGGTTTATCCAGGTCAGACATTCGTTATTGGTATAGCTGTTGGTTAAGCCGTCGGCCAGAAACCGTGAGTGGTACTCAGCGGCGACAATCTGTGGCGTAATAATCGCGCTCAGCGTATTCAGTTTTCCTACCGGATAACGCGCCACATCATGAATCGGACGCTGCGCCACCACGGCAATACTCTGTCCACTAAGGCGCAGGCATTCACTTAGCAAAGCAGCTGCACTTTCGTTTTTCACGTTGAGCGTGCCATCCTCGCTGATATGGTCCACCATCACCAGACAACATGACGGTTGAAATTGTTGCAAAGATTGGATGGCGATTTCGCCCCCCAACGCCTGACCACTATGCCCCAGTACACCGCCCAACAACACAATTTCACCATCGATATAATCACGGGCCGGTGCAACATGGCTAAGATCGTTGATGATAAGGCACAGATCCCGATAATCGCCCAGGAAAGGAAGCGCTTTACGCAACACCTCTCCGGCCCCCAGAAACACGGTATCGTCGTCGCAGACCAGACGGGCAACTTGCTTAGCCAGTTCAAGCTCTACGCTATGCTCTAACGCCTGCGACTGCACCACTTCATGGCTTACCGCTGCTCTGACGGGTTGGGCCGTGTAAATCGCTCCGCCAAAGGAGCGTTTCAGATAGCCTTGCTGCTCCAGGTAATTGAGATCATTACGGATCGTTACCCCTGAAACCGATAACATTTCAGCCAAATCGTCTACTTTTATTTCGCCGTTTTTACGGACGATTTCGGCAATGTCCAGACGCCTTTTCAACAGGCTGGTAGATGGTTTTGCCACAACATACCCTTTTTTTCCGCTTCGTCGGGAAGTTATCCCGTGCTTTAACTTTCATTTTTAAACTTCTGACAGGGGATGTCAATTTTGCACCACGTCACCGAATGCTCAATGGAAAACATCACAATAAAATCAAGTAATTATAGAATTTTCATATCTTCCATTTACTTACAAAACAAAATTTAAATCCACACTTTTTCTTTCATTTAAGAAAAATTATCCTGCTTTTGTGTTGATGATCACAATCATGTGTGGCAATGATCGTTACATTACTTTCAAAACGAAGGTTATTTTTATTTTAAACTTTAATTTCGAAAGTTATAAACGGAGACCACTATGTTCATTATTTCCAGTAAAAATATGCTCCAGAAGGCCCAGCATGCAGGCTATGCCGTGCCAGCCTTTAACATCCATAACCTGGAAACCTTGCAGGTGGTGGTAGAAACCGCCGCAGAAATGCGCTCACCGCTGATCGTTGCCGGAACACCAGGCACGTTTAGCTATGCCGGAATGGGTAACATTGTGGCGATCGCGGGCGATCTGGCTCGTGAATACAATCTGCCACTGGCCATTCATCTGGATCATCATGAATCGTTAGCCGATATTGAAAGCAAAGTTATGGCAGGGATCCGTTCAGTCATGATCGATGGTTCCCACTTTCCCTTTGAAGAGAATGTGGCGCTGGTGAAAAGCGTGGTCGATTTTTGCCATCGCTACGACACCAGCGTGGAGGCAGAACTGGGCCGCCTTGGTGGGATCGAAGATGATTTAGTGGTAGACAGCAAAGATGCCCTTTACACCAATCCACAGCAAGCACGTGAGTTTGTGGCGCGCACCGGCATTGATTCGCTGGCGGTTGCTATCGGCACGGCACACGGCATGTATGCCGCTGAACCTAAACTTGATTTTGAGCGACTGGCAGAAATACGCGCTCTGGTGGATATCCCTCTGGTATTGCATGGGGCATCTGGTTTGCCGGAAAGCGATATTCGCCAGGCCATCAGCCTTGGGGTATGCAAAGTCAATGTTGCCACCGAACTGAAAATCGCCTTCTCCGACGCCTTAAAAGAGTATTTCCTACAAAACCCGAAAGCCAATGATCCCCGCCACTATATGCAACCAGCAAAACAGGCGATGAAAGAGGTGGTACGCAAAGTAATTCATGTTTGCGGCTGTGAAGGGCAACTGTGAGGAATCGCCTGTGATCTACACGCTAACACTTAATAGCGCGATTGATATGAATATATTTAGCGATCCTTTACAGCCAAATATTGTCAATCGCACTCACCACACCGAGTTTTGCCCAAATGGTAAAGGGGTAAATGTTGCGCTGGTTCTGGATCACTTTCAAATACCTGCGCATATATTAGGCATTTTTGGTGGTTTCACCGGGCATTATATTGTAGAAAGCCTGCGTACCCGAAAAATGCCAGTCACACCAGCATGGGTAGAAGAACCCACGCGGATTAATATTTTCATTCATGACGGTAAGCAGGAATATAAACTGGTCAACCCTGGCTCATATATTCCAGATGAATGTAAACAACAAATTATCACGATTATTTCGCAACTGCCCGATGCAGACTATCTGGTGATAAGCGGCAGCCTGCCACAAGGTATTGAAAGCCGCTTTTACGCAGAAATCATGCATATTTGTCAGCAAAAAAATATCGGCGTAATTTTAGATATTAGTCATCCGTCATTACGTCAGTTACTGGAGTTCAAACCGTTATTAATTAAACCAAATGATGAAGAGGTTAAAGCAATATTCGGTTTAACTGTCTCTGACGACAATGATGCGAAAAATACTCTAACCACTTTACATGCACTTGGTGCACAAAATGTTCTGCTAACCCTTGGCGCTAAAGGAATGTATTTCTCCAATGGGATTGATTACTGGTTTTGTAGCGCGCCAACGGTTGATTTGGTGAGCTCCGCCTGTGCAGGCGATGCTGCACTGGCCGCCTTTCTCAGCCAGTGGTTATCTACAGGAGAAGTGGAATATGCCTTATCTCTTGCCAGTGCAACAGGAGCTGATGTCGCAAGTTCTGCCGGACTAGGCCAACTTGCGGCAATAGAAACCTTACTTTCGCAAATCCACGTCAGAAAGCTGTAGGTTAAATTACAATATAAGGTCTGCTTATGAAAAAGATCATTGCAGTGACCGGCTGCCCTACCGGTATTGCGCATACATTTATGGCTGAAGAAGCCTTAAAAAATGCCGCGAAAAAATTATCTGTTGAAATAAAAGTTGAAACCAATGGTGCCAGTGGCGTTGAAAATGCTATTCAACCTGCTGATCTGGTAGATATTGCCGGAGTCATTATTGCGGCGGATAAAGATGTCTTACCTGATCGCTTTAATGGTTTACCGGTTATTGAAGTACCGGTAAAAGAAGCAATCCATCATCCTGCGGAGCTGATTAACAAAGTTATTAATGGTGAAGCCCCAATACGTAAAGGCGAATCAACCACCAGCACGGAAATTATCGAAAAAGAATCACTGGGGCGACAAATTTATAAGCACCTGATGAGTGGTGTTTCAAATATGCTACCTTTTGTAGTTGCCGGAGGCATATTAATTGCGGTGTCGTTTTTATGGGGGATTTATTCCGCTGATCCTAATTCAGCTGAATACAATGCAACCGCCGCAATGCTAATGAAAATCGGTCAGCAAGCCTTTTCGATTATGGTTCCGGTCTTTACCGCTTATATTGCATTCTCTATTTCTGGCAGACCAGGGATGGTGGCTGGATTTGTCGGCGGCTTACTGGCAAATGCTACCGGCGCAGGATTTCTTGGTGGGATAATTGCCGGATTCGCCGCCGGTTACCTGATGTTATGGGTAAAGAATCGACTCGAAGGCTTACCGCGTCAGTATGAAGGCCTGAAATCGATTTTTATTATGCCGCTCATTGGCGTACTGGTTATTGGCGTGTTGATGTCGCTGCTTGGGCAACCTGTCGCAGCTATCAATAATAGCATGATGAACTGGCTGGCATCGCTACAGGAAGCGAATCCAATATTGCTGGGTATTGTGGTGGGTGCAATGTGCTCCTTTGACTTTGGCGGCCCGGTAAACAAAGCCGCTTATGTCACCGGCACGCTTTTACTGGGCCAAGGCAACTTCTACTTTATGGCTGGTGTGTCTGCCGCATGTATTACTCCACCACTGGTAATTGCTCTGGCGACCACCTTCTTTCCAAAAGGTTTTAGCGAGGAAGAACGTGCCGCAGGCATGGTTAACTATATCCTCGGTTGTACACACATCACTGAAGGCGCGATTCCTTTCGCAGCGAAAGATCCTTTGCGTGTCATCCCGATGATGATGATTGCTTCCAGCATTTCCGCAGTACTTAGCTACAGCTTGCGTATTCAGGTTCCGGCTCCTCACGGCGGCTTCTTAATTTTACCTTTGGTGAGTCAGCCGCTGGTCTGGGTGTTATGTATCCTTGCGGGCTCTGCATGTGGTGCGGTGATGCTTGGCCTATGGAGATTGTGGGCTGTGCGCAAAAATTCAGTCAACACAACTCCTGTAGCAAAGGCTGGAGGTCAGAATGCAGCTCTGTGAACACGATATTTTTATCAGCGATGAGCGCCTCGATAAAGTCACCGCTCTGCACCGTGTGGTGGAAAAGTTATCTGCGGCTGGCAATACCACGCCTGACTATTTACGCGGCATGTAGGATCGCGAAGCACAGATTACCACTTATCTGGGAAATGGAATCGCGATCCCACACGGTACGCCAGAATCTCGCGATGCGGTATTACAAACCGGTGTAAAGGTAATCGTTTTTCGCCACGGCGTTGACTGGGGTGACGGCAATACCGCGTATCTGGTCACCGGAATTGCCGCGCGCTCCAATGAACATCTTGAGATTTTGCGCCAACTGACTCGCGTGCTCAGCGATGACGCTATTCTGCAAGCACTGGCTAAAGCCGTTTTACGGTTTCTGGTTTAGCTGTAAAAGTTTTCATTAAAAGCTTACCCAAATAAATAAGTTACACGTTGGTGAACACCCAAACGTTTTAAATAGTTGAGGTTCACACGACAAAGTCCGGTAAACCTACCCCCTCGGATATGTTTGGCCGGCACAGAGAAAGTTTGGGAAAAAACTCTCTTGTAACGTGGGGTCGCAGGATTATAGAGAAGTCCAGGTCAAAGATCGACCCCTTTTTGCGATTTGCCGCGGGTTTTATTCAGGCCTGGTTCACCCTCCGGTAGGGGAGGTTGCACAGATATGATACCGCACAATGCCGGGGCGCTGCGCTTGTCCGGCTTACGGCATATGCTCCCGCTTGAGATACTCCGCACTCTGCATCTCTTGCAGGCGTGACAGACAGCGCTGAAATTCAAACTTGAGGCGCTCCCCCTGATAAATCTCATATAACGGCGCGGCGGCGCTGACCACCAGCTTAACGTGGCGCTCGTAAAACTCATCCACCAGCGCAATAAAGCGGCGCGCTTCGTTCTCCATCAGCGGCGTCATGACAGGCACGTCAAACAGCAGAACCGTGTGAAATAACCTTGAGAGCGCAATGTAATCATGCTGGCTGCGGGCCTCGACGCACAGCGTAGCGAAAGAGACCGCTAGCGTTTGGTTTTCAACGCCCAGGGTGGATAAAGGGCGATGATTGATTTCCAGCGTCGGAGCGTGCTCGCGCGCGGCCCCCGCTAACGCCAGCCACAGTTTATCCATTTGCCGCCGGGTTTCATCATTAAGCGGCGTTAGCCATAAATGGGCCTGCGTCAGCGTCCGCAGTCGGTAATCGACGCCGGCGTCCACATTCATAATGTCGCAGTGCTGTTTAATGGCATCGATAGCCGGCAGGAAGCGGGCGCGTTGCAAACCGTTGCGGTAGAGTTCATCCGGCGGAATATTGGAGGTCGCGACCAGCGTAATGCCGCGTGCAAAAAGCGCTTTCATTAAACCGCCCAGCAGCATGGCGTCGGTAATATCGGTGACGAAAAACTCATCGAAACACAGTACGTCCGTCTCGGTTTTAAACCGATCGGCAATAATGTCTAACGGATCGATCTGTCCCTGTAACGCGGTAAGTTCTTCATGCACGCGCAGCATAAACCGATGAAAATGCAGACGTAGTTTTCGCTCGCCCGGCAGGCTGTGGTAGAAGAGATCCATGAGCCATGTTTTGCCGCGCCCCACGCCCCCCCACATATACAGCCCGCGAACCGGTATTTGCGCGTCCGGTTCGTTTTTGCCTAATAATTTCCCCAGTCGCGCTATCAGACCGCCGGGTAGCGTAGCCGACGATTTTTTCGCGGTGAGCGCCTGATAAAGGGTTTCCAGACGGTCGACCGCCTCTTTCTGTACGTCGTCAGGCTGATGGGTGCCTTCGTTGAGTGCCTGGAGATAACGCGATGTAGGGGAAAGGCTTTGCATAATGTTATTGTTATTCCTTGAAAATCGATGTGCCGTCGTTCACGGCTGACGAAAAAAAGGCCGTTCTACACTACGCGATATGCTGTCGGGATTCCACTTCTACGGAATTAGCGGTTATAGTGGCATAATCAGGCGCGGGCATGGAGCCTGGAGCCAACACCCTACGGAAACATAAGACAACGGGAGATGTTCATGACCTGGGAATATGCGCTAATTGGATTAGTCGTCGGTATCATCATTGGTGCCGTGGCCATGCGTTTTGGTAATCGTAAGTTACGTCAACAGCAGGCATTGCAGTACGAACTGGAAAAAAACAAAGCTGAGCTGGAAGAGTACCGTGAAGAGCTGGTTAGCCACTTTGCCCGCAGCGCGGAACTGCTGGATACCATGGCGCATGATTACCGCCAGCTGTATCAGCATATGGCGAAAAGCTCCAGCAGCCTGCTGCCGGAAATGTCTGCGGAGTCGAATCCGTTCCGTAACCGTCTGGCGGAGTCTGAGGCGAGCAACGATCAGGCGCCAGTACAAATGCCACGTGATTATTCTGAAGGCGCGTCTGGCCTGTTACGTAGCGGCGCAAAGCGCGATTAATCGCACGCCGTTAAGAAATTTATCGGGCGCATCGCTTGCGCCCTCTCTCTATCTTTCCTGTCCCAGCTATTATCATTGTTACCAGGCTGAAAATTCAATAACATCAATCTGTTTTGAATTGTCTATCCGTTCATCCAAGGTACGAGAGCAGCATCCATGAAAAAACACACCCAGCTGTTAAGTGCATTAGCGTTAAGTGTCGGGTTAACTCTTTCGGCGCCGTTTCCAGCCCTTGCATCGATACCAGGCCAGGTGCCAGGCCAGGCGACGCTGCCAAGCCTTGCCCCTATGCTGGAGAAAGTGCTGCCTGCTGTCGTCAGCGTAAAAGTCGAGGGAACCGCCGCCCAGAGCCAAAAAGTGCCGGAGGAGTTTAAAAAATTCTTTGGCGAGGATCTGCCAGACCAGCCGTCCCAGCCGTTTGAAGGACTCGGTTCGGGGGTGATTATCGATGCCGCGAAAGGCTATGTATTAACCAATAATCATGTGATTAATCAGGCACAGAAGATCAGTATTCAACTGAATGACGGACGCGAATTCGACGCGAAGCTGATCGGCGGCGACGACCAGAGCGATATCGCTCTGTTACAAATTCAGAACCCCAGCAAGTTAACGCAAATTGCCATCGCCGATTCCGACAAACTCCGCGTCGGCGATTTCGCCGTAGCGGTCGGTAATCCGTTTGGTCTTGGGCAAACCGCCACCTCCGGGATTATTTCAGCGCTGGGACGCAGCGGGCTTAATCTGGAAGGGCTTGAGAACTTTATTCAAACCGATGCCTCTATTAACCGCGGCAACTCCGGCGGTGCGCTGCTTAACCTGAACGGCGAGCTGATCGGGATTAATACCGCGATCCTCGCGCCAGGTGGCGGGAGTATCGGCATTGGCTTTGCTATTCCTTCCAATATGGCGCAGACGCTGGCGCAGCAGTTGATTCAGTTCGGCGAAATCAAACGCGGATTGCTGGGAATTAAAGGCACTGAAATGACCGCTGATATCGCCAAGGCATTCAAACTGAACGTTCAGCGTGGCGCTTTTGTCAGCGAGGTTTTACCCAATTCAGGTTCGGCGAAGGCCGGGGTGAAATCCGGAGACGTGATTATCAGTCTTAACGGTAAGCCGCTGAATAGCTTTGCCGAACTGCGTTCACGTATCGCCACCACCGAACCGGGCACGAAAGTGAAGCTGGGCCTGCTGCGCGATGGTAAGCCGCTGGAGGTGGAAGTCACGCTGGATTCCAATACCTCTTCTTCCGCCAGCGCCGAAATGATCGCCCCGGCGTTGCAAGGCGCGACGTTGAGCGACGACCAGCTGAAAGACGGGACGAAAGGCGTTAAGGTTGATAGCGTCGAAAAAAGCAGTCCTGCCGCGCAGGCCGGTTTGCAAAAAGATGATGTTATCATCGGCGTTAACCGCGATCGTATCAGTTCTATCGCCGAAATGCGCAAAGTGATGGCGGCAAAACCGTCCATCATTGCTCTTCAGGTAGTACGCGGCAACGAGAACATTTATCTATTGCTGCGCTAATCCTGTCTTAAACCGGGCATCAGCCTGCGATGTGATGTCCGGTTAACTCATGGTATGCTGCTGCCGTTCCCTTTTTTAACGACGCCTCCATCATGTTTGTGAAGCTCTTACGTTCGGTCGCAATAGGTTTAATTGTCGGCGCTATTCTGTTGGCCGTCATGCCTTCTTTGCGCAAAATTAATCCTATCGCCGTCCCGCAATTCGACAGTACCGATGAGACGCCAGCCAGTTATAATTTTGCGGTTCGCCGCGCCGCGCCTGCCGTCGTCAACGTCTATAACCGCAGTATGAACAGTACCGCGCATAATCAACTGGAGATCCGCACGCTGGGTTCCGGCGTGATCATGGATCAACGCGGTTATATTATTACCAACAAGCACGTGATTAACGATGCCGATCAGATTATCGTCGCGCTACAGGATGGCCGCGTCTTTGAAGCGCTACTGGTTGGCTCCGATTCGCTTACCGATCTGGCGGTGCTGAAGATCAACGCCACTGGCGGGCTGCCTACCATCCCGATTAATACAAAGCGTACACCGCATATTGGCGACGTCGTACTGGCTATCGGCAACCCATATAATCTGGGACAGACCATCACCCAGGGGATCATCAGCGCAACGGGTCGTATCGGCCTGAACCCGACGGGGCGACAGAATTTTCTCCAGACCGACGCCTCGATTAACCACGGTAATTCCGGCGGCGCGCTGGTCAACTCGTTAGGCGAACTGATGGGGATCAACACCCTCTCTTTTGATAAGAGTAACGATGGCGAAACGCCGGAAGGCCTTGGTTTTGCGATTCCTTTCCAGCTAGCCACGAAAATTATGGATAAGCTTATCCGCGACGGTCGCGTGATTCGCGGCTATATCGGTATTGGCGGACGAGAAATCGCGCCGCTGCACGCGCAGCAGGGTAGCGGCATGGACCCGATTCAGGGCATTGTCGTTAATGAAGTGACGCCAAACGGCCCCGCCGCGCTTGCCGGTATTCAGGTTAATGATTTGATTATTTCGGTCAATAATAAACCCGCCGTGTCCGCGCTGGAGACGATGGATCAGGTGGCGGAAATCCGCCCGGGCTCCGTCATTCCGGTCGTGGTAATGCGGGATGATAAGCAGCTCACGTTCCAGGTGACAGTGCAGGAATACCCGGCGTCGAACTAAAACGACGCTGCTTTTGCCCGCGTCGTTCGACGGCTAGTCAATAAAGACTGGCCCTGCCGGAAAATGCGCCAGGAAACTCGTGAAGATCAGCAGAGCGGGGAGACTTTTCTCCCCGACGGCCTCTTCACGCAGCGCCTTATCGAGTGCCAATAAGCCAGACTCGCCCCCTTCCCCCAGAATGCCACCCATCCAGAGCAGTCGTTGCGCCTGTTGACGCGCATACTGCGATGCGCTTTTCCAGGCGACCAGATGCAGCAACGTTTGTAACAGCAGGATCCGAGACGCGTGACCATCGCGTTGTAATCGCCTGAATACGGGTAATGCAATACTACGTACCGTCGAGAAACCGCTCGCCGCTTCCTCCTCAATCGGCGATAAACCAACAGCCGCCTGTTTGACGAAATCGCATAACTGATTGTGTGTTAATGGCCGCTCGCCTGCGCTCATATACCCTGCGGCAAAACAGAGTAACCCGATCCCCTGAGCCCAATCGGTTGATGGCAGAATCCCCTGCGGAACATTCGGTGCCGACGTCTGTGCGGCACAAAGCCCCTCGTCGTAACACTGTGCAAAACGTTGCTCATATATTGCTGAGTTGACGCCAGACCACGGCAGCAAATGCAGCGCTGGCTCAAGCTCAGTTATCTGATTCACCGTCTCAACAACATAACGCAAGATGGTTTCTCTGGATGGCATGGATGTACCTTGCCGAAACGCAACCATTTCACTCATTACTGTGTCCTCATTTTGCGGGAGCAGAATCACTGCTCCCGATTAGATTGGATTACATTGCCAGCACGTACTTGAGCATCACGCCCGCGGCTATCGCCGAGCCAATCACCCCGGCCACGTTCGGGCCCATCGCGTGCATCAGCAGGAAGTTCTGCGGGTCCGATTCCAGCCCCACTTTGTTCGACACCCGTGCAGCCATCGGCACCGCCGACACCCCCGCCGAACCGATAAGCGGGTTGATTTTGTTCTTACTGCACAGGTTCAGCAGCTTCGCCATCAGCACCCCGGCCGCCGTCCCGATACCAAAGGCAATCACCCCCAGCAGCAGAATGCCCAGCGTCTGCGGCTGCAGGAACTTGTCCGCCACCAGCTTGGCGCCAACGGAAAGCCCCAGGAAAATGGTGACGATATTAATCAGCCCGTTCTGTACCGTGTCGCTCAGACGCTCCACCACGCCGCTTTCGCGCATCAGGTTGCCAAAGCAGAACATCCCCAGCAGCGGCGCGGCGTCCGGCAGCAGCAGGGCCACCAGCATGAGCAGCACCACCGGGAAGAGGATTTTTTCCCGCTTGCTGATGGTGCGCAGCTGCACCATGCGGATTTTCCGCTCCGTCTCCGTGGTCAGCGCCTTCATAATCGGCGGCTGGATTAACGGCACCAGCGCCATATACGAGTACGCCGCCACCGCAATGGCCCCCAGCAGCTCCGGCGCCAGCTTGCCCGACAGGTAAATGGCCGTCGGACCGTCCGCGCCGCCGATAATGCCTATCGCCGCCGCCTGCGGCAGGGTGAAGGAAATCAGGCCGAAGTAGTTCAGCGTCAGCGCCCCGAGCACCGTAGCGAAGATGCCGAACTGCGCCGCCGCCCCCAGCAGCAGGGTGCGCGGGTTGGCCAGCAGCGGGCCAAAGTCGGTCATCGCGCCCACGCCCATAAAGATGACCAGCGGCGCGACGCCGGAGCCAATCGCCACTTTATAGAACAGCGCCAGCACCCCCGGCGTGTAGCCCATGTCCACCGCCAGGTTCTCCATCTGGCTCTGCACCGACGGCAGGGCCAGCGCTAATGCCTCTTTAATGGCGTGCACGTCCGGCGCGCAGTTGAGCTTCGCGGCAATCACCGCCAGCTGCCCGGCGTCGTGGTGCGCCAGCAGGCTTTCCAGCGCGGTCAGCGCCATGCCCGCTTCCGGGATGTTGGAGAGCAGCCCGCCGAAGCCAATCGGCAGCAGCAACAACGGCTCGAACTTCTTCGCTATCGCCAGCCACAGCAGCAGCAGGCTGACCAGCAGCATGATGGCCTGGCCTGCGCCAAGGTGCATCAGCCCCATGCCCTGAAGCAGGGCGTTCAGACTTTCCATTTCCGCTCCTCGTCCTTACGCAAGCGTCATCAGGGTGTCGCCGACGGAAACCGCGTCCCCGGACTTCACCGCAATACCGCGTACCGTCCCGGCCTGCGCGGCGCGGATTTCGGTCTCCATCTTCATGGCTTCCAGAATCAGCAGCACGTCGCCTTCGGCCACGCTCTGGCCTTCAGTGGCAATCACCTTCCAGATGTTGCCCGCCAGCGGCGCGGTGACCGGGGTGCCGGCGCCTGCCGGGGCGGTGGCAGGAGCAGAAGAGGCAGCAGGAACGGCAGCAGTCAGCTGGCTGATATCGCCACCGTCGCTGACCTTCACCACAAAGGCTTTGCCCTCTACTTCGACGGTGTAGATACCGGAAGCGGCGGGTTTTGCCGCCGGGGCCGGTTTCGTGCTTTCCGCCTGCGGCAGTGGCTCAAACGCCGCCGGGTTGTGGCGGTTCTCAAGGAATTTGAGACCAATCTGCGGGAACAGCGCCACGGTGAGGACGTCGTCGATGGCGTTTCCCGCAAGCTGAATGCCCTTCTCCTGCGCCAGGCGCCTGACGTCGGCTTCCAGTTCAGCCAGCTCCGGCTTCAGCAGGTCCGCCGGGCGGCAGGTCACCGGAGCGCCCCCTTCCAGCACGCGGGCCTGTAGCGCGGCGTTGACCGGCACCGGAGTGTGGCCGTATTCGCCTTTCAGAATGCCGGCGGTCTCTTTGGCGATGGTTTTGTAGCGTTCGCCGGTCAGGACGTTGAGCACCGCCTGGGTGCCGACAATCTGCGAGGTCGGGGTCACCAGCGGGATAAAGCCGAGGTCCTCGCGCACGCGGGGGATTTCCGCCAGCACCTGGTCGAGTTTGTCCGCCGCGTTCTGCTGCTTCAGCTGGCTTTCGAGGTTAGTGAGCATTCCGCCCGGCACCTGGGCCACCAGAATACGGCTGTCGTAGCCCTTCAGCTGGCCTTCAAAGGCGTGATACTTTTTGCGCACCTCGCGGAAGTACGCGGCGATGCTCTCCAGCTTCAGGATATCCAGACCGGTGTCATGCTCAGTACCGGCAAGCGTCGCCACCAGCGCTTCGGTGGCCGGGTGGCCGTAGGTGGCGCTCATGGAGGAAATCGCCGTGTCCACGCCGTCAACGCCCGCCTCGATGGCTTTCAGCAGCGCCATCTCTGCCATCCCGGTGGTGGCGTGACAGTGCAGGTGCAGGCGCACCTCAAAACGTTTTTTGATTTCGCTGACCAGCTCATACGCCGCCATCGGCGTGAGAATGCCGGACATATCCTTGATGGCAATCGAGTCAACGCCGGTTTCCAGCAGTTGCTCCGTTAAATCCAGCCAGGTCTGCAGGGTGTGGGCCGGGCTGGTGGTGTAGGAGAGCGTGCCCTGGGCGTGCGCGCCGTGGCTGCGCACCGCCTGCAGTGCGGCTTTCATATTGCGCGGGTCGTTCATGGCATCGAAGACGCGGAACACGTCCATGCCGTTTTTCACCGCGCGTTCGACGAAGCGTTCCACCACGTCATCGGCGTAGTGGCGGTAGCCGAGCAGGTTCTGGCCGCGCAGCAACATCTGCAGGGGGGTTTTGGGCATGGCCTTTTTAAGCTCGCGCAGGCGGACCCACGGGTCCTCGCCGAGAAAACGGATGCAGGCGTCAAAGGTGGCGCCGCCCCAGCACTCCAGCGAGCCGTAGCCCACGTCGTCGAGCTGAGCGGCAATCGGCAGCATATCGTCAAGACGCAGGCGGGTGGCGAAAAGGGACTGGTGGGCGTCACGCAGGACGACGTCGGTAATGGCAATGGTCATGGATCCCTCCGGAAATTAAGCGTTAAGGCGGTGATGGTGAATGGCGGCGGCAATCACCGGCTTTAAGCGGGTGAAGTCGTCCACGACGGGAACGGCGCGCGGTGCGGGCGCGGCGACGGGTTCCGGGAAGAAGCGAGTAATCACGGCAGACATGCCGCGAATGGCAAAGATGAGCAGGAACAGAAAGCTCAGTACGAACCCCATCCCTAAAAACATCAGGGTGAAACCTTCACCCAGTAGTACAGCTTCATTCATGAATCATTTTCCATAATGAGAGGCACGACGGTGGCCTTGACGACAACCTTCCTGGTGAATCCGGCTAAGGAGTAGAGTGGATTTCCCTTGGCCACCTCTGGCTTTGGCCTCTACTTTTCTCCAGGTCGTTTGCGGCAAAGACACCGCCGTGCGTTTTTTTACACCATCATGCTGAACACGATGCTGGCGATAACCAGCACAATACCGCCGCCCAGACGAGAGGAAATTTGTGCATATGAAATGAGATTCATACGGTTACAGGCGGAGAGCACTTCCAGATCGCCGGAGCCGCCGCGGTTGGCCATACAAAGACCCGCAGTAATGGATGATTCAATCGGGTAGAAGCCAATCAACCAGCCCCCGATAGCTGCGCCAACGACTGCGCCGACCACGATGATCGCGGCGATAACGACGTTCGCGAACGTCAGGGCATCGATGATCTCTTGCAGATCGGTGTAGCAAACACCTACACCTACCATCAGCACCCACAGCAGTTGTTTGGAGAAGAAGTCAGAAAGACGTTTCGCCCCGGCTTTAATCTCCGGTGAGCAAAGACCTGATGCGTTCAGCGCAGCAACAATCAGAACCATCCAGGCGAAGTAGTGAATAGAGACGCCGCCGATGCTTGGCAGAATTTTCTTGGCAACAACATAGGCCAGCAGGAAGCAAGTGGTGGATAACACCATGCCAACCGCCGTTTCACGATGGGTAATCTGACCGGCCTTTTCATCATCTTCGGTTTTGAAGGAAGCCTTACGAACCAACTCACCTTCACCGCTAAGCCAGGTGTATTTTTTGCCTATCATATCGAGGAGGGCGGCGAAAATAATGGCGAAGATGTTTGCGATGGTCAGAATGGCGATAGCCGTTGAGTAGTACTCTTCGCGAGAACGTCCGGTAACCGAGTGATAAATTTCAGACAGAGGCACGGCGCCCGCGCCGTTACCACCGCCCATAATCGGCAGAACGTACAGCATCATGATACGGTCGACCGGGATACCGAAGCACAGACCAATGACGATACCGAAAAGGGACGCGCCGACAATCCCGGCGAGGATGGTTGGGATATAGCCCAGCAGTGATTTTAATAGCAGCTTACGGTTTACCGACAGGATAGCGCCTGTGATCAACACTGCGATAAACAGGTTAAGGAAGTTGCTTTTATCCATTACGTTGCTGATCGCATCAATTTCTTTCTGCGTAAATATGCCAGCATAGACAAAATAAGCTGCAACCAGAAATATCATAACCGGTGCGCCGCCAATATATTTATTGAAGATCGGTAAACGTTTGCCGATTTCACCAAAAATGGCCCCCATCACAAACATAAGGGCAAAACCACCGACTAAGTCAGTAGGTATAGCATTATAAAAATGAGAAAGTAATAAAGTAATTAATGCAAAAGCATAAAGCGGTAGCGGCATACCAAAGATTTTGAATCTGAGTAAATCGCTAGCCCCCTTTCTCTCCGTAGCCGAAGCCTGGGTCATGTTGGTCATAAACATTTTCCTGTGTATTGATGGGTAACAAGACCTGCGCATACTAATAAATTCAATGAACCGTGAGATGTGACTATCTTCACTGAATGGTTGTGTTTTTAATTAATTTAATTGTTTTTATTAACTCTGATTAATTAAAGAAATAAAAACTATAAAGGTCATAAAGGCAGCGGGGAAAGTGTGATGTCTATTCCAGACGAATAATATAAACACTGGCGAAATATGCGGCGTTATTTGCTGACGGATGCTGAATAGAGTGAATCTGATATTTAAACGCATTTATTTGCAAAAGGATGTATTGCGTCGCGAGTCGGTCGCCATGTTTCTGGAGGGCGAGGGACTCGCCCTGGAAGACGATTGTGAAATCGCGGTATGCGCATATTGGCGGGGTGAGATAGTCGGGTGCGGTTCTCTGGCCGGGAACGTACTGAAATGCATCGCCGTTTCCCCGGTTTTACAAGGGGAAGGGCTCAGCCTCAAACTGCTGACTGAGTTGCTTACATTGGCCTACGAGTTAAACCGCAGCGAGCTTTTCCTGTTCACTAAGCCGCAAAATCGGTTGCTGTTTTCTGGCGCGGGGTTTTGGCCCATTGCGCAGGCAGGTCAGCTGGCGGTGTTAATGGAGAACAGCAGTGAACGGTTAGCGCGCTTTTGTCGCCAACTGGCGCTTTATCGTCAACCGGGAAAAACGATCGGCGCCATCGTCATGAACGCCAATCCGTTTACCTTGGGCCACCGTTATCTGGTGGAGCAAGCGGCTGCGGCCTGTGACTGGCTGCATCTGTTTGTGGTCAAAGAAGATGCTTCATTTTTTTCCTATACCGACCGTTGGGCGCTGATCGAACAAGGAATCGCGGGTATTGACAACGTCACGTTGCATTCCGGCTCCGCTTATATGATCTCGCGTGCGACGTTTCCCGGCTATTTCCTCAAAGAAAAAGGGGTTGTGGACGACTGCCATTGCCAGATCGATCTGCAACTCTTCCGTGAACATCTGGCTCCAGCGCTGGGGATTACCCATCGTTTTGTCGGCAGTGAACCGTTTTGTCCTCTGACCTGTGCCTATAACCAGCGAATGCACGACATTTTACACGATCCGAAGCGCAGCGGCCCGGTTATTGAGGTCGTCGAGCTGGCGCGGGTGGAGAAAAACGGCACGGCTATTTCCGCCTCTCGCGTCAGAAAACTGTATACCGAACGTAATTGGCCGGCAATAAGCGCGCTGGTGCCTGCTGGCACCCTGGCATATCTGCAGCGGCATGCCGCCAGACACACTGAAACCATATGACGTAACACCGTTAACAAGGAACATAACTAATGAAAATCATTAAAGATGCCCTGGCAGGCACGCTGGAATCCAGCGATGTGATGATCAGGATTGGTCCATCCAGCGAGCCAGGAATTCGGCTGGAGCTAGAGAGTCTGGTGAAGCAGCAGTTTGGCGCGGCGATTGAGCAGGTGGTTCGGGAAACGCTGGCGAAGCTGGGCGTTGAACGCGCGCTGGTTAGCGTCGATGACAAAGGCGCGCTGGAGTGTATTTTACGCGCCCGAGTGCAGGCGGCGGCGTTACGCGCTGCAGAACAAACGGAAATTCAATGGAGTGCGTTATGAGACCTCGTCGCAGTATGTTGTTTATTCCCGGCGCAAATGCGGCCATGTTGAGCACCTCGTTTGTCTACGGTGCGGACGCGGTGATGTTCGACTTAGAAGACGCCGTAGCATTACGTGAGAAAGATACCGCCCGTCTTTTAGTCCATCACGCGCTTCAACATCCGTTCTATCAGGATGTTGAAAAAGTGGTGCGCATTAATCCACTGAACACGCCGTTCGGTCTGGCCGATCTTGAGGCCGTCGTGCGTGGTGGCGCGGATATCGTGCGTCTGCCGAAAACCGACAGCAAAAACGATGTGCTGGAGCTGGAAGCGCAGGTTGAACGGATCGAACGTGAATGTGGACGTGAAGTCGGCAGTACCAGGCTGATGGCGGCGATCGAATCAGCGAAAGGCGTGGTCAATGCCGTCGACATCGCCACCTCCAGCCCGCGCATGGTGGCAATTGCGCTGGCGGCATTTGATTACGTGATGGATATGGGTACCAGCCGGGGCGATGGCACCGAGCTGTTCTACGCCCGCTGCGCAGTGCTGCATGCGGCGCGCGTTGCGGGTATTGCCGCCTATGATGTCGTTTGGTCGGATATCAATAATGAAGAAGGCTTCCTGAAGGAAGTGCAGTTGGCGAAAGGGCTTGGTTTTAACGGTAAGTCCTTAGTGAACCCACGTCAGATTGAGCTGTTACATCAGGCTTATTCTCCGACACGTAAAGAAGTTGAGCATGCGTATGAGGTGATTGCCGCCGCTGAAGAGGCTGAGTCTCGCGGTCTGGGCGTCGTTTCACTCAACGGCAAAATGATTGACGGCCCGATTATCGACCACGCGCGCAAAGTGGTGGCGCTGTCGGCTTCCGGTATTCGTGATTAAGGAAGGAACCATGAAAGAGACTGTAACCATGCTCAACCAGCAATATGTCGTACCGGAAGGATTACAGCCCTACCAGGGGGTAACAGCGAACAGCCCGTGGCTTGCCAGTGAAACGGAAAAGCGTCGGCGTAAAATTTGTGACTCGCTTGAAGAGGCTATTCGTCGTTCCGGGCTTAAAAATGGCATGACGATATCCTTCCACCATGCGTTTCGTGGTGGCGACAAAGTTGTCAATATGGTGATGGCGAAGCTGGCGGAAATGGGATTCCGCGATCTGACGCTTGCCTCCAGCTCATTAATTGATGCCCACTGGCCGCTTATCGAACACATTAAAAATGGCGTGGTGCGGCAGATCTACACCTCCGGGCTGCGCGGCAAGTTAGGGGAAGAGATCTCCGCTGGCCTGATGGAAAACCCGGTACAGATCCACTCTCACGGCGGCCGCGTAAAGCTGATTCAGAGCGGTGAGCTGAATATTGATGTCGCTTTCCTCGGCGTGCCGTGCTGCGACGAATTTGGTAATGCGAACGGCTTTAGCGGCAAGTCACGCTGCGGCTCTTTGGGGTATGCGCAGGTTGATGCGCAGTACGCTAAATGCGTGGTGCTCCTGACTGAAGAGTGGGTCGAATTCCCCAATTATCCGGCCAGTATCGCGCAGGATCAGGTTGATTTGATCGTGCAGGTGGATGAGGTAGGGGATCCGGAAAAAATTACCGCGGGCGCGATTCGTCTGTCCAGTAACCCGCGTGAACTGTTGATCGCCCGGCAGGCGGCCAATGTGATCGAACACTCAGGTTATTTTTGTGACGGTTTCTCGCTGCAAACCGGCACCGGTGGCGCATCTTTGGCGGTCACCCGTTTCCTGGAAGACAAAATGCGTCGCCACAACATTACGGCGAGTTTTGGCCTGGGCGGGATCACCGGCACCATGGTGGATCTGCATGAGAAAGGGTTGATCAAAGCGCTGCTGGATACGCAATCATTCGATGGCGATGCAGCCCGTTCGCTGGCGCAGAATCCACATCATATTGAAATCTCAACCAATCAATACGCGAACCCCGCTTCTAAAGGCGCGGCATGCGAACGCCTGAACGTGGTGATGCTGAGCGCACTGGAAATTGACGTGAATTTCAACGTTAACGTGATGACCGGTTCAAACGGCGTACTGCGTGGCGCATCGGGCGGCCATAGCGATACGGCAGCAGGGGCCGATCTCACCATTATTACCGCACCGCTGGTCCGTGGCCGAATCCCATGCGTGGTGGAAAAAGTGCTGACTACCGTCACGCCTGGGGCGAGTGTTGATGTGCTGGTTACCGACCATGGTATTGCGGTGAACCCTGCGCGTCAGGATCTGCTTGATAACCTGCGTGCTGCGGGCGTGGCGCTGACGACCATCGAACAACTGCAACAGCGCGCTGAGCAACTGACCGGTAAACCGCAGCCGATTGAGTTTACCGATCGGGTGGTGGCTGTGGTGCGTTATCGCGACGGTTCAGTGATTGATGTTATTCGCCAGGTTAAAGGCTGATGAAGGGCACAGACCTGCTGTACCAGGGCCAGGCAGTTACGCTGGAGGAGATGCTACAAGCGCGCGATAAACGTGCCGCCAGGCAGCGTCAGGCGTTGAACTGCTATCGGCTACCGTTGATTTCCCTCACGCTGGTTGCACCGGGCGCCGTTAAAAACTCAGCGGTCTGGCGGCGTGTCGCCGATTACGCAATTGCCGAAATACTGGCGCTTTGCGAACAGAAGGAGTGGGTCAACGTCTGGGAAATGCAGGTAAATGAACGCAGCGGCCCGGAATGGATGGCAGCGGTCTGTGCGCCGGCAATGGCGTTGAAACAGCACATGTCGACACTAGAGATGAGCCATCCGTTAGGGCGGCTTTGGGACATCGACATTATTGATAGCGACGGTAAGTCGCTATCACGCCGTGAACTCGGGCATCCTGCCCGGCCATGTTTGATATGCCAGCAGGATGCTCATCTCTGTGCCCGGGGCAAGCATCACACCCTTGACCTTTTGTTGGATGAAATTGCACGAAGGATTGAATGCTATGAACGTGAGCGTTGTGACTGAACGGCGTACGCCAGCGTACTCATCGCTGGCGGCTGGCGAACTTAATGGGTTGGTTGCAAGAGCGCTGCTGACGGAAGCCAGGCTGACACCAAAACCCGGTCTGGTCGATATTCGTAATTCGGGAGCGCATAGGGATATGGATCTGGCGGCATTTGAACGTAGCACTACCGCCATTGCTCCGTGGATGGAAAAGTTTTTTATCATGGGCAACAACACGGCGGCGCTGGCGGCAGAAAATGTCCTGGTGATGCTGCGTCCGCTGGGGATGGCCTGTGAGAACGATATGCTACAGGCGACCAATGGTGTGAATACCCATCGCGGGGCGATTTTCGCTTTTGGCCTGCTGAGCGCAGCGATTGGCCGACTTCTCGCGCGGGGAGAACCGTTGGAGCAAAATCGTATCTGCGACCAGGTTGCCCGCCTGAGTCGGAATATTGTTGCCCACGAGCTCTCAGCAAAAAAAGCGGGAAAACTGACAAAGAGTGAAACCCATTTCCAGTGCTATGGCCTGTCGGGCGCGCGGGGAGAAGCGGAAAGCGGTTTTCGAACCGTCAGAACGCAGGCTTTGCCGGTGTTTAACCGGGTCGTGCAGGAGCATGACGATACCCATCTTGCCCTGCTGCAAACATTGTTGCATCTGATGGCGTGGAATGATGATACCAATCTGGTGTCACGGGGAGGCCTGGAAGGGCTTTACTACGTGCAGCAGCAGGCACAAAAATTGTTGTGGCAAGGAGGCGTATTGGTTGAGGGGGGCATTGAAGCGATGCAGTCCCTCGATGATGAACTCATCCTGCGTAACTTAAGCCCTGGCGGTAGCGCGGATTTACTGGCAGTGACCTGGTTTTTAAGTCATTTTCCTGCCGGTTCCCTCTATCCTGAGTAAGTTTCTCTTCTTTCATTCTCTCCAGCAATGATTCATCCTGCGGGATGAATCATGTCTTTTACTGATATCGCTCCCTGTTTATCATTAATTTCTAATTATCGGCGATTTTAGATGGCGGCCTCCGGGCGCGCTGGTTACTCTGAAAACGGTTTACGCAATTTTTACAAAAGAGAATAGCTATGCATGAAGCACAGATCCGCGTTGCGATTGTCGGCGCCGGTGGCCGCATGGGACGGCAGTTAATCCAGGCCGCCATGGCGATGGAAGGTGTTCAGCTGGGTGCCGCGCTGGAGCGCGAAGGCTCTTCATTGCTGGGTAGCGATGCGGGCGAACTGGCAGGCGTGGGGAAAACGGGCGTCATCATTCAAAGCGATCTGGCGTCGGTCAAAGATGATTTCGATGTTCTGGTCGATTTTACCCGTCCTGAAGGCACACTGGCGCATCTGGCATTCTGCCGTAAACATGGTAAAGGGATGGTGATTGGTACTACCGGCTTTGACGACGCCGGTAAACAGGCCATTCGCGAGGCGTCGCAAGAGATTGCGATCGTTTTCGCCGCAAACTTTAGCGTCGGCGTTAACGTCATGCTCAAGCTGCTGGAGAAAGCCGCGAAGGTAATGGGCGACTACACCGATATTGAAATTATTGAAGCGCACCACCGCCATAAAGTGGATGCACCGTCGGGTACGGCGCTGGCAATGGGCGAGGCAATCGCCGGGGCGCTGGATAAAAATCTGAAGGACTGCGCGGTCTACTCGCGTGAAGGTTATACCGGCGAGCGCGTACCGGGAACGATTGGCTTTGCAACCGTTCGGGCGGGCGACATCGTCGGCGAACATACCGCGATGTTTGCCGATATTGGCGAGCGCGTAGAGATTACGCATAAAGCTTCCAGCCGCATGACGTTTGCAAATGGCGCGTTGCGATCGGCATTATGGCTAAAAACGAAGAAAAATGGGCTATTTGACATGCGGGATGTGCTGGGGCTGGATGTATTATAGCGACTAAATACCTTCGTGATGTGGTTGTGGTAATCAAGATTAATTGATTACAAAGGGCAATATATTATTGCCCTTTTGTTTTTTTGCCCCCGGTTATTCGGCCAGATAAATAACGCCTTTCACCATTCATGTTTCGACAGTTTCTTCGCCCACGACATGTTCTGCCGTTGTTTTCGCGTTAAGAATAGTCAGTTTAAAGACATCCGGGCCAACGGCATCCATTTGCGTGACGTAATTGCCATTACGATAAATGCGGTTAATTGGCCCTTCAGGCGCATCGGTACGGGTCATTACGTTCAACGGGAAAAAATTACTGCCTGAACTGACGTCACTCATATTCAGCCGCAGTGGCTTACCATATGCAAAATGCACCTCGACCAGACTGATAAGACTGATATCCATCGGGGGGGAGTGCTGTTCCACGGGGGGTATTTTATCTCTTTTGCTTCAATAGGTTAGCTTTTTTATGCTGTAGTGAGGCTGGTTGTGGTCCAATCGTATGCGCTAGTCTTAAAGAAAAAGAAGTTAGACCTTTATATCTCGATTGTGATTCTCATTACATTATCTTAATTTGCTGTTTTTTGTTGATTTTTTGGTGTGTTTTTATTTGTTTTTATTTTTACAATATATTGATTTTTAAACTATTTTTTTATTAGTTTGCTTAATTTTGAATTTTTTATTCATTTGATAGTATTAATGGCTATTAAGCGAATTTTTATCGTTATTTTTTGTTGTTTTAATGTGAAATTTGACCATTTGGTCCACTTTTTATCATGCCAGCCACTTTTTTGCGAACTCAAGGAAGCGCAAGCGTTTTCTATCGTCACTTAGTTGATCTTTTTGCCTCTCAAACAGAATAACTTCATTATAATGTGCAAAATAACATAAAAAATACCCTCTTTAAGTTGACTTTTATCCGGCTTAACTTCAGAATGCCGCCGTTTGCCAGAAATCCACGGGTAAGCAAATTTGCATTGCTTCATACTGACTGAATGAATTAATATGCAAATAAAGTGAGTGAATATTCTCTGGAGGGTGTTTTGATTAAGTCAGCGCTATTGGTTCTGGAAGACGGAACCCAGTTTCACGGTCGGGCCATTGGGGCAACGGGTTCGGCGGTTGGGGAAGTCGTTTTCAATACTTCAATGACCGGTTATCAAGAAATCCTCACTGATCCTTCCTATTCCCGCCAAATCGTCACTCTTACTTATCCCCATATTGGTAATGTCGGCACCAATGAAGCCGATGAAGAATCTTCTCAGGTTCATGCGCAAGGTTTAGTGATTCGCGATCTGCCGTTGATTGCCAGCAACTTCCGTAACACCGAAGACCTCTCTTCTTACCTCAAACGGCATAACATTGTGGCGATTGCTGATATCGATACCCGCAAGCTGACCCGACTGCTGCGTGAGAAAGGCGCACAGAACGGCTGCATCATTGCAGGCGATAGCCCGGATGCGAAGCTGGCGCTGGAAAAAGCGAAAGCATTTCCTGGACTGAACGGTATGGATCTGGCGAAAGAAGTGACCACGGCGGAAACTTACCGCTGGACGCAGGGTAGCTGGACGCTGAAAGACGGTTTACCGGAAGCGAAATCTGAGGATGACCTGCCGTTCCATGTGGTGGCCTACGATTTTGGCGCCAAGCGCAACATCCTGCGTATGCTGGTGGATCGCGGCTGCCGCCTGACGGTGGTGCCAGCGCAGACCTCTGCTGAAGAGGTGCTGAAAATGAACCCGGACGGCATCTTCCTGTCGAACGGCCCTGGCGACCCGGCGCCGTGCGACTACGCGATTACTGCTATCCAAAAATTCCTCGAAACCGACATTCCTCTATTTGGCATCTGCCTCGGCCATCAGCTGCTGGCGCTGGCGAGCGGTGCGAAGACCGTTAAGATGAAGTTCGGCCATCACGGCGGCAACCATCCGGTAAAAGATATGGACAGAAACGTGGTGATGATCACCGCGCAGAACCACGGCTTTGCGGTGGATGAAGACTCGCTGCCAGCCAACCTGCGCGTGACCCACAAGTCGCTGTTCGACGGCACCCTGCAGGGCATTCACCGTACCGATAAACCGGCGTTCAGCTTCCAGGGCCACCCGGAGGCCAGCCCCGGCCCGCACGATGCGGCGCCGCTGTTCGACCACTTTATCGAGTTGATCAAGCACTACCGTTCTTTAGCCAAATAATCAGGAGCCAACAAAATGCCAAAACGTACAGATATAAAAAGCATCCTGATTCTGGGCGCGGGCCCGATTGTTATCGGTCAGGCGTGTGAGTTTGACTACTCCGGCGCTCAGGCGTGTAAGGCCCTGCGCGAAGAGGGCTACCGCGTTATTCTGGTGAACTCCAACCCGGCCACCATCATGACCGACCCGGAAATGGCTGATGCGACCTACATCGAGCCGATTCACTGGGAAGTGGTGCGCAAAATCATTGAAAAAGAGCGTCCGGATGCGGTGCTGCCAACCATGGGCGGCCAGACGGCGCTGAACTGCGCGCTGGAGCTGGAGCGTCAGGGCGTACTTGAAGAGTTCGGCGTCACCATGATTGGCGCCACCGCAGACGCCATTGATAAAGCCGAAGACCGTCGTCGCTTCGATATCGCGATGAAGAAAATTGGTCTCGACACCGCGCGTTCCGGTATCGCGCACACTATGGAAGAAGCGCTGGCGGTTGCCGCTGACGTGGGCTTCCCGTGCATCATCCGGCCTAGCTTTACCATGGGCGGCACCGGCGGCGGTATCGCTTACAACCGTGAAGAGTTCGAAGAAATCTGCGAACGCGGTCTGGACCTCTCGCCAACCAACGAGCTGCTGATTGATGAATCGCTGATCGGCTGGAAAGAGTACGAGATGGAAGTGGTGCGTGATAAAAACGACAACTGCATCATCGTCTGCTCTATCGAAAACTTCGATGCGATGGGCATCCATACCGGCGACTCCATCACCGTGGCCCCGGCACAGACGCTGACCGACAAAGAATACCAAATCATGCGTAACGCCTCGATGGCGGTACTGCGTGAAATCGGCGTCGAAACCGGCGGTTCTAACGTCCAGTTCGCAGTGAACCCGAAAAACGGTCGTCTGATCGTTATCGAAATGAACCCGCGCGTCTCCCGCTCCTCGGCGCTGGCGTCGAAAGCCACCGGTTTCCCGATTGCCAAAGTGGCGGCCAAACTGGCGGTGGGTTATACTCTCGACGAGCTGATGAACGATATCACCGGTGGCCGTACGCCGGCGTCGTTTGAGCCGTCTATTGACTACGTTGTCACCAAAATTCCGCGCTTTAACTTTGAGAAATTCGCCGGTGCTAACGACCGTCTGACCACCCAGATGAAATCGGTCGGGGAAGTGATGGCGATTGGTCGCACGCAGCAGGAATCCCTGCAGAAAGCGCTGCGTGGCCTGGAAGTGGGTGCCACCGGTTTCGACCCGAAAGTCAGCCTCGACGACCCGGAAGCGCTGACCAAAATCCGCCGCGAGCTGAAAGATGCGGGCGCCGAGCGTATCTGGTACATCGCCGATGCTTTCCGCGCAGGCTTGTCTGTGGATGGCGTGTTCAACCTGACCAACATTGACCGCTGGTTCCTGGTGCAAATTGAAGAGCTGGTGCGTCTGGAAGAGAAAGTCGCTGAAGTCGGGATTACTGGTCTCAACGCCGACTTCCTGCGTCAGCTCAAGCGTAAAGGTTTTGCCGATGCGCGTCTGGCGAAACTGGCGGGCGTGCGTGAAGCGGAAATCCGCAAGCTGCGTGACCAGTATGACCTGCATCCGGTCTACAAGCGTGTGGATACCTGCGCGGCGGAATTCGCCACCGATACCGCCTACATGTACTCCACTTATGAAGATGAGTGCGAAGCGAACCCGTCCGTTGATCGCGACAAAATCATGGTCCTCGGCGGTGGCCCGAACCGTATCGGCCAGGGTATCGAATTTGACTACTGCTGCGTACACGCCTCGCTGGCGCTGCGCGAAGACGGTTACGAAACCATTATGGTCAACTGTAACCCGGAAACCGTCTCCACCGACTACGACACCTCCGACCGCCTGTACTTCGAGCCGGTGACGCTGGAAGACGTGCTGGAAATCGTGCGTATCGAGAAGCCGAAAGGCGTGATTGTACAGTATGGTGGCCAGACGCCGCTGAAGCTGGCGCGCGCGCTGGAAGCGGCAGGCGTGCCGGTTATCGGCACCAGCCCGGACGCCATCGACCGCGCGGAAGACCGTGAACGCTTCCAGCATGCGGTTGACCGTCTGAAGCTGAAGCAACCGGCCAACGCCACCGTCACCGCCATTGAACAAGCGGTTGAGAAGGCGAAAGAGATCGGCTACCCGCTGGTGGTACGTCCGTCTTACGTGCTGGGCGGCCGGGCGATGGAAATTGTCTATGACGAAGCCGATCTGCGTCGCTACTTCCAGACGGCGGTCAGCGTCTCTAACGATGCGCCGGTGCTGCTGGACCGCTTCCTTGATGACGCGGTTGAAGTGGACGTGGACGCTATCTGCGACGGCGAAATGGTGCTGATTGGCGGCATCATGGAACACATCGAGCAGGCTGGCGTACACTCCGGCGACTCCGCCTGTTCCCTGCCGGCCTACACGCTGAGCCAGGAAATTCAGGACGTGATGCGCCAGCAGGTGCAGAAGCTGGCTTTCGAGTTGCAGGTGCGCGGCCTGATGAACGTACAGTTTGCGGTCAAGGACAACGAAGTCTACCTGATTGAGGTCAACCCGCGCGCGGCGCGTACCGTACCGTTTGTCTCCAAAGCCACCGGCGTACCGCTGGCGAAAGTGGCGGCGCGCGTGATGGCCGGTAAATCGCTGACCGAGCAGGGCGTGACCCAAGAAATTATCCCGCCGTACTACTCGGTGAAAGAAGTGGTGCTGCCGTTCAACAAATTCCCCGGCGTTGACCCGCTGTTAGGGCCAGAAATGCGCTCCACCGGGGAAGTGATGGGCGTGGGCCGTACCTTCGCGGAAGCGTTCGCCAAGGCACAGTTGGGCAGTAACTCCACGATGAAGAAACAGGGCCGTGCGCTGCTCTCCGTTCGCGAAGGCGACAAAGAGCGCGTGGTGGATCTCGCGGCCAAGCTGCTGAAACAGGGCTTTGAGCTGGATGCCACTCACGGTACGGCGATTGTGCTGGGCGAAGCCGGTATCAACCCGCGTCTGGTGAACAAGGTGCACGAAGGTCGTCCGCACATTCAGGACCGCATCAAGAATGGCGAATATACCTATATCATCAATACCACCGCAGGCCGCCGCGCGATTGAAGACTCCAGGGTGATTCGTCGTAGCGCGCTGCAGTATAAAGTGCATTATGACACCACGCTGAACGGCGGTTTTGCCACGACGATGGCGCTCAATGCCGATGCCACCGAGAAGGTAACCTCGGTGCAGGAAATGCACGCGCAGATCAAAAAGTCGTAAATAAAGGGTCCGGTGGATATTGCTCTAACCGGACCTGTAATATAATTCTGAAAGGGTTTCTGTAAAGAAACCCTTTTTTTATCTTGCGTAAGGTCATTCCTGGAGAAGTCCGTTTCCGTAACCACATTTTCTATGTAATAAGCACGATATTGCTCACACTAATCAATATTTAAGTCGCATACTATCTTTCATATCCACAATTTTAATATGGCTTAGTTTTTATTAGTTTGGACAGGCCGTAGCCAGATTTTTAATTTGTGAAATGGTGTGCTTATGTGTGAAAAATATGTTGAAAGACCGCTTTATTTGTTAATTGCTGACTGGATGATGGCAGAGAACCGATGGATCACGGCCAGGGAGATTTCCCGTCAATTTGATATTGAACACTGCAAAGCAATTAATACGCTCTCCTATATTCTGTCAGAAGTGGGGGAAATTGTTTGTGAAGTGAAGATGATCCCTAACCAGATTGCAGGACGAGGCTGCCAGTGCCAGCGTCTGGTGAAAGTCGTGAGTATCGACTCTCATCTCTATCGCCGATTGAATCATAATTTGCAGGAAAGAAAAGTGAGCGTGGCGAAAGCGCCGCGACTGTCTGCCGTTCCCCCCACAGAGCTAAACCGTGAGCAGAAATGGCAGATGATGCTCTCCAAGAGTATGCGTCGCTAATTGTCTGTTTACCTGCTGGCGGGGTAAACGGTAATTGACGCGTAGGCCGGATAAGCGTGAGCGCATCCGGCATCAATTACTGTGCTGATTTTGGCTTCACGTCCGTCGTGCCTTTCAGGCGCGGCCGGTGTTCTTCGACCTGCGTTAACGGCTTCGTTTCAGATAAACCCGTTCGACAACGGATCACAAGATCCTGATATTCTTTGGTATTGAGGCGTTTCCAGTGCAGCTCCTGGTCCGTAACCTGGCGTAGTACGCGCGCCGGTGAACCCACCAGCAGTTGCCTTGCCTCACCCTGAAATCCGGCTTTGACAAAACTCATGGCGGCGACAATGCTCTCTTCGCCAATCACTGCGCCGTCCATAATGACGCTATTCATGCCGACCAGGGCGTCCCGTCCCACCACGCAGCCATGTAGAATAGCGCCGTGGCCGATATGGCCGTTTTCATGCACGATGGTATCGGTATCGCAGTAGCCATGCATAATGCAGCCATCCTGCAGATTAGAGCCTGCCTCCAGGATCAGGCGACCATAATCCCCACGCAATGACGCGAGTGGGCCAATATAAACACCGGCGCCCACGATGACATCGCCAATCAGCACGGCGCTGGGATGGACAAACGCGTCCGGATGCACCACCGGGATCAGTCCTTCAAAGGCGTAATAGCTCATAGTTGTACCTCGGTTTTTTTGCCGGATGGCGGCGTAAACACCTTATCCGGTCTACGGTTGCGCATGTGCTGTAGGCCGGATAAGCGAAGCGCCATCCGGCATAGTCACATTAACGACCTTTCCACACCGGATCGCGTTTTTCGGCAAATGCCTGCGGTCCTTCGAGCGCATCTTCTGAATGCAGTACCGACGGATAATGCTTCAGCACGCCGCTGCGGATGTAGCGGTAGCCTTCTTCTACCGGCATTTCGCTGGTCGCGCGATAAATCTCTTTCAGCGCCGCGATAGCCAGCGGGGCGCTATTGACCAGTTGTTGCGCCAGTTCGCGCGCGCTATCCATCAGTTCGCTCTGGCTGACAACGCGGTTCACGACTCCCCAACGCAGCGCTTCTTCGGCGCTCATTCGTCTGCCGGTCATTACCATTTCGTTGACGATAGCCGGTGGCAGCAGCTTAGGCAGACGCAATACGCCGCCGCTGTCAGGCACGATGCCGAGCTTTGCTTCCGGCAGCGCGAAGCTGGCGTTTTCGGCGCAGACAATAAAGTCCGCCGCCAGCGCCAGCTCAAAACCGCCGCCAAACGCGTAGCCGTTCACCGCGGCGATAACCGGCTTATCGAGGTCAAATATTTCGGTTAAACCAGCAAAGCCGCCGGGACCAAAATCAGCATCCGGCGCTTCACCTTCCGCTGCCGCTTTTAAGTCCCAGCCAGCAGAAAAGAATTTCTCCCCGCCGCCGGTAATGATTGCTACGCGTAATTCCGGATCGTCACGGAAATTAAGAAAAGCTTCACCCATTGCAAAGCTGGTTTTGGCGTCAATGGCATTCGCTTTAGGTCGGTCGAGGGTAATTTCCAGGATCGGGCCGTTACGGGTCAGATGTAATGACTCACTCATAGTTCATCTCCAGATAAATAGTTTCCCGGCGGGAGGGATTCCTGCCGGAAGGTTTATTTCAGATTTTTTTTGATTATTTTTCCTGAACAGTTGCGTGGCAGGTCGGTTCTGATCTCCATAAAAGAGGGAACCTTGAATTTCGCCATATTGTTTTCGCAGAAGCTGAAAAACTCGGCCTCGCTTAATGTTTCACCTTCATTAAGGACGATAAACGCTTTAATGGCTTCATCACGGATCGCATCTTTAATACCGACCACCACAATGTCCTGAATTTTCGGATGTGCAGAAATAATATTTTCCAGCTCGACGCAGGAGACATTTTCTCCGCCACGTTTAATCATGTTGCAGCGTCTGTCGACAAAATAGAAATAGCCATCCTCATCCTGGTAACCCGAATCACCGGTATGTAACCAGCCCTCTGGTTCCAGCGCCCTGGCGGTTGCCTCCGGCTGCATGTAATACTCTTTGAAGATAGTCTTGCCGGGGATGCCTTTAATACAGATTTCGCCAATTTCTCCGGCGGGCAGCGGGCGATTTTGATCGTCGCGAATTTCAGCTTCATAGCTAAAACCCACGCGACCAATGGAAGGCCAGCGCCGTTTGTCTCCGGGACGGTCGCCAATAATTCCGACAATGGTTTCAGTCATACCATAAGAGGTCAGCAGCCTGACGCCAAAGCGTTCGGTAAAGGCGTCTTTTTCCTGCGCGGATAAATTGAGATAGAACATCACTTCGCGCAGATGATGCTGCCTGTCCGTTGGTGCGGAGGGCTGAACCATCAGCGTGCGGATCATCATCGGAATGCACTCGGTCACCGTCGCCTGATATTTACGTACCTGATCCCAGAATGCCCTGGCGCTGTACTTTTCCAGGAGCACAAAGGTGCTGCCGGCGGAAAAGGCTGGCATTGCGGCGGTACACTGACAGTCGATATGAAAAGCGGGCATCACCGTCATGTACACGTCATCATCGCGCAGGGCGATTTGCCAGGCAGAGTAATAGCCTGCAAAACGCAGATTATAGTGGGTAATCACCACCCCTTTTGGACGCGAGGTGGTACCGGAGGTAAACAGAATTTCCGCCGTATCGTCAGTGGATAACACGGGCGTATAGCACAGCGTGGTGGACTGGCGGGATTGCAGTTGGGTAAAGTGGCTCACGCCATCGTCAGCCGGAAGCTGCTCGCCAATCAGACAGATATGATTAAGCGGAGTGCTCTTGTCCTGGCGTATTTCACGGTACATAGGATAAAACTGGACGCTGGTAACCAGCAGACTCACCTGGCTGTTTTGCAGGATCCAGGCGCTTTCTTCGCCCAGTAAGCGGGCATTAATCGGCACCATAATGGCGCCGATTTTTGCCAGTCCAAACCAGCAAAAGATGAATTCCGGACAGTTATCCAGATGCAGCGCGACCCTATCACCCTTGCGGATCCCTAAGGAGTAAAAAAGGTTCGCCGTGCGGTTAATCTCTTCATTGAGCGAAGCATAGCTAAACTGCCGAACGATTCCCTCACAGGATTCGAAAATTAACGCCGTTTTATCTCCGTACACCCCGGCCAGGTCGTCCCACATCTGACGTAAGTTTTGTCCGCCAACGATATCCATATTGCTTTATCCACTGAAATCAGGCGTGAGCGCTAACCGGAAAACCGATTAGCGCATCGCGTTTAATCCTCAACTTTGGCCAGGCCTTTGCCGACCAGTTCCTTAATATCTGCTTCGCTATAACCAATGTTTTTCAGAATGGCGGCGGTATCCATGCCGTGTGACGGCATGCCACGCCAGATTTTCCCCGGGTTGTTTTTAAATTTCGGCATGATGTTCGGCCCTTTACAGGTGCGACCGTCCATTGTTTGCCACTGAGTAATGGATTCGCGGGCAACGTACTGCGGATTACCTTCCAGTTCTGGAATGGTGAGCACCTTCGCACAGGCGATATTCAGCTCAGCAAAACGCGCCTGAACTTCGGCGATGGTATGTGCTGCCAGCCAGGCGTCCAGTTTCTCTTCGACGAGCGGGCCGTAAGGGCATTCCACGCGATGGATGAGCTGCGTGCCTTCCGGAACTTCTGGCGTACCGAGAATGTGGGCCAGGCCAATATCTTTAAAACACTCGTTGATTTGCGTGATGCCGACCAACTCCATGACGATGTAACCATCGGCGCATTTATACAGGCCGCAACCGGCGTAGTAGGGGTCTTTCCCTTTCGTCATACGTGGACAGATTTCGCCGCCGTTGAAGTAGTCCATCATGAAGTACTGACCCATGCGCAGCATCACTTCGTACATCGCGATATCGATGCTTTCACCTTTACCCGTTTCGCGTACTTTGTGCAGGGCCGCCAGCGCGGCTGTCGTCGCGGTCATCCCGGAGAAGTAATCGGCGGTATAGGGGAAGGCTGGCATCGGCTGATCAACGTCGCCGTTTTGGATCAGATAACCACTGAATGCCTGCGCGATGGTGTTATACGCCGGAAGATTGGTGTACTCCTCGGTACCAAACTGGCCGAAGCCGGAAAGGTGGGCGATAACCAGTTTCGGGTTATGTTCCCACAGCACTTCATCGGTAATACCGCGGCGGGCAAAGGCCGGACCTTTACTGGCTTCAATGAAAATATCGGTGGTTTCCATCAGCTTCAGAAACGCTTCCCGGCCTTCATCTTTGAAAATATTCAGCGACAGGGCGTGCAGGTTACGGCGTGAGAGCTGCGGATAGTTAGGCTGCACGCGGATGGTATCGGCCCATGCGACGTTTTCAATCCAGATAACCTCAGCGCCCCATTCGGCGAACATCTGTCCGGCGAACGGACCGGCGATTTCGATTCCTGAAAAAACAACGCGTACCCCAGCAAGCGGGCCAAAGGTTGGCATTGGTAAATGATTCATCATTTTTCTCCTGGCATTTTTTGCGGTATGTAGGCCGGATAAGCACAGCGCCATCCGGCATGATTGCCTGATGGCGACGCCCCGCGTCTTATCAGGCCTACAAGGGATCGATTAGCGGTATTGCTTGAGTACCGCACGACCCAACGTCAGGATCTGCATTTCGTCAGAACCACCAGAAACACGGTCAACGCGCAGGTCACGCCAGAAACGCGTGATGCGGTGGTTGCCCGCGATACCAACACCTCCCAGTACCTGCATGGCGGTGTCTACCACTTCAAACGCGGCGTTGGCGCAGAAGTATTTGCACATTGCCGCGTCGCCGGAGGTAATCGTGCCGTTATCTGCTTTCCACGCGGCTTCCAGCAGCATATTTTTCATGGAGTTCAGTTTGATCGCCATATGCGCAAACTTCTCCTGAATCAGCTGGAAACGACCAATAGCTTCACCAAACTGCACGCGCTGATTAGCGTAACGCGCCGCGTCTTCAAAAGCGCACATTGCGGTACCGTAGTTGGTCAGCGCGACGAGGAAGCGCTCATGGTCAAACTCTTCTTTCACGCGATTGAAGCCGTTACCTTCCCGACCGAACATGTCTTTCTCGTCCAGTTCAACGTCGTCAAAGGTGATTTCACAGCAGCTATCCATGCGCAGACCGAGTTTCTCCAGTTTGTTGACCTTGATACCCGCTTTGCTCATGTCCACAAACCACTCGGTGTAAACCGGTTTATCCGGCGATGCACCGTCTCTCGCCATGACCACGATGTACGGGGTATAGGCGCTACTGGTGATAAAGCACTTACTGCCATTGAGATAAACCTTACCATTTTTGCGTGTATAAGTGGTTTTCAGACTACCAACATCCGATCCCGCTCCCGGTTCAGTGATAGCAGAGTTCCACATCTGCTTACCGGTGCCCCGGAACGCCATGATTTTATCAATTTGCTCCTGAGTTCCTTCACGCAGGAAAGTGTTAAAACCTCCCGGCAATTGGTACAACACGTAAGTTGGCGCGCCAAGACGTCCCAGCTCCATCCAGACGGCGGCGACGGTAACAAAACCCGCTTCCAGACCGCCGTGTTCTTCCGGGATCAGCAGGCTATCAATACCCATATCCGCCAGCGCTTTTACAAAACGCTCAGGGTAGACGCTGTCACGATCGCACTCGGCAAAATAAGCTTCCCAGTTCTCACTGGCCATCAGTTCGCGAATACCGGCGACAAACAGCTCCTGTTCGTCATTTAAGTTGAAATCCATCTTTCAGCCTCTTGATCAATTGGGTTAATAAGAATTACTTGTCTTTCCAGTGCACTTTGGCGTCTTTAATAAAGGACAGCGTCACCATAATGTTGACGAAGAACAGCGGGCATCCTCCGGCGATAATCGCGGTCTGAATCGGCTTCAAACCACCCAGCGCCAGCAGAACGATACCGATGATGCCGACCAGCACCGACCAGCCGATACGCACTAACAGAGGCGGCTCTTCACCATCGCGAACTTCACGACAGGTCGACATCGCCAGGGTGTAAGAGCAGGCGTTAATCAGCGTGACGGTGGCAATAAAGCAGAGGATGAAGAAGCCCCACATGGTGGCGGTGCTGAGCGGCAAGGCGGCCCAGGTTTCGATAATGGCGCGCGCCACGCCGTGTTGTTCAATCAACTGCGGAATGTTGAGGATGTTTTTATCCATCAGCAGCAGCGTGTTGCTGCCCAGCACTGTCCACAGGATCCAGGTAGACGCGGTCAGACCCATCACCATCCCGAAGCACAGTTCACGTACGGTACGACCACGGGAAATACGGGCCAGGAAGATACTCATCTGGATGGCGTAAATAACCCACCACGCCCAGTAGAAAACGGTCCAGCCCTGCGGGAAGCCGCCTTTACCGATGGCGTCGGTATAGAACAGCATCCGTGGCAGATGCATTAACAGCATCCCGACGGAGTCGGTGAAGTAGTTCATGATGAAGCTGGCGCCGCTGACGATAAACACCCAGCCGAGCATCAGGAAGCTCAGGTAACTACGCACATCGCTGGCGATTCTGACCCCTTTTTGCAGGCCGCAGGCCACGCAAATCGCGTTCAGAATGATCCAGCAGGTAATGATGATGGCGTCGAGTTGCAGCGTATGCGGAATACCGAACAGCCATTGCATACACTCGGTGACCAGCGGGGTAGCCAGACCGAGGCTGGTACCCATCGCGAAGATCAGCGCCACCAGGTAGAAGTTATCGACGATGGTACCAAACAACCCTTTCGCATGCTTTTCACCGACGAGCGGTACCAGCGTGGAGCTGGGGCGGATGACATCCATCTTGCGTACAAAGAAGAAGTAGGCGAAGGCCACGGAAAGGAAACTATAGGTTGCCCACGGTAGCGGCCCCCAGTGGAACAGGCTGTACGCCAGACCTATCTCTTTCGCGCCCGTGGAATTGGGTTCCAGGCCGAACGGCGGGGTGGAGATATAGTAGTAGATCTCAATAGAGCCCCAGAACAGAACCGCAGCGGATGTACAGGAGGCGAACATCATGAAAATCCAGCTGGCGGTGCTAAACTCCGGTTTTTCGTCACCTAATCTCTTTTTGGCATAGGGGCCAAAAACCAGCCAGAACCAGCCGAAGAGCATGACGACCATATACCATTCAAATGCCCAACCCCAGACGTTGGTGACATAACTGAATACCGCATTAATAACGACGTTAGCGGCATCAAGATCTCTGACTGTTAGCCAGCAAAGTATCCCGACAATTATTAATGGCGGAAAAAAAACCTTCGGTTCAATTCCCGATTTTTTCTTTTCATTTTTCATAAGTGAATTCCAGTGTGAAAACGAAATTTATTTAGCGTGCCAGTCCATGAACGTTTGTTTATTTATTATTAATGATTTGTTGATAAGTTTTTAACCTCTGGGACGCCTCAATGAGTAACTCATGATGGGTATTCACTTCGGGTGATTCTGTTATCTTCGTCACACTTTTTTGCGTTGATTATTTTGTGTCTAAATTTTGATTTTTTCTTTATTTATCAATTTGTTGGTTGTGGTTTTTTAACTTTTTTAAGTATCTGACGTTCAATATTGTTGAGCCAGCAAACAATATTGAAAATTTTCATATTTGGCATATTTCTTTCAATATTGGTGAGGTGCGTAACACTATTGAAAGTTACGAATATCAATGTGTGACATTTTCAATATTGGTGATTAAGGTTTTATTTCCGAATTAAAGAGCGTGATATCTGTATTTAACACCGCCGATATAAATACGTTTCCTTCATGATTTCTGGAGATGCAATGAAGATAATTACTTGCTACAAATGCGTACCTGATGAGCAGGATATTGCGATTAATAATGCTGACGGAACACTCGATTTCAGCAAAGCGGATAGCAAAATCAGCCAATATGATCTGAATGCAATTGAAGCTGCTTGCCAGTTAAAACAGCAGTTGGGAGACGCTCAGGTTGTCGCCATGAGCGTTGGCGGCAAAGCGCTGACTAATGCAAAAGGGCGCAAAGATGTCCTCTCTCGTGGCCCTGATGAACTGATTGTGGTCATTGACGATCAATTTGAGCAGGCGCTGCCGCAACACACCGCTACCGCGCTGGCCGCTGCCGCGCAAAAATCAGGTTTCGATCTACTTATCTGCGGCGACGGTTCTTCCGATCTTTATGCTCAGCAGGTTGGTTTGCTGGTGGGCGAAGCGCTGAACATTCCGGCGATTAACGGCGTGAGTAAAATCCTCTCTCTTACCGACAGCACATTGACGGTAGAACGCGAACTGGAAGATGAAGTTGAAACGCTGAGCATCCCGCTCCCGGCGGTGATCGCGGTTTCCACCGACATTAACACCCCACAAATCCCTTCGATGAAAGCCATTCTTGGCGCGGCGAAAAAACCGGTTCAGGTCTGGTCGCCTGCGGATATCGGGCTGAACAGCGTACCCGCGTATTCCGCACAACAGGTTGCCGCACCGAAGCAGCGCGAGCGTCAGCGTGTGGTGATTGAAGGTGACGGTGAAGAACAAATCGCCGCGTTTGTCGAGAATCTGCGCAAAATCATTTAATTATCAGGGGATGTTATGAACAAATTTTCCAGTGTCTGGGTATTCAGCGATACCCCTTCTCGTCTGCCCGAACTGATGAGTGGCGCGCAGGCTGTAGGTGAAAAAGTTAACGCGTTCGTACTGAACGAAGCGGACAGCGCGACAGCATGTCATTTGGGCGCGGATCATGTCTGGCTGCTCAGCGGCAAACCAGAAGACCGCATGATCGAAGACTACGCTGCTGCGATGGCTGAGACTATTCGTCAGCATAGCGAGGGCGGCGCGGTGCTGCTGCCGAATACGCGTCGGGGCAAGCTGTTGGCGGCAAAGCTGGGCTATCGCTTGTCGGCTGCGGTTTCCAACGATGCCAGCGACGTCGCCCTGCAGGATGGAAAAGCGGCGGTTAAACATATGGTCTACGGCGGTCTGGCGATAGGGGCAGAAACCATCGCTTCGCCGTTTGCCGTGATCACACTCAGCAGCGGAACGTTTGACGCACAACAACCGGATGCTTCCCGCAGCGGCGAGATGCACACCGTGCAGTGGCAGGCTCCGGCCACTGCCGTGACCCGCACCGCAACCCAGGCGCGTCAGAGCAACAGCGTTGACCTCGACAAAGCGCGTCTGGTGGTCAGCGTGGGACGCGGCATCGGCAGCAAAGAGAATATCTCGCTGGCCGAAGCGCTGTGCCAGACGATTGGCGCCGAGCTGGCCTGCTCTCGCCCGGTGGCGGAAAACGAGAAGTGGATGGAGCACGAGCGCTACGTCGGTATCTCCAACCTGATGCTCAAGCCTGAGCTGTATCTGGCGGTGGGGATCTCCGGGCAGATCCAACACATGGTTGGTGCCAACGGCGCGCAGACGATTTTCGCCATCAACAAAGATAAAAACGCGCCAATCTTCCAGTATGCAGATTTTGGCATCGTTGGCGATGCGCTGAAGATCCTGCCTGCGCTGACGGCTGCCTTAGCGCGATAAACCATTTCGGGCAGGATGCGAAGGTATCCTGCCGCTGACAGGAGTACGTATGTCCGAAGATATCTTTGATGCCATCATCGTGGGTGCAGGTCTGGCCGGTTCGGTTGCGGCGCTGGTGCTTGCTCGCGAAGGTGCACAGGTGCTGGTTATCGAGCGCGGCAATTCTGCTGGCGCGAAGAATGTCACCGGTGGGCGTTTGTATGCACATAGCCTGGAACGCATCATTCCCGGCTTTGCGGATCAGGCCCCCATTGAACGCATGATCACCCACGAAAAACTCGCCTTTATGACCGACAACGGGGCGATGACTATCGACTACTGCAATGGTGAAGATGCTTCAGCGTCGCAGGTTTCCTATTCCGTCTTACGCAGTAAATTTGACGCCTGGCTGATGGAGCAGGCCGAAGAGGCGGGGGCGCAACTGATCACCGGTATTCGCGTCGATAACGTCGTTCAGCGTGATGGCAAAGTCGTGGGCGTGGAAGCCGATGGCGATATTCTGGAAGCCAAAGTCGTGATCCTCGCTGACGGGGTGAATTCTCTGCTGGCTGAAAAGCTGGGCATGGCCAAGCGTGTTGAGGCATCGCATGTTGCTGTCGGCGTGAAGGAACTGATCGAATTGCCGAAGTCGGTCATTGAAGATCGTTTCCAGTTACAGGGCAACGAAGGTGCCGCCTGTCTGTTTGCCGGGGCGCCAACCGATGGTCTGATGGGCGGTGGCTTCCTGTATACGAATGAAACAACCCTTTCCCTGGGGCTGGTCTGTGGACTTCATCATCTGAAAGACGCGAAAAAATCGGTCCCGCAAATGCTGGAAGATTTCAAACAGCATCCGGCAGTTGCGCCGCTGATCGCCGATGGCAAGCTGGTGGAATATGCCGCGCACGTTGTACCCGAGGCGGGAATGAATATGCAGCCTGAACTGGTGGGCGATGGCGTACTGATTGCCGGGGATGCTGCCGGCATGTGTATGAACCTCGGCTTTACCATCCGGGGTATGGATCTCGCCATATCCGCAGGCGAAGCGGCGGCGAAGACGGTGCTTTCGGCGATGAAGCGCGACGATTTTAGCAAGCAGTCGCTGGATGAATACCGTCAGCATCTGGACGAAGGTCCGATGCGCGATATGCGCATGTATCAGAAACTGCCGGCTTTTCTTGATAATCCCCGCATGTTTACCGCCTATCCCGAAATGGCGGTCAATATCGCGCGCGACCTGTTCACCGTGGATGGCTCCGCTCCGGTGCCGATGCGTAAAAAAATCCTGCGCCATGCGAAGAAAGTGGGCTTCATCAACCTGATGAAAGATGGCCTGAAAGGAGTGACCGTATTATGACATCTCCCGTCAATGTGGACGTCAAACTGGGCGTCAATAAGTTCAATGTGGATGAAGACAGCCCGCACATCATTCTCAAAACCGATCCTGATAAACAGGCGCTGGAGGTGCTAATTAAGGCCTGTCCGGCGGGATTGTATAAAAAGCAGGACGACGGCAGCGTTCGTTTTGATTACGCCGGGTGCCTGGAGTGCGGAACGTGCCGGATCCTCGGCCTTGATACGGCGCTGGAAAAATGGGAATACCCGCGCGGGACGTTTGGCGTGGAGTTCCGCTACGGCTAATAAGTACGAAGTTGTGCCCCCGTAGGCCGGATAAGATGCGGTAGCGTCGCCATCCGGCAATCATGTGGCGCCAATGCCGGATGGCGGCGGAAACGCCTTATCCGGCCTACAGATGCGCTTTGCCCGTGTTGAAACAGGACATCACCATGCAGCAGCCCAGGAACTTTGATGACCTTAAATTCTCCTCCATTCATCGCAGAATTATGCTGTGGGGAAGCGGCGGCCCGTTCCTTGATGGCTACGTGCTGGTGATCATTGGCGTGGCGCTGGAACAACTGACGCCGCTATTGCACCTTGATGCTGAATGGATTGGCGCGCTCGGCGCGGCTACGCTTGCCGGACTGTTTATCGGCACCTCGTTGTTTGGCTATATTTGCGATAAAGTCGGGCGGCGTAAAATGTTCCTGCTTGATATTATCGCTATCGGCGTTATCTCCGTGGCGACCATGTTTGTTTCCACGCCGCTTGAATTGCTGGTGATGCGCGTTTTAATTGGCATTGTTATCGGCGCGGATTACCCTATCGCCACTTCCATGATTACGGAGTTTTCCAACACCCGCCAGCGCGCGTTCTCCATCGGTTTTATCGCCGCGATGTGGTACGTCGGCGCGACCTGCGCCAACCTGGTGGGTTACTGGCTGTATGACATGGAAGGCGGCTGGCGCTGGATGCTTGGCAGCGCCTTTATCCCGTGCTTAATCATTTTGATTGGCCGCTTTGACCTGCCGGAATCGCCACGCTGGCTATTGCGAAAAGGACGGGTAAAAGAGTGCGAACAAATGATGATCAAACTGTTCGGCGAACCGGTCTGCTTTGACGATGAGCCGCCGCAGGAGACCCGCTTCCTGCAACTGTTTAATCGCCGTCATTTCCCGTTTGTACTGTTCGTTGCGGCTATCTGGACCTGTCAGGTAATCCCGATGTTCGCTATCTATACCTTTGGGCCGCAGATCGTCGGGTTACTCGGCTGGGAGCAGGGGCGCAACGCGGCGCTCGGAAATGTGGTGATTAGCCTCTTTTTTATGCTGGGCTGTATACCAGCGATGTTCTGGCTAAACAGTATTGGCCGTCGCCCTCTGCTTATTGGCAGCTTCGCCATGATGACTATCGCGCTGGCACTGCTGGGGCTGGTGTCAAATCTGGGCATCATACTGGTCGTGGTGGCGTTTGCGGTATACGCCTTCTTTTCCGGCGGGCCGGGCATACTGCAATGGCTTTATCCTAATGAACTCTTCCCGACGGATATTCGCGCTTCGGCCGTGGGGGTCATCATGTCATTAAGCCGCATCGGAACCATTGTCTCCACCTGGGCATTACCGATTTTTATTACTCGTTACGGCATTAATAACGTCATGCTGATTGGCGCGTTGATTTCGTTAGTCGGGCTTGGCGTATCGGTGATGTTTGCCCCGGAAACCCGCGGCTTGACGCTAACACAGACCGGAAACATGACTTTGCGCGGAACGCCATCGGATAACCCGCGTTAAGAGTGTTCTGCATTTCTCCCTGCTTTTCGCCAATAACGCTACAGTTAACAGTCACATGCTAAAACAACTGAAAAGCAGGGAGAACACCATGCAAAAACGTCTTATGACCGCACTGTTTACCGCAGCAACACTATTCACCGTCGCAGGATGCTCTTCTAACCAGGCGGTTGAAACCACGGATGGCAAAACTATTGTCACCGACGGGAAACCCGAGGTCGATAACGATACCGGTATGGTGTCTTACAAAAACGCCGCCACCGGGAAAACCGAACAGATTAACCGCGATCAGCTGAAAAATATGAGCGAGCTGGATAATTAATTCAATTTTCTCTGGTTAGCCGCTCAATAATATTCTCTCTTTATGCGCATCCATTTATTCCCATGCGAATAAACGGATGCCTGAACAGGCAGGGACGCCGGAAAACGTCGAAATACGTTCGCCCGTGTTCCCGCTTTCCCCACCGCGCTGTCCGCTTACATGAGGTTACACTCATCGACATTTCTCTGAACAGCGGCTCAACATTTCCCGGAAAAAAACATATCGCAGGGCATTTATCCTTATGATTAGGTATAAATGATGAGGTATAAGGAACAGGAGTCTGTAATGAAACCAATACCTTTTTATTTGCTCGCGCTATTTTCTGCCGCCTCCGGGGCTACGGAGATAAACGTCTGCAAAGACCTGATCGGAACATGGAAAACCACGGCAGATAACCCGCCTTATACCATGACAATATCGCCGCCAGTAGAAAGCTGCGGGGAAAAATGTGTGAAACTGAACGTGCAGTATGAACTTGACGTGACTCACCGCAACGCGCTTTATTGCCATGAAGGACAAGAGGGGGTAAAAGGGCAGGGACCCATGGTGATAGCATTTGAAGGGGCGTATGGTGGACACGCTATTGGAACCTATAACCGACAGCTGCAATTACTTTGGGCTGGCGTAATACCGAAAAATAAAAAGGGGAAATGGATAACGAAAATGGAAAATTACTGGTTCAGGCAGGTAAAAGCGCACTAAATATTACCTTAAAACAGCCCGCAAAACCGTCTTATTCACGAAGGGCTTACTGCCTGCGCGCATACATTCTACCGACTTGCCTGCCCCGGATGAACTGTTGATAAAAAAGAGGGCCAGCATCTGTTTCCAGACGGCCCTGAGTGGATTGTGACGGAACATGGCACCTTGCTGGCGCTCTCTTATTATTTCATGCCTGTGCCCTCGTTATGGCGCAATCAGAGCTTTATTTCGTCGCATCGTTATAAACTTCGGCAACGGCTTCAAAATTCGGACCATGCTCACGTGCAGCGATAATATGGTAATATTTTCCGCCTTTCGCATCGGCTAATTCTGACAGTTTTTCGCGTAGATCAGAGGGTGAGGAAATCTGCCCGCCACTCTGGGACACATTTATGGTGCCGACCTTAACCAGTTTGAAGTGGCTGATTTCTTGCTTAGAGACCTGCTCTGCCGCAAGTGTGCTGAATGAAGCAACCGTTGCCAGTAATGCGGCGGCAATAATGCGTTTTTTCATAGTTCTGTTCCTGTTGCATTGATGATAAGGTTTGCGCAATATCAGTAATCCGTAACGAAATTATTTATCCCCTTCATACTTCAGGTTGCTTATGTGTTGGCTACGGATTACTCGGCCCACCCATGGGCCTCGCCCTGACGGGCCGTCGCACGCGACGTTCAAATCTGCTCCCGGCAGATTTGTCGCTCACCTCAGTCTCATAATTATCTATGCTCCTGGTGACTCACTCCCTTGCCGCCTTTAAGCAACTCGAATTATTTTGGGTAATAACCTCGGTTGATTATCTGAAAATAGCCTTATTTGGTGTGACCGTCTTATATCTTGTTATAGTCACCTCTTTATGTTGTTGTCAATGTAAAATAATGCACTGCCAGCTAAAAAGAAACTTAACCCCCTGTAAATAATAGTTTTTATATTATTTCTTTTAATGGCGTAATTTTTATTGAATCACGCGGTAATACGCTAGTTTTATTCATAAGCAACATAACAGAATTGAGTTATGTTTTAATTTCCCAGAGTGATATTACCGGTTGTATGTCTATGGTTGCGCGGCCTGTTACTGATAGTGTTTCTTTCGGGGCGATTTTATTGTAGCGGCATAGGGTAATCACCGTAGCTGAAGGGAAAAGGCACGAACACAGCGCTATAGAGTATGTTTAATAATGTATTTTTTTATGAAGTAATGTCTGCAGTTGTATCTCTAAAATAAAAACAATGAACTTTTCATCTAAATAATTTTTCAGTGAATTATGCTCATTTATTAATATATTTCTAATTTGAAATACAAATCAATTTATAACACATATTCTTACCCGGAAGGCATTGATACATATCCACGCTTCCTCGTACAGTAATAAATGAATATGTGATAAAGTTACTGACTACAGGTATAATAATATGAGTAATAAAAAAAATCTGTCCGCAGAAGAGACGGATCTTACGCGTAGGAAACTGTTAACCAGCGCCGGTATTCTTGCCGCCGGCGGTATGCTATCCGGCGCGGTAAAGGCTGATGAAAAATGCGCCGTCAAGGCGAAACCGGCGTGGGATAAACCGTTTACCGGCGAAATCCCGGAAAAATTGCCAGAAGGATATAATATTCTGTTAGTCGTGACCGACCAGGAGCGTTTTTTTCCTACGTTTCCTTTCCCGGTACCCGGCAGAGAGCGGCTCATGAAAACGGGGGTGACATTCTGTAATCATCAGAACACCAGTAATGTCTGTACGCCTTCCCGCTCCGTATTGTATACCGGCTTACATATGCCCCAGACAAAGATGTTTGATAATCTGGGATTACCCTGGATGCCTTATGACCTTGACCCCGCTCTTGGAACCACAGGCCATATGATGCGGGAACTGGGATACTATACGGCCTATAAAGGTAAGTGGCATCTTACAGAAAAACTGGAGAAGCCTTTGCCTGACGAAAAAGATGAGGATATTGATGTCGGGGATATTCCTGAACCAGAATTACATAAAATTATGGAAAAATATGGTTTTGCTGACTATCACGGCATCGGCGATATTATTGGCCATAGTAAAGGCGGCTATTTTTATGATTCAACCACCACGGCTCAGACTATAAATTGGTTAAGATGCAAGGGGCAGCCCTTGAATGACCAACACAAGCCTTGGTTCCTGGCCGTTAACCTCGTTAATCCTCATGACGTCATGTTTATTGATACCGATAAAGAGGGAGAAAAGGTACAGTGGCGTGGCGAGTTGGATCAGGATGATAATACCCTGGCGCCCACGCAGCCACCGGAAAACGAACTTTATCAGGCAAGCTGGCCGAACTATCCGCTGCCGGCAAACAGGCATCAATCATTCAATGAGCAGGGAAGACCGCCGGCGCATCTTGAATACCAGACGGCGCGCGCTGCGCTGGAAGGGCAGTTTCCTGATGAAGATCGTCGTTGGCGTAAACTGCTTGACTACTATTTCAACTGTATCCGCGATTGTGATACTCACCTTGACCGGATATTAAATGAACTTGATGCCCTCAAGTTAACTGATAAAACGATTGTTGTATTTACTGCCGATCATGGCGAATTAGGCGGAAGCCATCAGATGCACGGTAAAGGCGCTTCCGTTTATAAAGAACAGATCCATGTACCGATGATTATTTCCCACCCGGCGTACCCCGGTAATAAGAAATGTCAGGCGTTGACCTGTCATCTTGATATCGCGCCGACATTAGTTGGGCTGACCGGTTTGCCGGAAGAAAAACAGCACCAGGCGTTAGGCAACCGCAAAGGCGTTAATTTTAGCGGATTGCTAAAAAACCCGGAAGGCGTTGCGGTTAATGCGGTGAGAAATGCCAGCTTATATTGCTATGGCATGATCTTGTATACCGATGCCCATTATCTCCACCGCGTTATCGCGCTACAAAGAGATAAACAAAAAACGGTGGCGCAAATCAAGCAGGAAATATCCCATTTGCATCCTGATTTCAGCCATCGTTCAGGGACGCGGATGATTAACGATGGCCGTTATAAGTTTGCACGCTATTTCTCGCTAAGGGAGCATAATACGCCGGAAACCTGGGAGGATCTTATTAAGTACAACGATCTTGAACTTTACGATCTTAAAAATGATCCCGATGAGAACCATAACCTTGCTGCTGATAAACAGAAATATCAGGATCTCATTCTTACGATGAATGAAAAACTGAATAAAATTATCAAGGACGAAATTGGCGTGGATGACGGCAGTTTTATGCCGGATGCGGCCCATGAGCCGTGGGATCTTACTATTGAGCAGTTTAACCGCATGGCGAAAGATTAAGAGCCTGACCCATTAGGCTATTTTACTCGCCATTTTGGGACCGGGCAGTGCTCAAAATCCTCACGTACTACGTGTACGCTCCGGTTTCTGCGCGCTGATCGGCCCCAAACTGGCTTCAACAATTACGCCTGGTGGGCCATGCTCTAAGTACCTAGCCCATTAGGTTAATTTATGCGTCGGCGATCTGGCATCCAGCGTGTCTGGAGGTTCAGATGCTGTTGGCGCTGCGCTTATTGGGCCTGTGTCATCATGTAATGGATTGATATTACAGTCATTACAGGCAAATTTAGCGCAGCGCCGCCCGACAAGAAGGCCTTAAACCGATTGGTCAGCAATTTAAGGCTGCCATCATCACCGACCTTCCCACACCGGATCGCGCTTTTCTGCAAACGCCTGCGGCCCTTCGAGGGCGTCTTCCGGGGCAGGATGGCGCCAACTCCTTGCTGGCGTTAATTCAATTTTTTCTGGTTAGCCGCTCAATAATATTCACTATTAGCCTGGCGAATTTGTCACTACACTTTGTAATAAAAAACAGATCATCACAGGCTAATCATGATCCTCATTATTTATGCGCATCCGTATCCGCATCATTCTCATGCGAATAAACGGATGCTTGAACAGGCAGGGACGCTGGAAAACGTCGAAATACGTTCGCTTTATCACCTCTATCCCGATTTCAATATTGACGTTGCCGCCGAGCAGGAGGCGCTGTCGCGCGCGAGTCTTATCGTCTGGCAGCATCCGATGCAGTGGTACAGCGTCCCTCCTTTACTCAAATTATGGATGGATAAAGTCCTCACCCACGGCTGGGCTTACGGTCATGGCGGTACGGCATTGCATGGTAAACATCTGCTGTGGGCGGTAACGACTGGCGGTGGTGAAAACCACTTTGCTATCGGCTCCCATCCGGGATTTGATGTCCTCTCTCAGCCGCTACAGGCGACGGCGCTCTATTGCGGCCTCAAATGGCTGCCGCCGTTTGCCATGCACTGCACGTTCATTTGTGATGATGACACCTTACAGGCGCAGGCGCGTCAGTATAAACAGCGTTTACTGGCATGGCAGGAGGTGAATCATGGATAGCCATACTCTACTGCAGGCGCTGATCTATCTTGGTTCGGCGGCGCTGATTGTGCCGATTGCGGTACGTTTGGGCTTAGGATCGGTGCTGGGGTATCTGATTGCGGGGTGTATTATCGGCCCCTGGGGACTACGGCTGGTGACGGACGCCGAATCTATTCTGCATTTTGCGGAAATCGGCGTCGTGCTGATGTTGTTTGTTATTGGGCTTGAGCTGGACCCGCAACGGTTATGGAAGCTGCGCGCCTCGGTATTTGGCGGCGGCGCGTTACAGATGGTGGTCTGCGGCGGACTGATTGGTCTGTTCTGCATGTTTCTTGGCCTGCGTTGGCAGGTGGCGGAACTGATTGGCATGACGCTGGCGCTTTCGTCCACGGCTATCGCCATGCAGGCAATGAATGAGCGTAACCTGACCGTTTCACAAGTAGGACGTAGCGCATTCGCAGTGCTCTTGTTCCAGGATATCGCGGCGATCCCGCTGGTGGCGATGATCCCGCTGCTGGCCGCCAGCGGCGCATCCACCACGCTTGGCGCGTTTGCGCTATCGGCGTTGAAAGTCGCAGGCGCGTTGGCGCTGGTGGTGCTGCTGGGACGCTACGTCACGCGCCCGGCGCTGCGCTTTGTCGCGCGTTCTGGTTTGCGGGAAGTGTTCAGCGCCGTGGCGCTATTTCTGGTGTTTGGTTTCGGCCTGTTGCTGGAAGAGGTTGGGCTGTCAATGGCGATGGGCGCGTTCCTGGCGGGCGTTCTGCTGGCGAGTTCAGAATATCGTCATGCGCTGGAAAGCGATATTGAACCTTTTAAGGGGTTGCTGCTGGGGCTGTTCTTTATTGGCGTCGGCATGTCGATTGATTTCGGCACGCTGGTGGAGAATCCGCTGCGCATTCTGCTGTTGTTGGCCGGTTTTCTGGCAATCAAAATCGTCATGCTGTGGCTGGTCGCGAGGCCGCTGGGCGTACCGGCAAAACAGCGTCGCTGGTTTGCCGTCTTATTAGGCCAGGGAAGTGAGTTTGCGTTTGTGGTTTTTGGCGCGGCGCAAATGGCGGATGTACTTGAGCCGGAATGGGCAAAAGCGCTGACGCTGGCGGTCGCGCTGTCGATGGCGGCAACGCCGATTTTTCTGGTGCTGCTGACGCGCATGGAGAAGACCGCGACGGGGGAAGCGCGCGAGGCGGATGAAATCGACGAAGAGCAACCGCGGGTTATTGTGGCCGGGTTTGGACGATTTGGTCAGATAGCCGGGCGTTTGCTGCTGTCGAGCGGGGTGAAGATGGTGGTGCTCGATCACGACCCCGATCATATCGAAACGCTGCGTAAATTCGGCATGAAGGTTTTTTATGGCGACGCGACGCGTATGGATTTACTGGAATCTGCCGGAGCGGCGAAGGCGGAGGTATTGATTAACGCCATTGACGATCCGCAAACCAATTTGCAACTGAGTGAACTGGTGAAGTCGCATTTCCCGCATCTGCAGATTATCGCCCGCGCCCGTGATGTCGATCATTACATCCGCCTGCGCCAGGCTGGTGTGGCGATGCCCGAACGTGAAACCTTCGAAGGCGCGCTCAAAAGCGGGAGACAGGCGCTGGAAGCGCTGGGGCTGGGGCGTTATGAAGCCCGCGAGCGCGCGGATCTGTTCCGCCATTTTAATACCCGGATGGTGGAAGAGATGGCGAAAGGGGAAAACGATCCGTTATCTCGCGCCGCCGCCTATAAACGTACCAGCGCGATGTTGAGCGAAATTATTACCGAGGACCGGGAGCATCTGTCGTTGATTCAGCGCCACGGCTGGCAGGGAACGGCTGAGGGCAAACATTCCGGGGAGGTCGCCGATGAACCCGAGGTCAAACCGTCAATCTAAAGTAAAAAATGTGATGTTCTGCAAACTTTACTGCTAATTGGCTGTTTTTGAACTACTGTAATGCTGGCGCTCCACATCAAATGAGTGGCGTCGCCAGCAGAACGAAAAATTTTCGTGCTCATCCTCTTTTCGTCAGTCGACGAAAGATTGCGCTTTACGTATAGTGGCGGCAATTTTTTTTGTATCAGGAAATAATTAATGATCAGTCTGATTGCGGCGTTAGCGGTGGATCGCGTCATCGGTATGGAAAACGCCATGCCGTGGAACCTGCCTGCCGATCTCGCCTGGTTTAAACGTAACACGTTAAATAAACCTGTCGTCATGGGACGTCACACCTGGGAGTCCATCGGACGCCCCTTACCGGGACGTAAAAATATTGTTATCAGCAGCCAGCCGGGCACCGACGATCGCGTGCAGTGGGTGAAGTCTGTCGATGAGGCGATTGCCGCTTGCGGCGATGCGCCGGAAATTATGGTCATTGGCGGCGGGCGCGTGTACGAGCAGTTCCTGCCAAAAGCGCAGAAGCTTTATCTGACGCATATTGATGCGGAAGTCGAAGGCGATACCCATTTTCCGGATTATGAACCGGATGACTGGGAATCGGTATTCAGTGAGTTTCACGATGCCGACGCGCAGAATTCTCACAGCTATTGTTTCGAGATTCTGGAGCGTCGTTAACACTGTAGTGCCGGATGGCGGCGAAACGCCTTATCCGGCCTACTCTTGAGCCAGATGTAGACAGATGTAGGCCTGATAAGCGTAGCGCCATCAGGCATAAACCAATCCTTGAGCCAGATGTGGGCCTGATAAGCGTAGCGCCATCAGGCATAAACCAATCCTTGAGCCAGATGTAGGCCTGAAAAGCGTAGCGTCATCAGGCATAAACCAATTCTTGAGCCAGATGTAGGCCTGATAAGCGTAGCGCCATCAGGCATAAACCTATCAGGCGTTGACCGCTTCGCCTTCGCCCATATCCATCTGGCGGTTTGACGGCTGCACAAAATACTGTTTATCTTCCCAACGTAAACAGGTCAACTCCCCGCCCCAGCAGCAGCCGGTATCCAGCGCGTAAATACCTTCCGGCGTCCCTTTCCCTTCCAGCGACGCCCAGTGCCCGAACGCAATACTGTAAGCCTCGCTCACCGGCCCCGGAATGGCGAACCACGGCTTCAGCGGCGCAGGGGCGTTTTCCGGCGACGCTTTGCTGTACATATCCAGTTGACCGTTAGGAAAGCAGTAACGCATACGGGTAAAGGCATTAGTAATAAAGCGTAGCCGCGCCAGACCGCTTAACTCCGGCGACCAGTTATTCGGCATATCGCCATACATCGCGTCGAGGAAAAACGGGTACGAGTCGCTCGACAGCACCGCTTCAACATCGCGGGCGCACTCTTTTGCCGTCTGCAAATCCCACTGCGGGGTAATACCTGCATGCGCCATGACCAGCTTTTTCTCTTCATCTACCTGCAACAGCGGCTGACGGCGTAACCAATTCAACAGCTCATCGGCGTCCGGCGCTTCAAGAAGCGGGGTCAGCCGGTCTTTAGGTTTGTTGCGGCTAATCCCGGCGAATACGGCCAACAGGTGCAAATCGTGATTTCCCAGCACCAAACGCACGCTATTGCCAAGCGATTTGACGTAGCGTAACACGTCCAGCGAACCGGGACCGCGGGCGACCAAATCGCCAGTCAGCCATAGAGTGTCTGTATCTGGCGTAAATTCCACTTGCTGTAATAAGGCGATCAGTTCGTCGTAGCAACCGTGAACGTCGCCGATGAGATAAGTTGCCATTGTTATAATTTTAGTGAATGAGTGTAGGGACGGCGAGTCGAAACACGGGAATGTCGATGGTAAAGGCATCGCCATTTTCATCGATCATTTCGTAATGACCCTGCATGGTGCCCAGCGGCGTTTCAATTACCGCGCCGCTGGTGTACTGATACTCTTCGCCAGGCGCAATGCGCGGCTGGACGCCAACCACACCTTCGCCCTGGACTTCAGTTTCACGGCCATGACCATTGGTAATCAGCCAGTAGCGGCCCAATAGCTGCACTGGCGCCCGGCCCAGATTGCGGATGGTTACGGTATAGGCAAAAACGTAACGTTCATCGTCAGGTGAGGATTGCGCCTCAATGTAGACGCTTTGCACCTGAATACACACTCTGGGCGAATTGATCATGTTTAACTCTCCTTCAAAGGCGCGTTTTCCGACAGATAGTTGGCCATCTGGCAGTACTGCGCGACAGAGATATTTTCCGCGCGCATTGCCGGGTCAATACCCATTTCCGTTAACGTCTCAACGCTAAAAAGATTGCCGAGACTGTTACGGATCGTTTTACGGCGCTGGTTAAAGGCCTCGGTGGTAATACGGCTCAACACGCGAATATCTTTAACCGGGTAAGGCATTGTTGCGTGTGGAACCAGACGCACCACGGCGGAGTCCACTTTGGGCGGCGGCGTGAAGGCGGATGGCGGCACTTCAAGCACCGGGATCACCTGACAGTAATATTGCGCCATCACGCTTAAACGACCATACGCTTTGCTGTTCGGCCCTGCAACCAGACGATTTACCACTTCTTTTTGCAGCATAAAGTGCATGTCGGCAATGGCATCAGTATAGCTAAAGAGATGGAACATCAGCGGGGTGGAGATATTATAGGGCAGATTGCCGAACACACGCAGCGGTTGGCCCAACTGCGCAGACAGTTCGCCAAAGTTCATGGTCATGGCGTCCTGCTGATAAATAGTCAGCTTCGGCCCTAAGAACGGATGGGTTTGCAAACGCGCCGCCAGATCGCGGTCAAGTTCAATGACCGTGAGCTTATCCAGTCGTTCGCCGACCGGCTCCGTCAGCGCCGCCAGACCGGGGCCGATTTCAACCATCGCCTGGCCTTTTTGCGGATTAATAGCAGAAACAATACTGTCGATCACAAACCGATCGTTGAGAAAGTTTTGCCCGAAGCGTTTACGGGCTAAATGGCCCTGATGGACTCGATTATTCATTGGGTATTAACAATCATTTTGATGGCGAGATTAAGCGCCGTAATAAAACTGCCGACATCCGCTTTTCCACGACCTGCCAGTTCAAGCGCGGTGCCGTGGTCAACGGAGGTTCGAATAAAAGGTAGGCCGAGCGTAATATTCACTCCCCGACCGAATCCCTGGTATTTTAGCACGGGCAGGCCCTGATCGTGGTACATCGCCAGCACCGCGTCGGCATTATCGAGATATTTGGGCTGAAACAGCGTATCAGCAGGTAGCGGCCCGTTGAGTTTCATCCCCTGCGCCCGCAGCTCGTCGAGCACCGGAATGATGGTGTCTATCTCTTCCGTGCCCATATGACCGCCTTCGCCCGCGTGCGGATTCAGGCCACAGACAAGAATGCGCGGTTCGGCAATACCAAATTTGGTCCGCAAATCGTGATGCAAAATAGCAATCACTTCGTGCAAAAGCGCAGGGGTGATGGCGTCTGCAATCACCCGTAGCGGCAGATGCGTGGTCGCCAGCGCCACGCGAAGTTCTTCGGTTGCCAGCATCATCACGACTTTTTTCGCCTGCGAACGCTCTTCGAAAAACTCGGTATGACCGGTAAACGGAATGCCTGCGTCGTTAATAACGCCTTTGTGCACTGGGCCTGTGATCAGCGCGGCAAATTCACCGTTCAGACAGCCATCACACGCTCGCGCCAGCGTCTCTACCACATAGGGGCCATTTTCTACCGTCAACTGACCGGGGATGGCAGGCGCGCGCAGCGAGACCGGCAATAGGGTCAGCGTTCCCGCGGGCTGCGGCGCAGCGGGGACATCAGGCGAGTAAGGGAGAAGCGAGAGAGGCAGGCCGAGCATGGCGGCCCGCTCCGTCAGGAGCGCGCCGTCCGCACAGACGACCAGTTCAATCGGCCACGCGCGTTGCGCCAGTTGGACAACAAGGTCGGGGCCAATCCCGGCGGGTTCGCCGGGAGTGATAACAACGCGTTGCGCACTGCTCATTAGTTACTCAAAATCTTAACGTAAGCGCTGGCGCGCTGTTCTTGCATCCAGGTCGCCGCTTCTTCTGAGAATTTACGGTTCATCAGCATACGATAAGCGCGATCTTTCTGCGCCGCATCGGTTTTGTCTACCTTACGCGTATCCAGCAATTCGATTAGATGCCAGCCGAAAGAGGAGTGTACCGGCGCGCTTATTTGGCCTTTATGCAGCTTCGTCAGCGCGTCGCGGAACGCCGGATCGAAAATATCTGGCGTAGCCCAACCCAAATCACCGCCCTGGTTAGCGGAGCCCGGGTCCTGAGAGTACTCTTTCGCCGCAGCGGCAAATGTGGTTTTACCACTCTTAATGTCAGCCGCGATTTCTTCCAGCTTCAGGCGCGCCTGCTGATCGTTCATGATCGGCGACGGCTTAAGCAGAATGTGACGAGCGTGAACTTCGGTCACGGAGATACTCTGGCTCTGACCGCGCAGGTCGTTTACTTTCAGAATGTGGAAGCCGACGCCGGAGCGAATCGGGCCGACAATGTCGCCTTTCTTCGCGGTGCTCAGCGCCTGGGCGAAAATCCCCGGCAGCTCCTGGATACGGCCCCAGCCCATCTGACCGCCTTTTAGCGCCTGCTGGTCGGCAGAGTAGGTAATCGCCAGTTTGCCGAAATCTGCGCCGTTACGCGCTTCTTCAACAATGCTTTCCGCCTGGCGCTGCGCGTCGTTAACCTGCTCGGAGGTTGGGTTTTCCGGCAGAGCAATCAGGATATGGCTCAGGTTCAGCTCGGTGCTGGCGTCGTTTTGGGTGCCAATCTGTTTTGCCAGCGCGTCAACTTCTTGCGGCAAAACGGTGATACGGCGACGAACCTCGTTGTTGCGCACTTCAGAGATAATCATCTCTTTACGAATCTGGTTACGGTAGGTTGAATAGTTCAGCCCATCGTAAGCCAGACGGCTGCGCATCTGATCCATCGTCATATTGTTTTGTTTGGCGATGTTGGCGATGGCCTGATCCAACTGCTCATCCGTGATCTTCACCCCCATCTTCTGACCCATCTGCAGGATAATTTGATCCATAATCAAACGTTCCAGGATCTGGTGACGCAGCGTGGCGTCGTCCGGAAGCTGCTGACCTGCCTGACCCGCGTTGAGTTTGACTGATTGCATTAAGCCATCAACGTCGCTTTCCAGCACGACGCCATTATTGACGACGGCTGCGACTTTATCGACTACCTGGGGGGCAGCGAAACTGGTATTCGCGATCATGGCGATACCGAGAAGCAGCGTTTTCCAGTTCTTCATACTTTTTCCATTTCAATTAACCGCAATGCGGATTACGTTGTAAATCAATCAGATTACATAGAGCTTTGGTACGGCAGAATGTTCGAACGCAACATTTCTTGCGTGCCGAGGCCGTAGTTAGAGCTCAAACCGCGCAGCTCAATGTTGAAGCCAATCGCGTTATCATAAATCGCGTGTTGTTTATCGTTATCCCAACCGTTCAGCTTACGTTCGTATCCGACGCGGATCGCATAGCAGCAAGAGTTGTACTGCAAGCCGAGCATCTGGTCTGCAGGTTTGCTCGAATTGGTATCGAAGTAGTACGCGCCGACAATCGACCAGCGATCGGCAATCGGCCAACTTGCCACCGCGCCCACCTGGTTGATGCCGTTTTTATACTGCTCTGCCGTGGAATAATACGAAGGCAACGTAGCCTGAATATATTCCGGGCTGGCATAGCGGTAGTTCAACTGTACCAGACGATCCTGATCCCGACGGTATTCGAGGCTGCTGCTGCTGGTAGCGACGCTATCCAGACGGGTATCGTACTGCACTCCGCTACGCAGCCCCCAGCGTTCTGAAATACGCCAGTAAGTGTCGCCTGCCCAAACCAGCGAACCGGTTTTGTCGTCATTCTCCCATTTAATGTTGTCATCGCCGGTGCGAGACTCCGTGAAATAGTAGATTTGACCAACAGAAACGTTAAAACGTTCAACGGCGGCATCATCATAAATGCGTGTTGTGACGCCGGTCGTGACCTGGTTGGCGGAAGCAATACGGTCGAGACCGCCATAAGTGCGGTCGCGGAACAGGCCGTTATAGTCGGATTGCAGCAAAGAAGAATCGTAGTTATAGATGCCGCTCTGGTCGCGGTACGGCACATACAGGTACTGCACGCGTGGTTCCAGCGTCTGGGTATACCCCGGCGCCAGCATCGCCATATCGCGTTCGAAGATGAGCTTACCGTCGACTTTAAACTGCGGCATGACGCGGTTAACCGAATCTTCCAGCTTATTTTTATTGTTTGGATCGCTGTTATAGCTGTCCAGATTCGTTTGCTGATAGTGCGTCGCCATCAGCTTCGCTTCGGTGTTCAGGCTGCCCCAGCGGTTGGAGAGCGGCAGACTAATGGTCGGCTCCAGGTGGACGCGGGTCGCTTCCGGCATATCGTCTTTGGTGTTGACGAAATGCACCGCCTGGCCGTAAATCCGGGTATCAAACGGCCCGAGATCGTTATGGTAGTAGTTAACGTCTAACTGCGGCTCCGCAGAGTAGCTGCTGGTGTTCTGATCGTTAAACACCTGGAATTGTTTGGTCGACACCGTAGCGTCAAAGTTTTGTACGGCGTAGCCGACGCTGAATTTCTGCGTCGCGTAACCGTCGGTACTCGAACCGTACTTACTGTCGAAATCGTTAAAGTAGCTGGAGTCGCTGACTTTGGTGTAATCGACGTTAAAACGCCACACCTGATCCATCACGCCTGAGTGCTGCCAGTAGAATAACCAGCGGTGCTTATCGCCCTCTTTGGGATGATCGTCCTCGTAAACTTTATCAGAAGGCAGATAATCTAATTCCATCACTCCCTCGCCCGCCTGTGTGAGATAACGGAATTCGTTCTCCCACATAATATTGCCGCGGCGGTGCATATAGTGCGGGGTGATGGTGGCGTCCATATTGGGCGCGATGTTCCAGTAATACGGTAAGTAGAACTCGAAATAGTTCTTGGTCGTGTATTTCGCGTTCGGGATCAGGAAACCTGAGCGACGTTTGTCACCGACGGGGAGCTGTAAATAGGGGCTATAAAAGATCGGAACCGGACCTACTTTAAACCGGGCGTTCCAGATCTCCGCAACCTGTTCTTCGCGGTCATGGATGACTTCACTCCCCACCACGCTCCAGGTATCGGAGCCAGGCAGACAGGAGGTAAAGCTGCCGTTTTCCAGAATGGTATAGCGGTTTTCGCCGCGCTGCTTCATGAGATCGGCTTTACCGCGCCCCTGACGGCCCACCATCTGGTAATCGCCTTCCCAGACGTTCGTGTCTTTGGTGTTCAGGTTCGCCCAGCCCTTCGGCCCTTTAAGGATGACCTGATTGTCATCATAATGCACATTACCCAGCGCATCGACGGTGCGTACAGGTTCTGGCTGACCTTCCGCCTGCTTCTGATGAAGCTGCACTTCATCCGCTTGCAGGCGGCTATTCCCCTGCATAATGTCCACGTTGCCGGTAAAAACGGCATCGTCCGGGTAGTTACCTTTAGCGTTATCGGCATTGATAGTAACCGGCAGATCGTTGGTATCGCCTTTTACCAGAGGACGATCGTAGCTCGGCACGCCCAACATACACTGTGAGGCGAGATCGGCTGCCAGCCCCTGATGACTATAAAGGGCGCTGGCGATCATGGTGGCCAGAAGAGTGGGAATACGTTTTTTCATACGTTGTATTTATTGTTCCATCATCGGTAGCGTTGCGCGTGACAAACGGTCACAGCCTAACTTACTCATCTTCGCTGCGCCAGTGTTAATCCTGCCGTTTAGCGTCTGTGGTGTTAGGCACGGCATTGAATGACAGGTATGATAATGCAAATTATAGGCGATGTCCCACAATTGACCGTAGCCTTCATTCGCAGAAAAGCACCTTATTTTGTGGGAGATAGCCTCACCGATAGCGTAACGTTTTGGGGAGTCTATGCAGTACTGGGGAAAGATAATTGGCGTCGCCGTAGCCCTGATGATGGGCGGCGGCTTTTGGGGCGTGGTCCTGGGTCTGCTGGTGGGCCATATGTTCGACAAAGCCCGCAGCCGAAAAATGGCGTGGTTTGCCAACCAGCGGGAACGGCAGGCGCTGTTTTTTGCCACCACCTTTGAGGTGATGGGCCACTTAACCAAATCAAAAGGACGGGTGACGGAAGCGGATATTCATATCGCCAGTCAGTTGATGGATCGTATGAATTTACACGGCGATTCACGTACTGCCGCGCAGAACGCCTTTCGGGTCGGAAAAGCGGATAATTACCCATTACGTGAAAAGATGCGGCAGTTTCGTAGCGTCTGCTTCGGGCGTTTTGATCTGATCCGGATGTTTCTGGAAATTCAGATCCAGGCGGCGTTTGCCGATGGCTCGCTGCATCCTAATGAGCGGGAAGTGCTGTATGTGATTGCGGAAGAGTTAGGTATTTCCCGCGTACAGTTCGATCAGTTTCTGCGTATGATGCAGGGCGGCGCGCAGTTTGGCGGCGGTTATCATCAACAGTCCGGCGGCGGCTGGCAGCAGGCGCAGCGCGGCCCGACGCTGGAAGATGCCTGTAATGTGCTGGGGGTTAAAACCACCGACGATGCAACCACCATTAAACGCGCTTATCGCAAACTGATGAGCGAGCATCATCCCGATAAGCTGGTGGCCAAAGGTTTGCCGCCGGAGATGATGGAGATGGCGAAGCAAAAAGCGCAGGAAATTCAGAAAGCGTATGAGCTAATCAAAGAACAGAAAGGCTTCAAGTGATTGAATTGCCGGATGCGACTAGCGCCTTATCCGGCCTACGTTAATGAATGTAGGCCGGGCAAGCGAAGCGCCCCGGCATAAATTGGCTCCGAATTTAAAAATCTGCCGGGACTTTAAACGTCATGCTGTTACCGTAAGCGGGATGGGTAATGGTCAGCATTTCGGCGTGTAACTGCAAACGCGGCGCCAGCGACAACGCTTCCGGCGAGGCGTAAAACCGATCGCCTAAAATCGGGTGGCCTAACGCCAGCATATGCACACGAAGCTGATGTGAACGTCCGGTGATCGGTTTGAGCACCACGCGGGCGGTATTATCCGCCGCAAACTCCACCACGTTATATTCCGTTTGCGCCGGTTTGCCGGTTTCATAACATACTTTCTGCTTTGGCCGGTTCGGCCAGTCGCAGATGAGCGGTAAGTCGACCAGTCCTTCCGCCGGGGAGGGATGCCCCCATACGCGCGCCATATACTGCTTTTTCGGCTCACGTTCGCGGAACTGGCGTTTTAGCTCCCGCTCCGCGGCTTTGGTCAGCGCCACTACAATCACGCCGCTGGTGGCCATATCCAGACGATGCACCGACTCTGCCTGCGGGTAGTCGCGCTGGATACGCGTCATAATGCTGTCTTTGTGCGCTTCCAGACGCCCCGGCACGGACAACAGGCCGCTGGGCTTATTGACCACCATAATGTGCTCATCCTGATACAGGATAACCAGCCAGGGTTCCTGCGGCGGATTGTAGTTTTCCATCCCCATGTACGGCTCCGTTATTGGTGCGTGACGACGATAAGACGCAGCGCGTCCAGACGCCAGCCTGCCTGATTCAGGCTTTCCAGCACCTGCTGACGGTTGCTGTCGATAGCGGCAAGTTCGTCGTCGCGGATGTTCGGGTTGACGGCGCGCAGCGCTTCCAGACGCGACAGTTCCCCGGACAGTTTTTCATCCGCCTCGCGACGCGCGTTATCAATCAGCGCTCTGGCGGACTTTTCAATCTGCGTCTCGCCCAGTTGCAAAATGGCGTGGACGTCCTGTTGCACGGCGTTCACCAGTTTGCTGCCGGTGTGGCGATTCACGGCGCTGAGTTGACGGTTGAAGGTTTCAAACTCGACCTGGGCGGCCAGATTGTTGCCGTTTTTATCTAACAGCATACGTACCGGCGTCGGCGGCAGGAAGCGGTTCAGTTGTAGCTGTTTCGGCGCCTGCGCTTCCACGACGTAAACCAGTTCGACCAGCAGCGTGCCGACTGGCAGCGCTTTATTTTTCAACAGCGAAATGGTGCTGCTGCCGGTATCGCCGGAGAGGATCAGATCCAGTCCGTTACGGATGAGCGGATGTTCCCAGGTAATAAACTGCGCATCTTCGCGAGACAGGGCTACGTCACGTTCAAACGTGATAGTACAGCCGTCTTCCGGCAGGCCGGGGAAATCCGGCACCAACATGTGGTCAGACGGCGTCAGCACGATCAGATTGTCGCCGCGATCGTCCTGGTTAATGCCGACGATATCGAACAGGTTCATGGCGAACGCGATCAGGTTGGTGTCGTCGTCCTGTTCTTCAATGCTTTGTGCGAGCTGTTGGGCTTTTTCTCCGCCGTTGGAGTGGATCTCCAGCAGGCGGTCGCGGCCCTGTTCTAACTGGGCTTTTAGCGCTTCATGCTGTTCGCGGCAGGATTTGATCAGATCGTCAAACCCGTCGGTTTCTTCAGGCGCGGCCAGATAGTTAATCAGACTGGCGTAGGCTGAATCATAAATCGCGCGACCGGTCGGGCAGGTGTGCTCAAAGGCGTCCAGCCCTTCGTGATACCAGCGAACCAGCACCGACTGGGCGGTTTTTTCCAGGTACGGGACGTGGATCTGGATATCATGCGCCTGGCCGATACGATCCAGACGACCAATACGCTGTTCCAGCAGATCCGGGTTAAACGGCAAGTCGAACATCACCAGATTGCTGGCAAACTGGAAGTTACGTCCTTCGGAGCCGATTTCGGAACATAACAGCACCTGCGCGCCGGTATCTTCTTCGGCGAACCAGGCGGCGGCGCGATCGCGTTCGATAATCGACATGCCCTCATGGAACACGGCGGCGCGGATGCCTTCGCGTTCGCGCAGCACCTGCTCCAGCTGTAACGCGGTGGTCGCCTTAGCGCAGATCACCAGCACTTTTTGCGAACGATGGCTGGTCAGATAGCCCATCAGCCACTCAACGCGTGGGTCGAAGTTCCACCAGGTGCCGGTATCGCCTTCGAACTCCTGATAAATTTGTTCCGGATAGAGCATATCGCGGGCGCGATCTTCCGCGCTTTTACGCGCGCCCATAATGCCGGAGACCTTAATGGCGGTCTGATACTGGGTCGGCAGCGGCAGTTTTACCGTATGCAGTTCACGTTTCGGGAACCCCTTGACGCCGTTACGGGTGTTGCGGAACAGAACGCGGCTGGTGCCGTGGCGATCCATCAGCATCGACACCAGCTCATCACGGGCGGCCTGCGCGTCGTCGCGATCGCTATTAGCGGCCTGCAACAGCGGTTCAATATCCTGTTCGCCGATCAGATCGCCCAGCCTGTTCAGTTCGTCGTTGCTGAGTTTATTGCCCGCCAGCAGCATGGCCACCGCATCGGCGACAGGGCGGTAGTTTTTCTGTTCTTCGACAAACTGTTCGAAATCGTGGAAACGGTTCGGATCGAGCAGGCGCAGACGGGCGAAATGGCTTTCCATCCCCAGCTGTTCTGGCGTGGCGGTCAGCAGCAGCACGCCCGGTACGCGTTCAGCTAACTGTTCGATGGCCATATATTCACGGCTCGGCGCATCGGTACTCCACACCAGATGATGCGCTTCGTCGACCACCAGCAAATCCCACTCGGCGTCGCACAAATGTTCCAGACGCTGCTTATTACGGCGGGCGAAATCCAGCGAGCAGATCACCAGTTGTTCGGTTTCAAACGGGTTATACGCGTCGTGTTGCGCTTCGGTATAGCGTTCGTCATCGAACAGCGCGAAGCGCAGGTTGAAACGGCGCAGCATTTCTACCAGCCACTGGTGTTGCAGGGTTTCCGGAACGATGATCAATACGCGTTCCGCCGCGCCGGATAATAACTGTTGATGCAGAATCATCCCGGCTTCAATGGTTTTACCTAAGCCCACTTCATCCGCCAGCAGTACGCGCGGCGCGTGGCGACGACCCACATCATGAGCGATATTAAGCTGATGCGGGATCAGATTGGTCCGCTGACCGCGCAGGCCGCTGTATGGCATCCGGTACTGCTCGCTCTGAAATTTACGGGCGCGATAGCGCAGCGCGAACCGATCCATTCGATCGATTTGACCGGCGAACAGACGATCCTGGGGCTTACTGAAAACCAACTTGCTGTCGAGCAGAACTTCGCGCAACGTCACATTGGTCTCTTCGGTATCCAGGCGGGTGCCGACATAAACAAGCAGGCCATTTTCTTCTTTTACTTCATCGATATGTAGCTGCCAGCCTTCATGGCTTGTAATCGTATCGCCAGGGTTGAACATGACGCGGGTCACGGGAGAATCACTGCGCGCATACAGGCGGTTTTCCCCCGTGGACGGGAAAAGTAAGGTGACGGTTCGCGCATCCATCGCAACAACGGTTCCAAGTCCCAGCTCGCTTTCTGTATCGCTGATCCAGCGTTGACCAAGTGTAAAAGGCATATGTGTTCGGCTCTATATCTTTAATTGCAGGCATTACTCGCCATTCCCAGGCGACAGCACTGGATAATTGCGAGTATACGACCCCGCTACCAGGCTAATGTGGTAGTGGCGTTAATTAGGTCCAGGAATGGAAAGGGCGCTATGGTACTGGAAGGCGGCGCTTTCGTCACGCGTCAAAATAACCCCAGTTGCCCGGTCAGTAGTGTAGCAAAATTATCTTCAACGAAGGGAAGAATTCCTTCCGCCACGGGTTGTAGCTGGCGGGTAAGATAGTGTTCGTAATCCAGCGGCGACTGCTGGTAATCCACGGGCTCGGGGCCGTTAACAGTCCAGACATATTTTATGGCGCCGCGATTCTGATACTGCGCCGGACGACCCTGCTTCAGGTTTTGTTCATCCGCCAGCCGGGCGGCGCGAACGTGCGGCGGAACGTTACGTTGGTACTCATGTAAAGGGCGACGCAGACGCTTACGATAAACCAACTGCGCGTCCAGTTCGCCCGCCATCAGTTTATCGATAGTCTCACGCACATAGTCTTGATAAGGTTCATTGCGAAAAACGCGCAGATACAGCTCCTGTTGAAAGCGCTGCGCCAGCGGCGTCCAGTCGGTCCGCACCGTTTCCAGACCTTTAAATACCATGCGCTGGCTGTCGCCTTCCTGAATCAGGCCCGCGTAGCGTTTTTTACTGCCAGTATCCGCGCCGCGGATGGTCGGCATCAGAAAACGGCAAAAGTGGGTTTCAAACTCCAGCTCCAGCGCGCTGGTCAAATTTTGCTGTTGTAACGTCTGCGCCCACCATTCGTTCACGTGACGCACCAGCCTGTGCCCGATTTCCGCCGCGTCGGCTTCTGAATGCGCACGCCGGAGCCAGACGAAAGTGGAATCGGTATCGCCATAAATTACGTTATAACCTTGCGCCTCAATCAGCGCTTTGGTCTGGCGCATAATCGCATGGCCGCGCATGGTGATTGACGACGCCAGACGGGGATCGAAAAAGCGACAGGCCGTGGTGCCGAGTACGCCATAAAAGGCGTTCATAATGATTTTAAGCGCCTGCGAGAGCGGTTTATTGCCCTGACGTTTGGCTTCATCGCGCCCGTGCCAGATTTGGCTAACAATTTCCGGCAGGCAGTGCTTTTCTCGTGAAAACCAGGCGTCAAGGAAACCTTCGGTACTGTGTTCCGGATCCGGCTGCGCCATGCCTTCGACCAGCCCGACGGGATCAATCAAAAACGTGCGGATAATCGACGGGTACAGGCTTTTATAATCCAGCACCAGTACTGAATCGTATAATCCGGGTTGTGAATCCATTACGTAGCCGCCGGGACTTGCCAGCGGCGGCACTTCGCCGAGATTGGGCGCGACATAGCCGGCGCGGTGCATTCGCGGAAAGTAAAGATGCCCGAATGCGGCGACCGAACCGCCGTGGCGATCGACCGGCAGGCCGTTGATCGTCGCGCGTTCCAGCAAAAACGGCATGATCTCGGTTTTATGGAAAATGCGCGTGACCAGCTCGCAGTCTTTCAGGTTGTAGGTGGCGAGGGCGGGTTTATCCTGGGCAAAGCGACGATCGATCTCATCCATACGATCCCAGGGATTATCAATGGATTTTCCTTCGCCGAGCAGTTCCTGCGAGACGGCTTCCAGCGAAAAAGACGAAAAATTCCAGAACGCGGATTTAAGCGCGTCGATACCATCGATAATGACTCGCCCTCTGGCCTGGGCGAAAAAAACGCCGTTTTTGAAGCCATGTTCGCGCCACTCCAGTTCGCTATTGTCTCGCCCCAGCCGTAAAGGGATACGGTAGCGTTCGGCATGTTTTTGCAGCATACGCAGGTCGAACTGCACCACGTTCCAGCCGATGATGACGTCAGGATCATGTTCGGCAAACCAGGCGTTGAGTTTTTCCAGCAACTGCGGGCGGCTGGCGACATACACAAGCTCGAAGTCCAGTTGGCGGTCATCGCCATTCGCCGGACCCAGCATATAAACGGTACGCTGGCCGCAGCCTTCCAGACCAATGCAATACAGTTCGCCGTGTCGCGTGGTTTCGATATCCAGCGAGACCCATTTTAGCGGCGGTCGATAGTCGGGGTGGGGTTTAAGACGCGCATTGCGGATAACGCCGTTGCGCATCTCGCCGTCTACCCAAACGGGCGACGTAATAAAACGCTCCATCAGGTAACGTTCCGGCGGGCGTACATCCGCTTCATAAACGGTGACGCCGTTTTCGCGCAGCAGTTTCTCCATCCGCATAAGCTGGCGGTGAGTGCGGCAATACAGACCGGATACCGGCTGACGATGAAAGTCTCGCAGCTGGAGCGGCGTCAGGCGATAGTCTTTTTCCGCCTGTAGCAGCGAGGCGGCGCGGGAGGTCTGGCTGGTCGGAATAAACGCCACGGATTCCTGCGGTGCCAGCGTCGCCTGCACAGGGCCGTTGTCTGTCGCCAGCCAGAAAGAGACCTCCGTTCCTTGCGGCGTATCCCGCCAGTGCCGGGTTAAAATGAAACCTGCCTGCGCCACGATGATTACCTGTCTAAAAAATTCACGCTAATTATAACCTGTTTTAGGGGGTGATACTGTTATTTTGTACAGGCATATAACGTAAAAGCCGATATCCGCTGTAATAAAAAGTTTCTCGCAGTAAGAAGCGGGTTTTCGCCCACCAGGATTTATAGCGGGTGGATCGCGTGGGTGATGAGCGGCTATCGATACCATTATCCTGAGCGATAGTTTTCAGACGCAGCATATGCAGCGGATCGCTGACCAGTAATGCTGTGCGCCATTGTTGTTGTCGCAGTATCTGTTTTGTGTAACGAATATTTTCGCGCGTCACGGTAGAGCGCTCTTCAATAAAAATCGCCTTAGCCGGAATCCCTTTTTCCAGAACGTGTTGACGGGCTATCGCCGCGTCGGAAACCGTTGCGCCAGCGCCGTAGCCGCCGGTTAATACCAACGCGCGGACAATGTGTTGTTGGTAAAGCCAGATGGCATGATCCAGTCTGGCCTGAAAAACGGGAGAAGGCGTTTTTCCGCTAACGCCTGCTCCTGCGACAATCGCGCAGTCAGCTACGCGCGTCTGGTTTTGCTGACTGAACTGATAAATAGCGATAGCGTTATGGATAAACACCGTAGCCATAATGAGAATTATGCCTGCCGCGATTCTGGTGATGTAGCGATATTTCATGAATGAGTTCGTTCCCCATGACGGGTGTAATGGATATTTTAACGATAAAAGAACTTTTAGCGTCAGATATTTTTGCTGACGTATATTTATCAATATAATGGTATCGGTGTAGACAGCTGATATAATTATCCTATAACTGCTAATTTTGAATCATGTTTATTTACAATTTTTATCCATAGGTTGGTTGTTTTGTGTCAAGTCTGTTTCCATACATTCAGTATTTTTCAGAATAGTGCTTGCTCGAATCTGTTACTTATTTCTCGGATTAACAAAAAAGCGATATTTTTTGTTTGTTTTAATTAATGAAAAGTGTAAGAATTTCATTTGAAACATCCGCACCGTCAGGTAGAAATATAATATTCCAATTGGCCGCTATGGTTAAATAAAAATGGATTACAGTGCGAATTCGTCGGGAACTCTCTGCATAATTTAATTTTTATTTTAGAATATAATTTTATTTTGACTTTCAGGTGCGGGTGTTTTTATCAAAATGTGTGGTATTCGGGAATTATCTTTTATGAATGTGAATATGCAGGCGTGTCCGGTAGGGAACGAACGTTATCTTTTCGTCAATACTCAACGCGCTAACCCTTCCATAAAAACCGTGAGTCGATTTTTTGAGTATAAAACATGGACAGATCAGATTTGGCGTACCGAAATTATTGAAAACGGCAATGCTTTTTTTCACTGGCAAGGACACGACAGAAAAAACGGGCATCGGGATACCATTATTAATTATCTGTTAAATGGGCAACGCTGGCAGTCAACAATCGAAGATTATATTTTCTTCCATGCGCTGGAAGGAAAAGTGTTGCAGGGACATTATGATAATATTATTGAATATGTGAGTTCTGATAATTACGTCTATCAAAGCGCATTTGCTGAATATATCACCGACCAGACTCATCAACGCGCCCCCAATGGGACGCGTTTTTAGAGGCATTACTGCCCGTAATAGGCTTTTGCGCCGTGTTTGCGTAGATAGTGTTTATCCAGAAGGGATTGCTGCATGTCGGGCAACTGCGGCGCAAGCTGGCGGCAGAAGATCCCCATATAGGCCACTTCTTCCAGCACGATGGCGTTATGCACTGCATCCTCGGCATTTTTACCCCAGGCAAACGGGCCGTGCGAATGGACAAGCACGCCGGGCATTTGAGCAGCGTTAATGCATTGTTTTTCAAAGGTTTCAACAATGACATTGCCCGTTTCCCATTCATACTCGCCATTAATTTCCGCTTCGGTCATTTTGCGAGTGCAGGGGATCGTACCGTAGAAATAGTCGGCATGGGTGGTTCCCGTCGCCGGAATCGGCTGACCCGCCTGCGCCCAGATAGTCGCGTGGCGCGAATGGGTGTGTACGATGCCGCCGATAGTCGGAAATGCCTGATATAACAAACGGTGGGTTGGCGTATCGGACGACGGTTTCTTATGACCTTCAACGACTTCACCGGTCTCCAGACTGACCACCACCATATCGTCAGCGGTCATGACGCTATAATCGACGCCGGACGGCTTAATCACCAGTACGCCGCGTTCGCGATCGACGGCGCTGACGTTACCCCAGGTGAGGGTGACCAGGTTGTGTTTTGGCAGCGCCAGATTGGCTTCCAGTACCTGGCGTTTGAGATCTTCTAACATTGTTTTCTCCCTGCCGGATGGCGCTTCGCTTATCCGGCCTACGAGCGACGGTGTGCCGGATGGCGACACTAATGCCTTATTCGGCCTACAGGACCGTAGGCCCGGTAAATGCAGTGCCGCCGGGCAATCCGTTTCACCAATTAACGTTTGAACCCGTAATACACTTCATTCCAGCGCAGCGCGTCCTTAAAGGCTGGCAGACGGGTATCGTTATCAATTACCGCGATTTCGATATCGTGTATTTCTGCAAACTGGCGCATATCGTTCAGATCCAGCGCGTGGCTGAAGACGGTATGGTGCGCGCCGCCAGCCAGAATCCACGCTTCGGAGGCGGTCGGCAGATCCGGCTGCGCCTTCCACAGCGCGTTAGCCACCGGTAGTTTCGGCAGGGAGTGCGGCGTTTTTACGGTGTCAATGCAGTTGACCAGCAGGCGATAACGATCGCCGAGGTCGATCAGGCTGGCGACGATCGCCGGGCCGGTTTGGGTATTGAAAATCAAACGCGCCGGATCTTCCTTGCCGCCAATGCCGAGGTGCTGGACGTCGAGGATCGGTTTCTCTTCCACCGCGATGGACGGACACACCTCCAGCATGTGCGAGCCGAGCACCAGATCGTTGCCTTTCTCGAAGTGGTAGGTGTAATCCTCCATAAATGAGGTGCCGCCCTGCAGACCGGTTGACATCACTTTCATAATGCGAAGCAGAGCGGCGGTTTTCCAGTCGCCTTCGCCCGCAAAGCCGTAGCCCTGTTGCATAAGACGCTGTACGGCCAGACCCGGAAGCTGTTTCAGACCGTGTAAATCTTCAAAGGTAGTAGTGAATGCGTGGAAGCCGCCCTGTTCCAGGAAACGCTTCATACCGAGTTCAATACGCGCCGCTTCCCGCACGTTCTGGCGTTTATCGCCGTGGATCTGGGTGGCGGGCGTCAGGGTATAGCTGCTTTCATACTCGTCAATCAGAGCGTTGATATCGCCGTCGCTGATGGCGTTCACCACCTGCACCAGATCGCCGACCGCCCAGGTATTGACCGAAAAGCCAAATTTGATTTGCGCGGCCACTTTATCACCGTCAGTCACTGCGACTTCACGCATATTGTCGCCGAAGCGGCAGACTTTTAGCTGGCGGGTATCCTGTTTAGAGACCGCCTGGCGCATCCAGGCGCCGATACGCGTATGGGCCTCTTTATCCTGCCAGTGGCCAGTGACGACCGCGTGCTGCTGGCGCATCCGCGCACCGATGAAGCCGAACTCGCGGCCGCCGTGCGCAGTCTGGTTCAGGTTCATAAAGTCCATATCGATGCTGTCCCACGGCAGGGCGGCGTTAAATTGGGTATGGAATTGCAGTAGTGGTTTGTTAAGGATACTCAGCCCGTTGATCCACATTTTGGCCGGGGAGAAGGTGTGCAGCCAGACCACCAGCCCTGCGCAGCGATCGTCATAATTGGCGTCACGACAAATGGCGGTAATCTCATCCGGCGAGGTGCCCAGCGGTTTTAATACCAGTTTACATGGCAGTTTGGCTTCGGTATTCAGCGCGTTGACCACATGCTCGGCATGTTGAGTGACCTGACGCAGGGTTTCTGCGCCATACAAATGCTGGCTGCCAATCACAAACCATACTTCATAATTATCAAAAATCGTCATTGTCGTGTCCTTAATGAGTCAGGATTGCCTGATTGGCCGGGGTCGTTGGCGCCGGCGCGGCAGTCGGAAGATAATGTTGTTCTGCGCTTAGCGCCCACTGCTGGTAGCGGCGGTAAAGCTGTTCGAGGCGTTGCGCCTGTTCAGAGCGGGGGCGCAGAGTGCGTTCTACCGCGCTCGCCATGCTTTGCTGGGCGGCAGGAATATCGGCATGGACCTTCGCAGCGACGGCGGCAAAGATAGCGGCGCCTAATGCGCAGCACTGGTCGGAAGCGACGATCTGCAACGGACGATTCAGTACGTCGCAGCAGACCTGCATAATGACCTGATTTTTACGGGCGATGCCGCCAAGCGCCATCACGTTATTGACCGCGATACCCTGATCGGTAAAACACTCCTGAATGGCGCGCGCGCCGAAGGCGGTCGAGGCGACCAGACCACCAAACAGCGCTGGCGCGTCGGTGGCGAGATTGAGATCGGTAATGACGCCTTTCAGACGCTGATTAGCGTTTGGCGTGCGGCGACCGTTAAACCAGTCGAGCACCACCGGCAGGTGATCCAGGGACGGATTTTTCGCCCAGGCGTCGGTGAGCGCTGGCAGTAGCTGCTTCTGGCTGGCGTTAATCTGGGTTTTCAGTTCCGGGTGCTGCGCGGCAAGTTGTTCCAGCGGCCAGCTCAACACGCGGCTAAACCAGGCGTAGATGTCGCCGAAAGCAGATTGCCCCGCTTCCAGACCGATAAAGTTCGGCACCACGCTGCCATCAACCTGACCGCAAATGCCTTTCACGGCGCGATCCCCGACGCTCTGTTTATCCGCAATCAGAATGTCGCAGGTAGACGTGCCGATGACTTTTACCAGCGTATTGGGCTGCGCGCCCGCGCCGACCGCGCCCATGTGACAGTCGAACGCGCCGCCGGAAATCACTACGCTTTCCGGCAAGCCGAGGCGCTGCGCCCATTCGGCGCACAGGGTGCCCACGGGCAGATCGGCGGTGAAGGTTTCGCTAAATAACGGGTAGCGCAGATGACGGTTAATGCACGGATCGAGTTCATCAAAGAAGCTCGCGGGTGGCAGGCCGCCCCAGCTTTCATGCCACAGCGTTTTGTGCCCGGCGCTGCAGCGGCCACGGCGGATATCCTGCGGGCGAGTGGTGCCGGAAAGCAGCGCCGGCACCCAGTCACACAGCTCAATCCACGAGACGGCGGCCTGCGCGACGGCGCTATCCTGACGGGTGACGTGCAGAATCTTCGCCCAGAACCATTCGCTGGAGTAAATGCCGCCAATATAGCGGGAGTAGTCGACCTTACCTGGCTTATGGCACAGACGAGTGATTTCGTCGGCCTCTTCCACCGCGGTGTGATCTTTCCACAGCACAAACATTGCATTCGGGTTCTCGGCGAACTCCGGACGCAGCGCCAGGACGTTACCGTCGGCGTCAATCGGCGCTGGCGTAGAGCCGGTGCTGTCAACGCCAATGCCAACGACATTTGCGCGTTGCGCGGCGCTTAATTGTGCCAGAACGGCTTTCAGCGCGGCCTCCATTGACTCCATGTAGTCGCGCGGATGATGACGGAACTGGTTGTTCGGGCCGTCGCAATAACGGCCTTCTTGCCAGCGCGGATACCACTCTACGCTGGTGGCGATCTCGTCGCCGGTGGCGCAGTCCACTGCCAGAGCGCGCACTGAATCACTGCCAAAATCGAGGCCAATTGCAATTGCCATCGTCTTACTCCATCCAGAAAAACAGGTATGGAGAAACAGTAGAGAGTCGCGGCAAAAACCGTCAGGCAGGATCCGCTAATCTTATGGACAAAAATGCTAATGCTTTGTAAAGTGTGACGCTGTGCAAATATTCAATGTGGACATTCCAGCCATAGTTATAGACACTTCTGTTACTTAATTTTATCGCCTGAACTGTACGCTTTTGTTACAAAGCGCTTTTCACAAGCGGGGTTGATACGTGCTTTCATCAAGCGCAAGGTCTTGCGGAGACGTAAGCTCTGTTGTCCTGGTCAATATGGACAATTTGTTTCTTCTCTGAACATCGGGGGGTAGAGAAATCATGGCTGAAACGCAAAATGATCCGCTATTGCCGGGATATTCATTTAATGCCCATCTGGTCGCCGGACTGACGCCAATTGAAGCGAATGGATATCTGGATTTTTTTATCGATCGTCCGTTGGGCATGAAGGGATATATTCTTAACCTGACCATCCGCGGAGAGGGCGTCATTAATAATAATGGCGAGCAGTTTGTCTGTCGGCCTGGCGATATATTATTGTTTCCGCCGGGCGAGATTCATCACTATGGACGGCATCCGGACGCCAGCGAGTGGTATCACCAGTGGGTTTATTTCCGGCCTCGCGCCTACTGGCAGGAGTGGCTGACCTGGCCGACAATCTTTGCCCAGACAGGATTTTTCCGCCCGGACGAGGCGCGCCAGCCGCATTTCAGCGAACTGTTCGGGCAGATCATCAGCGCTGGGCAAGGGGAAGGCCGCTATTCTGAGCTACTGGCGATCAATCTGCTGGAGCAGTTGTTGCTCAGACGTATGGCGGTAATTAATGAGTCGTTGCACCCGCCGATGGATAGCCGTGTGCGCGATGCCTGCCAGTATATCAGCGACCATCTGGCAGACAGTCATTTTGATATCGCCAGCGTCGCCCAGCATGTCTGCCTGTCGCCCTCCCGGTTATCGCATCTGTTCCGCCAGCAGTTAGGCATTAGCGTATTGAGCTGGCGCGAAGATCAGCGTATCAGCCAGGCGAAACTTCTGCTTAGCACTACGCGAATGCCGATAGCGTCCGTTGGGCGCAATGTTGGATTTGACGATCAGCTCTATTTTTCGCGGGTATTTAAAAAATGCACCGGGGCAAGTCCTAGCGAGTTCAGGGCCGGATGTGAATAAAAAGTGAATGATGTGTCCACAAAGATGTCATAAGCCGTAACTATTCGGATAATTGACGGCTTGACGAAGGGGGACGGGGTAAGCAGAATCCCTGCTTCATCACGCTGACGGACACACTATGCAAGCACTGCTGGAACACTTTATCACCCAATCCACTCTGTATTCGCTTATCGCCGTGTTGCTGGTCGCCTTCCTGGAATCGCTGGCGCTGGTGGGGTTGATTTTACCCGGCACGGTACTGATGGCGGGGCTGGGCGCGCTTATCGGCAGCGGCGAGCTCAATTTTTGGCATGCCTGGCTGGTGGGTATTATCGGCTGTCTGATGGGCGACTGGATTTCGTTCTGGCTGGGGTGGCGCTTTAAAAAGCCGCTACACCGCTGGTCTTTTATGAAAAAGAACAAGTCGCTGCTGGATAAAACCGAACACGCGCTGCATCAGCACAGTATGTTCACGATCCTGGTCGGACGTTTTGTCGGTCCGACGAGGCCGCTGGTGCCGATGGTGGCAGGGATGCTGGATCTTCCCGTGGCGAAATTTATTGGGCCGAACTTGATTGGCTGTTTGCTGTGGCCGCCGTTTTATTTCCTGCCGGGCATTCTGGCGGGAGCGGCAATCGATATTCCTTCCGATATGCAGAGCGGAGATTTCAAATGGCTGCTGCTGGCGACGGCGTTGCTGCTGTGGGTCGGAGGCTGGCTATGCTGGCGGCTGTGGCGCAGCGGCAAAGCGGCAGTCGATCGTTTAACCGCGTATTTCCCCCGCAGCCGTTTGCTGTATCTGGCGCCGTTGACGCTCGGGATCGGCGTGGTCGCGCTGGTGGTGCTGGTTCGCCACCCGCTGATGCCGATATATATCGATATTCTGCGCAAAGTTGTGGGTTACTAACGATTCATTTGCCGGATGGCGGCTTCGCCTTATCCGGCCTACAAAATATGGGATTTGATGCCCAATAGCGCTGAGGCGCTGACTTGACCGCTTAGTAGCTCGTCTGTTTTGCCTTGCCACGCAATGCGTCCGTCGGCCACGACGATTGACCGGGACGCAATTCGCGCCGCATCTTCCACGCTGTGCGAGACCATCAACAGCGTGAGCTGTCGCTCGCGGCAGATATCGCTGACCAACGTCAGCATCTCCTGACGCAGCGCGGGATCGAGCGCGGAGAACGGTTCATCCAGCAGCAGCACCGGCTGTTCACGTACCAGGCAGCGCGCCAGCGCTACCCGCTGACGCTGGCCGCCGGACAGTTCGCCCGGCAAACGCGCCATCAGACTCTCAATGCCCATCTGACGTGCGATAGCGTCCCGTTTTTCCCGCTGGCTGGCGTTGAGCGTTAACCCGGGGTTTAGCCCCAGACCGATATTTTGCTGCACATTCAGATGGCTGAATAAATTATTCTCCTGAAACAGCATTGAGACCGGACGGCGTGAGGGCGGCGTAAGCGTATGATCTTCGCCGGCAATCAGTAGCGTACCGCTGGCAGGCGCAAGAAAACCGGCAATTAAATTCAACAACGTGCTTTTCCCCGCGCCGCTGGGGCCAAGAATCGCCACCTGCTCGCCGCGTTCTACCGCCAGCGTAAAACGCATCGGCAAATGATGGTAAAGCCAGGTGATATCAATCAGTTTTAGCATGTCGGCCCGGTAGTTTCTCTATGAGGGTAAATAACGTAAAGCAGAGCAGCAATAGTATCAGCGCGGTCACCGCGCCGTCCTGGCTGCGGTAGGAGCCGATCTGCTGATACAGATAAAACGGCAGCGTGCGGAAATTGTCATTGCCGAAAAGCGCGACGACGCCAAAATCACCGATAGAAAGTACGCAGGCAAACGCCAGCGCCTGCGCCAGCGGACGTTTCAGCGCCCGCAGTTCCACGACCTTTAACCGCGACCAGCCTTCAATTCCTAATGACTGGCACAGCATTCCATAACGGGCGGTAATATCGCGCATTGGGTTTTCCAGGACTTTTAGCGCGTAGGGGATTGCCATCAGCGCATTGGTGAAAATCACGATGCCGTCGGCGGATTCCGGTAAGCCAACGCTGTTATTGAGCAGTAAAAAGAAGCCTGTCGCCAGCACGATCCCCGGCATCGCGAGGATCAACATCCCGCTGAGTTCCAGCGTTTGTCCGGCGAATAGTTGCTGGCGTTGGCGTAGCTCGCGGCTACTCCACAGCAGCATCATGGTCAGCACCACACACAGAACGCCCGCCGCCAGCGCAATGCGTAGCGATGTCCAGACAGCCTGCCACAGAATGGGTTGCGCCAGCACCTCCGGCAGGCTGCGGTTGACGCCATCGATCACCACGGCGACCAGCGGCGGAAGCAGCAGCAGCAGCGCCAGCACGATTAATAAGGCGTCCGTCAGACGGCTGTGGAGACGATCGTCAGGATCGCGCCAGCCCTGCGTCAGAGTCATCCCCGGCGCAATCGCTTTGCTCAACCGTTGGCTTAGCAGTACCAGCGCCAGGCAGCAGACCATCTGGATTAATGCCAGCATCGCCGCGCGGGCAGGATCGTAGTCATAACTGAGCGCCTGAAAGATAGCCAGCTCGATAGTGGTGGCCTGCGGGCCGCCGCCGAGCGACAGAACCGTTGCGAAACTGGCGAAGCAGAGCATAAAAATCAGCGCCGCGACGGGCGGAATTTGGCGGCGCAGCCACGGCCATTCGACAAAACGGAAAAAATGCCAGCCGCGCATACCGAGCTGGGCGGCGAGCTGGCGCTGCTCGCCGGGAATGCTTTCCAAAGATTGCAGCAACAAACGGCTCGCCATTGGCAGGTTAAAAAAGACGTGCGCCAGTAAAATGCCCTGCAAGCCGTAGGGGGAGAATGTCCACTGAAGCCCCAGCATCTGCCACAGCGAGGCCAGCCAGCCCTGACGGCCATACACGCTAAGAATGCCGAACACGGCAACCAGTACCGGCAGAATCAGCGTCATGGCGCACAGACGCAGCAGCGCCAGACGCCCAGGAAAACGGCGTCGATAAAGCGCGCGGGCGAGAAAAACCGCCGGGACCACAGACAGCACTGCGGACAGAAACGCCTGCCAGAATGAGAAGCGCACCACATGCCACAGGTAGCTATCCCGCCAGATTGTCGACCACGCGCCCGACGGCGCGTTCAGCCAAAGCGCCAGAAAGGCCGCCAGCGAGACGGTTATCATCAGCGCGGCGGCGCACAGTCCCGGAATCAGCCAGCCGGGAATTAACGGCTGACGGCGCGTTGCCATTCGCTAATCCATGCCTGGCGTTGTGCTGCCACTTGTTGCGGCGTGAATTCCAGCGTTGTGGCGGGTTTTGCCAATGATTCAAACCCTGCTGGTAAGGCGACGTCCGCTACCGGGTACATCCAGTTGCCGGTGGGTATGGCGTTCTGAAACGCCGGAGAAACCATAAATTTGAGGAATTTCTCAGCCAGTTCCGGCTGCTTACTGGCGACGGTACGCGCCGCGACTTCTACCTGTAAGTAATGGCCTTCGCTGAAGTTCGCGGCGGCGTAATTGTCCTTCTTCTCTTCAATAATGTGATACGCCGGAGAGGTGGTGTAACTGAGCACCAAATCGCTTTCACCTTTCAGAAATAAACCGTAGGCCTCGCTCCAGCCTTTCGTCACCGTCACCGTTTTGGCCGCCAGTTTTTGCCAGGCCTGCGGTGCGTTATCGCCATAGACTTTGCGCATCCACAGTAACAGTCCCAGCCCTGGCGTACTGGTACGCGGGTCCTGATAAATCACCCGCCATTTTTGATCGCTCTCGACCAGTTCTTTCAGGCTTTTCGGCGGATTTTTCAGCTTACTTTTATCGTAGACAAAGGCGAAATAGCCGTAATCGAACGGCACAAATGTGTCGTTTTTCCAGCCGCCGGGCACCTTGACCGCCTCATTCGCCACGCCGCTTTTGGCAAAGAGTTTAGTTTGCGTGGCCGCTTCCAGCAGATTGTTGTCCAGCCCCAACACCACATCGGCTTTGCTGTTCTTCCCCTCCATCCGCAGGCGGTTGAGCAGTGAAACGCCATCCTCCAGCGCCACCAGTTTCAGCTCGCAGTTGCAATCGGCTTCAAACGCTTTTTTCACCGCCGGGCCTGGCCCCCAGTCGGCGGCGAACGAGTCGTAGGTATAGACGGTGAGAACGGGTTTGGCGAAAGCAGGCGCCGCGCACAGGAGTAAAAGCGGAAGATATTTTTTTAACACTTTGCACCTCAGTTAAAGAGTGGCAAAGGACTTGAGAGGTAGCCTCAAATCCCTTCGCCGGCATTATCCGGATCAGGTTCGACGGGTATTTTCTCAGCGCGCGCATGAGCGCGGCACCCCGTTGAGTTCGGCGTTAGTGTAGTGATTTTGTTGCCGGGCAGCAATCAAGAGCTGGCGTTAAGGATCTGGCGGCGCAAACCACGCCGATTTAAAATCAAACCAGCCGAGGGTATTCATGCGCAGCCCGCGCATACTGCGTTGTCCCTGGATAATCAGCCAGTGGTGGATCAACGGCACAATCGCTTTGTTGACCAGCAGTTGCTGGCACCAGTTCGCCAGGTTCATCTCGCCAGCGCGCCACTGCGCGGCGTCGTCCTGCCAGTCGCGCGGAATGCAGTTCTGCAAGAGCGGTACTTCGCACAAGTGCGCGAACAGCGAGAAATCCAGCGGCAGCGTAAAGTTAGCGCTATTGAGCCAGATATCGCTTTCGATCTCGCCGGCGTGCCATTGATCGTAGTCGATCTCCTGAATATGCAGATGCACCTGATGTTCAGCCAGAAGCGCGCTCATGATACGGGCGATAACCCGGTGCTCAATGTGTTCGCGATAGAAGGTCAGCGTGAGGGTTTCCAGACCGGCGGGTTTTTCGCCCGGGCCTGGACGGGCGTGATGCCAGCGCGGTAAAAGCCCATAGGCCGGGAACCAGAGCTGCTGTAGCGGTTCATCGGCATGATAGAGTAAATTGGTGGGGGAGAGGACGTGGCTTACCCATTCTCTGACCTGCGGATGCGCGCCGCGCGGCGTTCTGGCGTCGAATAGCAGGTAATAGCACCCCTCTTCCAGTCGGCTTTCTATCGCTTTTTCACCGCCTTGTATCGGCCCTTCCAGCATCAAGCCGCAGGCCGGTTCTTCACTGATATCCGGCAGTACCCAGACGTTCACTTCGTCTATCAACGCCCGATAGCCGAAGTAATCATCAAAGGCGAGTATCTTGAGTTGGTTCGGCGTATTACGCCGCACGGCATAAGGCCCGGTGCCGATAGGGTGGCTGGCGAAATTAGCCAGCGTTTCCCACTCCCGCGGCAAAATCATCGCCGGGACCTGGCCCAGCAGCCACGGCAACCAGCGATCCGGCTGGGAAAGATGAATATCCAGCGTCCACGCGGTAGGGGAGTCTATCTTTGTGATGTGCGAGTAAAGCGGAAGCGTATTGATACGCGTCAGCGAGGCGATGACATCTTCCATCTCCAGCTCGCGGCCATGATGAAAATGAATGCCGGGGCGCAGGTAGAAGCGCCACAGTAAAGGGGAAATTTGCTGCCAGTGGTGCGCAATGTCCGCTTCCAGTTCCCCGTTTTCCTCATTTACCCGCGTGAGCGAACTGAAAATTTGCCGGGCAATATGGGTTTCCGAGCGACGTAATGCGGTTCCCGGCAGGAGATTATGCATCGGACGATAGTAAAGAACCCGCAGAATATGCCGCCCCTGGCGGAAGCTGCGTCCCAGATGGGAAATCAGCATTTGCCTGACAGCGCTTTTATCGCCGACCAGTTGTACCAGTTGATCGATTCGATCTTGTTCCAGCAGGTCTTCCGCCCGCTGCTGTTGCAGCGCCAGTCCGGTATACAGGAACGTCAGACGCGAACGCTTTCCGCGCCCAACTTCGGCTTCCCATGTTAGCCAACCGCGCGCCTGCATCGTATTTAGCAGCGTACGCATATGGCGACGCGAACAGTTCAGCAGATCCGCCAGCTCATTAAGCGTGGTGTCTTGCGTTTTACCGTCACAACATTGCCAGAGACGGATAAATTGTTGTTGCAGGCGACCTGAGGGCATAAAAGGGGAACTCCGATGAAAAACTCAGCAATTTTATTATCCCTATATTAGGCCAATAATATCTTTCGATGAAGCAAGAGGAAGAGGTCACTATGCACCAGTTCTGGTTGAGATATTTTGCCGCGACGGAAAAAACGTCCTGGCTGGCTTGCCTGAGCGCGCCGCAGCGCTTAAAAATGCTCGCGGAACTGATGCAGTGGGAGGCGACCGATTGAAGCCAATTGCAGACATCATGTGTGACTGAGTATTGGTGTAGGCGATAGCCTAAAATCACCCGCCAGCAGATAATACCTGCTGGCTTTTTTTATTTCGGCTGTTTCTGGATGACGACGATGGGACGGCGTCTCAACGGGATTTATACGGCGGTTTCTGTGGTCACGCAGGTGATGACCGGGCGAGTAAAAGACGTGTAATGTTGCGTGACAAGCGCCATTTTGCATGGTACTGAAACAGACTTTTTTTATTTTTATCATCGCTAATCTTATACGCGTTATCGCATGGTGCTTTAACGTGTTTAGTACAAAGGAATGATAATGAAAAAGGTTTTTTTGCTTGCAGCGCTTTTTGCTATGTCCAACTCCTCTTTCGCGGCAATGGCTGAAAGTTGTCAGCAATATTTTAATGATATTGATGCCCTGGTTGAGCAGGCTGCAGCAACGAGTGAACAGGCAAAACAGCAATTTGACGCGATGAAGCCTCAACTCGAAGCGTCAAAAAAACAGTTGGAAACTGTAGCTGCATCCGACCAGGATGCTGCGTGTAAGCAGGCTCTGGCGTCAATGGTTCAGATTAAACAGGCTCTGGGATTAAAATAAGATAGATACCAGCAATAAGCGATGAGTATCGCTTATTGCTGGTCGTTTTGGTATCAACGCATAAACTCAGGCTGCTTGTCTTCGTACTCGGCAATCGCGTCTTCGTGCTGCAGCGTCAGCCCGATGCTGTCCAGACCGTTCAACATGCAGTGGCGGCGGAAGTCGTCGATTTTAAAGCTGTAGGTCTTATCGCCTGCTTTCACCACCTGTGCTTCCAGATCCACTTCAAAATGAATCCCCGGATTGGCTTTCACCAGAGCAAACAGCTCATCGACCTGTGCGTCGCTCAGGGTTACCGGCAGCAGTTGGTTATTGAAACTGTTGCCGTAGAAGATGTCGGCGAAGCTTGGCGCGATTACCACTTTAAAGCCGTAGTCGGTCAGCGCCCACGGCGCGTGCTCGCGTGACGAGCCGCAGCCAAAGTTTTCCCGCGCCAACAGTATCGACGCGCCTTGATATTCCGGAAAGTTCAGTACGAATTCCGGATTTGGCTGTTGACCCTTTTCGTCCAGGAAACGCCAGTCGTTAAACAGATGGGCGCCAAAACCGGTACGCGTAACCTTCTGCAAAAACTGTTTAGGGATAATTGCATCGGTATCGACGTTGGCGGCATCCAGTGGGACAACCAGGCCGGTATGCTGGGTAAATTTCTCTGCCATGGTAGTTTCCTTATTTGATGCTGCGAATGTCGGCGAAGTGGCCGGTAACGGCGGCGGCGGCGGCCATCGCCGGGCTGACTAAATGCGTGCGACCCCCGCGGCCCTGACGGCCTTCAAAGTTACGGTTGCTGGTGGATGCGCAGCGCTCGCCCGGGTTCAGGCGGTCATTATTCATGGCCAGGCACATGGAACAGCCCGGTAAGCGCCATTCAAATCCTGCTTCGATAAAGATCTTGTCCAGACCTTCCGCTTCTGCCTGCGCTTTCACCGGACCTGAACCCGGCACCACCAGCGCCTGCACGCCAGGCGCAACTTTGCGCCCTTTGGCGACTTCCGCCGCCGCGCGCAAATCTTCAATACGCGAATTGGTACAAGAGCCGATAAAGACTTTATCAATAGCAACGTCCGTTAACGGTACGCCCGGCTGTAAGCCCATATAAGCCAGCGCTTTTTCGGCGCTGGCGCGTTCAACCGGATCGCTAAAGGAGGCGGGATCGGGGATGATGTCGGTGACGGAAATCACCTGGCCCGGATTCGTGCCCCAGGTCACCTGCGGCGCGATCTCTTCTGCTCGCAGGGTGACGACAGTATCAAAGGTCGCGCCGTCATCGGTTTTCAGCGTTTTCCAGTACTCGACGGCTTCGTCAAAATCGCGGCCCTTCGGCGCGTGCAAACGCCCTTTTACGTAGTTGAAAGTGGTTTCATCCGGGGCGACCAGACCGGCTTTGGCGCCCATCTCAATCGCCATATTGCACAGCGTCATGCGGCCTTCCATACTCAGCGCGCGGATCGCGTCGCCGCAAAATTCCACCACGTGTCCGGTGCCGCCGGCGCTGCCGGTTTTACCGATGATCGCCAGCACGATGTCTTTGGCGGTAATGCCCGGCGCGGCGTTGCCCGTGACTTCAATCTTCATGGTTTTAGCGCGCCCCTGTTTCAGGGTTTGCGTCGCCAGTACATGTTCTACCTCAGAAGTGCCGATGCCGAAGGCCAGCGCGCCAAACGCGCCGTGGGTGGCGGTGTGGGAGTCGCCGCAGACGATGGTCATGCCCGGCAGGGTGACGCCCTGTTCCGGCCCCATCACATGGACGATGCCCTGATATGGGTGATTCAGGTCATACAGCTCGACGCCGAACTCGTTACAGTTCTTAATCAGTTCCTGCATCTGGATACGCGCCATTTCACCGGAGGCATTAATGTCTTTAGTCTGCGTCGAGACGTTGTGATCCATCGTGGCGAAGGTTTTCCCTGGCTGACGTACCGGACGATGGTGCGCGCGCAGACCATCAAACGCCTGCGGTGAGGTGACTTCATGCACCAGGTGGCGGTCGATGTACAGCAGCGGCGTTTCGTTTGGCGCCTCAAAGACCACGTGGGCATCAAATAATTTTTCGTATAATGTTTTGGCCATGATTACACCCCTTCTGCGACATAGCGGGCGATAATATCGCCCATCTCATCGGTACTGACTGCGGCAGCGCCCCTGGCTAAATCGCCGGTGCGAACGCCCTCTTCTAATGCGCGATTGATCGCCTGTTCAATGGCCGTTGCCGCATCGTTGGCATCCAGGCTGTAGCGCAGCAGCAGCGCCAGCGACAGGATCTGCGCAATTGGATTGGCGATATTTTTCCCGGCGATATCCGGCGCGGAGCCGCCAGCCGGTTCATACAGGCCAAACCCTTGCTCGTTCAGGCTGGCGGAGGGCAACATCCCCATTGAGCCGGTGATCATCGCGCATTCGTCGGACAGAATGTCGCCGAACAGGTTAGAGCACAGCAGTACGTCAAACTGCGACGGGTCTTTAATCAACTGCATGGTGGCGTTATCGATATACATGTGCGCGAGTTCCACATCGGGATACGTTTTCGCGACATCATTGACGATCTCACGCCACAGGATAGAGCTTTGCAGTACGTTGGCTTTATCAATAGAGGTGACTTTACGGCGGCGTTTACGCGCCGATTCAAAGGCGATACGGGCAATGCGCTCGATCTCAAAGCGGTGATAAACTTCGGTATCAAAGGCTTTTTCGTACTGACCGTTGCCTTCGCGGCCTTTTGGCTGTCCGAAATAGATCCCGCCGGTCAGCTCGCGCACGCACAGGATATCGAAACCGTTAGCGGCGATATCGGCGCGCAACGGGCAAAATGCTTCCAGTCCCTGATACAGTTTCGCCGGACGCAGATTACTGAATAATTTGAAATGTTTGCGCAGCGGCAGCAGGGCGCCGCGCTCTGGCTGGCTTTCCGGGGGCAAATTTTCCCATTTCGGGCCGCCGACGGAGCCAAACAGAATGGCATCCGCCTGCTCGCACCCTTCAACGGTGGCTTTCGGCAGTGGATGACCATGATTGTCGATAGCAATACCGCCGACGTCATAGCGGCTGGTGGTGATACGCATATCAAAACGGCTGCGTACCGCATCCATAACTTTCAGGGCTTGCGCCATGACTTCCGGGCCGATACCGTCGCCCGGCAGTACGGCAATATGATAGTTCTTCGACATTACACGGTTTCCTTGTTGTTCTCTTTATTTTGAGCTTTGCGTTGCAATTCTTTTTCAACTTCGGCTGCGCGCCAGATATTGTTCAGTACGTGCACCATCGCTTTGGCGGAGGATTCGACGATATCCGTCGCCAGCCCGACGCCGTGGAAGCGGCGACCATGATGGTTCACGACGATATCGACCTGACCCAGCGCGTCTTTGCCCTGGCCTTTGGCGTTCAGGTCGTATTTAACCAACTCAACGTCGTAGCCAGTGATGCGGTTAATCGCCTGATAGATGGCGTCGACCGGGCCGTTGCCGTTCGCCGCCTCGGCCTTGATCTCTTCACCACAGGCCAGCTTCACGGAAGCGGTGGCGATATCGCTGGAGCCGGACTGCACGCTGAAGTAATCCAGACGGAAATGCTCTGGTTCTTCTTGCTGTTTATTAATAAACGCCAGCGCTTCCAGGTCATAGTCGAACACCTGGCCTTTTTTGTCCGCCAGCTTCAGGAACGCGTCGTACAGGTGGTCCATGTTGTAGTCTGTGTCCTTGTAACCCATCTCTTCCATGCGATGTTTCACGGCGGCACGGCCAGAGCGGGAGGTCAGGTTCAGCTGTATCTGGTTCAGACCGATGGACTCTGGCGTCATGATTTCATAGTTTTCGCGGTTCTTGAGGACGCCATCCTGGTGGATGCCGGAAGAGTGGGCGAAAGCGCCGCTGCCGACAATCGCTTTGTTGGCCGGGATCGGCATGTTACAGATCTGGCTGACGGTCTGGCTGGTGCGCCAGATTTCGTGGTGATTGATGTTGGTGTGTACGTTCATGATGTCTTTGCGCACTTTAATCGCCATGATCACTTCTTCCAGTGCGCAGTTACCGGCACGTTCTCCGATACCGTTCATCGCGCCTTCAACCTGACGCGCGCCCGCATGTACTGCCGCCAGCGAGTTACCTACTGCTATCCCTAAATCGTCGTGGGTATGAACGGAGATGATAGCTTTGTCGATATTGGGGACACGTTCATACAGGCCGGAAATGATTCCCGCGAACTCAAACGGCATGGTATAGCCCACGGTATCGGGAATATTAATGGTTCTCGCGCCGGCGTTTATAGCGGCTTCCACCACGCGCGCCAGATCGTCAACAGGCGTCCGGCCAGCATCTTCGCAGGAGAACTCCACGTCATCAGTGTAATTACGCGCCCGCTTAACCATGTATACCGCGCGTTCGATGACCTCATCCAGCGTGCTGCGCAGCTTGGTGGCGATGTGCATTGGCGAGGTGGCGATAAAAGTATGGATGCGAAACGCGTCGGCGACCTTCAGCGCCTGTGCCGCGACGTCGATGTCTTTTTCTACACAACGTGCCAGGGCGCAAACGCGGCTGTTTTTGATGGTGCGGGCGATGGTTTGGACGGATTCAAAATCACCCGGAGAAGAGACCGGGAAGCCTACTTCCATGACATCAACACCCATGCGCTCAAGGGCCAGGGCAATCTGCAGCTTCTCTTTCGCGCTCAGGCTGGCCTGTAACGCTTGTTCGCCGTCGCGTAAGGTCGTATCAAAAATAATGACTTGCTGGCTCATGATGTGGTCCTTGTCTCCAGGGCGCCTTGCGTCAGGCATAAAAAAACCCGCGCAACGGCGCGGGTTTTGTTTGACTTCGAGCTGACTTAATGTTGAATGCCGCCCACCGGTCTACCGCGCACAATAAATGCGTTGAGTAGTAGTAGCCCAGTGAAACGAACGATATGTGACATTAATTCAGCTCCAGCGAATGCGTTATGCTTTTAGTGGTACTGGATATGCCGTTTAATGTCAACTCTATTTTCTGTCGCCATTGCATTTTGTTGACGATATCCGGATACGTACTTTAGCTAATTGTGCTGGGCTGCGCGTCCAATAAAGGATAAAAGAACGAGTGGACATTCATACTTTTCATTGTTTGAAATATTTAGGCATTTTTGTTTGCAAATTGGTTAGGGCAGTGGCCTGTTAAAGGTATGCTAAAGGTTTGGTTTATCTTTTTGATTTATTTTATATTTTAACAAATAACCTTGTTTACTTAATGGATAAGGATAAAGTTATTGATAAATTAATGTTAACTTTTTAGCCATTAATAATATAAACATTTAATTGAAACTTAAATGATCATTCACTTGGTGTATGATTGTGTATTCGCCATAGTTATGGTTATATTGCTTGCGTAATTTAAACATTATGAATCGCAATGGTGTGACTCAGGACACATTACGTTTGCGCTGGCATTCTATTTGTCTCTGTCAGCGTCTTTATGTTTTCCGAATTTTAACGCTTTCCCTTTTTCTTATTTTATATGCATGGTAAATCATATTTTCAGGAATTATTTCTGCCTTCAGCCAGAAAAAGGGAGTTAAGCGTGACAGTGGAGTTAAATATGCCAGAGGTCAAAACCGAAAAGCCGCATCTTTTAGATATGGGCAAACCACAGCTTCGCATGGTTGATTTGAACCTATTGACCGTGTTCGATGCGGTAATGCAAGAGCAGAATATTACGCGCGCCGCCCACACGCTGGGAATGTCGCAGCCTGCGGTCAGTAACGCCGTAGCGCGTCTGAAGGTTATGTTTAATGACGAACTTTTTGTTCGATATGGACGAGGAATTCAGCCGACTGCCCGTGCATTTCAGTTATTTGGTTCAGTCCGTCAGGCGTTGCAATTGGTGCAAAATGAATTGCCGGGATCGGGGTTTGAGCCGACCAGCAGCGAACGTGTATTCAATCTTTGCGTGTGCAGTCCGCTGGATAATATCCTGACGTCACAGATTTATAATCGTGTAGAACAAATTGCGCCAAATATTCATGTCGTTTTTAAAGCGTCGTTGAATCAGAATACTGAGCATCAGCTACGCTATCAGGAAACCGAGTTCGTTATTAGTTATGAAGAATTCCGTCGTCCTGAGTTTACCAGCGTACCGCTATTTAAAGATGAAATGGTTTTAGTGGCCAGCCGAAAACACCCACGTATTAGCGGCCCGCTACTGGAAGGCGATGTTTATAATGAACAACATGCGGTTGTTTCTCTCGATCGTTATGCGTCATTTAGCCAGCCGTGGTATGACACGTCGGATAAACAGTCAAGCGTGGCTTATCAGGGCATGGCGCTTATCAGCGTTCTGAATGTGGTCTCGCAGACGCATTTGGTCGCTATTGCCCCGCGCTGGCTGGTGGAAGAGTTTGCGGAGTCGCTGGAGCTGCAAATATTGCCGTTGCCTTTAAAACTGAATAGTCGGACATGCTACCTTTCCTGGCATGAAGCGGCTGGGCGTGATAAAGGGCACCAATGGATGGAAGATTTATTAGTTTCTGTTTGTAAGCGATAAAACCGGGCAGAATAAATCAGAAACAAATTCTGGTTTATTCTGCTTTTTAGCGTATATCAAAAATTTTATGCTGATTTAACGGTGAGCGATTCTTTTCGTCGCTGTGAAAAATAGATGAATTGCTGTAAGTCTGCATTTATAAGCGATTATTTATTACCTGGTGTGATTCAGACGGAGTATTTCTCCATTTCTTCTCTTCTTGCCTCCTGATTATTCTAACCTTCCCCATCTTTACGTCATTCCACCCAATTGCCAGGCGTGATAGCGAGCGGTTAAGGTGTCCGTCAAACCGTGATGACAGGTATAAAGTGGAGGCAAGCCGTGGAGATGTTGTCTGGAGCCGAGATGGTCGTCCGATCGCTTATCGATCAAGGCGTAAAGCAGGTGTTCGGCTATCCTGGAGGCGCAGTGCTTGATATTTATGATGCGCTACATACCGTTGGAGGGATCGATCATGTGCTGGTGCGTCATGAGCAGGCCGCGGTGCATATGGCGGATGGCCTGGCGCGAGCCACTGGCGACGTTGGCGTGGTGCTGGTGACTTCCGGACCGGGAGCGACCAATGCGATTACCGGGATTGCTACGGCCTATATGGATTCCATTCCGCTGGTGATTCTTTCCGGCCAGGTCGCCACCTCATTGATTGGCTATGATGCCTTTCAGGAGTGCGACATGGTGGGGATTTCCCGACCGGTGGTCAAACATAGCTTCCTGGTCAAACAGACGGAAGATATTCCCCAGGTGCTTAAAAAGGCCTTCTGGCTGGCGGCAAGCGGACGTCCTGGGCCGGTGGTCGTGGATTTACCGAAAGATATTTTGAATCCGGCGAAAAAAATGCCGTATGTCTGGCCGGAAACGGTCAGTATGCGCTCTTACAATCCCACAACATCAGGACATAAAGGACAAATTAAGCGTGCTTTGCAAACGCTGGCGTCGGCAAAAAAGCCGGTGGTCTACGTTGGGGGAGGGGCGATAAGCGCGGCCAGCTATGCGCCGCTGCGCCACATCATTGAAACCTTTAACCTGCCGGTGGTCTCTTCATTAATGGGACTGGGCGCGTTTCCTGCTACTCATCGCCAGTCGTTAGGAATGCTGGGAATGCATGGCACTTATGAAGCCAATATGACCATGCATAACGCCGACGTGATTTTCGCTGTTGGCGTACGATTTGACGACCGCACGACGAATAATCTCGCTAAATATTGTCCGAACGCGACGGTATTACACATCGACATTGACCCGACGTCCATATCCAAAACGGTTAACGCTGATATCCCGGTGGTGGGCGATGCCCGCCTGGTACTGGAACAAATGCTGGAGCTACTGGCGCAGGATGCGCCGTCTCAGCCGCAGGATGATATTCGCGACTGGTGGCAGCAGATAGATAGCTGGCGCGCCCGTCAGTGCCTGAAATATGACGCGGAAAGCGAAAGCATTAAACCCCAGGCGGTGATTGAAACCCTCTGGCGTCTGACGAAGGGCGACGCTTACGTGACGTCCGATGTAGGACAACATCAGATGTTTGCCGCTCTCTATTACCCGTTCGATAAACCACGTCGCTGGATTAATTCCGGCGGGCTCGGCACGATGGGTTTTGGCCTACCGGCTGCGCTGGGCGTTAAAATGGCCCTGCCGAAAGAAATGGTGGTCTGCGTGACCGGCGATGGCAGTATACAGATGAACATTCAGGAGCTGTCGACAGCCTTACAGTATGAACTGCCGGTACTGGTTCTGAACCTGAACAACCGTTATCTGGGGATGGTGAAACAGTGGCAGGATATGATCTATTCCGGTCGCCATTCTCAGTCTTATATGCAGTCGTTACCGGATTTTGTGCGCCTGGCGGAAGCATATGGCCATGTCGGGCTGCAGATTAACCGTCCGGATGAGCTGGAAAGTAAACTCAGCGAAGCCCTTGAGCATGTGCGTAATAACCGACTGGTGTTCGTCGATGTCACCGTTGATGGCAGCGAGCATGTCTATCCGATGCAGATTCGCGGGGGCGGGATGGACGAAATGTGGTTAAGCAAAACGGAGAGGACCTGATGATGCGCCGGATTTTATCGGTATTACTGGAAAACGAATCTGGGGCGTTATCGCGGGTTATCGGCCTCTTTTCGCAACGCGGATATAATATTGAAAGCCTGACCGTCGCGCCGACAGACGATCCGACGTTGTCGCGCATGACTATCCAGACGGTAGGCGATGAAAAAGTGCTTGAGCAAATTGAAAAGCAACTGCACAAGCTGGTTGATGTGCTGCGCGTCAGCGAGCTGGGACAGGGAGCGCACGTTGAGCGGGAAATCATGCTGGTGAAAATCCAGGCCAGCGGCTACGGACGGGAAGAGGTGAAGCGTAATACGGAAATTTTCCGTGGTCAGATTATTGACGTTACGCCAACGCTGTATACCGTTCAACTGGCGGGCACCAGCGATAAACTGGATGCTTTTCTGGCCTCGCTGCGCGACGTGGCGAAAATTGTTGAAGTGGCGCGTTCAGGCGTCGTCGGGCTTTCGCGCGGCGATAAGATTATGCGCTGAGCAGATTTGCCGGATGACGACGCGCTTGCGTTTTATCCGGCCTGCAGGCTGATATCTGGCCCAGGTCCGATAAGCGTAGCGCCATCAGGCAGGTTTGCCGGATATCAGCCAACAGGAATTATCGCCCAACCCAATATCACCGGTTGGGCTTTTTTTTGCGAAATCCGTGGTAACCCGGAATAAAAGCGGTTGCCGGAGTGATCAAACTGCGCTTAGATGTTAACGATTTTAACCCATGCCGACATAAAGGTTATGGTTTGTACAATTTACACAAGGGGCAATTGTGAAACTGGATGAAATCGCTCGGCTGGCCGGTGTCTCGCGCACAACTGCAAGCTACGTTATAAACGGTAAAGCAAAGCAATACCGCGTGAGCGACAAAACCGTAGAAAAAGTCATGGCGGTAGTGCGTGAGCACAATTACCATCCTAACGCTGTGGCTGCCGGGCTGCGTGCTGGACGCACACGTTCCATTGGTCTGGTGATCCCGGACCTTGAAAACACGAGCTACACCCGTATCGCAAACTATCTTGAGCGCCAGGCACGCCAGCGTGGCTACCAACTGCTGATCGCCTGTTCTGAAGATCAGCCGGATAACGAAATGCGCTGCATTGAGCACCTTTTGCAACGCCAGGTGGATGCAATCATTGTTTCAACTTCGTTACCGCCGGAGCATCCCTTCTATCAGCGCTGGGCCAACGATCCGTTCCCCATCGTCGCGCTCGACCGCGCGCTGGATCGCGAACATTTCACCAGCGTGGTCGGCGCCGATCAGGATGATGCCGAGATGTTGGCGGAAGAGCTGCGTAAATTCCCGGCGGAAACGGTGCTTTATTTGGGCGCGCTGCCGGAGTTGTCCGTCAGTTTCCTGCGCGAGCAGGGGTTCCGCACCGCATGGAAGGACGATCCGCGGGAGGTGAGTTTCTTATATGCCAACAGCTATGAGCGCGAAGCCGCCGCGCAGTTGTTTGAGAAATGGCTGGAAACGCATCCTATGCCGCAGGCGCTCTTTACGACATCGTTCGCGCTATTACAGGGCGTGATGGACGTTACGCTGCGGCGCGATGGAAAACTGCCTTCGGATTTAGCGATTGCGACCTTCGGCGATCATGAGCTGCTGGATTTTCTGCAATGCCCGGTACTGGCGGTGGCGCAGCGTCATCGTGATGTCGCGGAACGCGTGCTGGAGATTGTGCTGGCAAGTCTTGATGAACCGCGTAAACCGAAACCCGGCTTAACGCGTATTCGGCGAAACCTGTATCGTCGCGGCATTCTGAGCCGTAGCTAAAGGACCGGCGGTAAAAGATTCTCTCTTCTGCCGCCGTCAAACAAATGCGTATCAGTAAAAATATCCCTTAAATAATTAAGATTATTCCTTAAAATTATCCGAGAATTCTTTTTTATTACCTTTCTTTTGTCCGAAATCGTCCATATTCCACTAATTAAGACGTAACGAGTCTTTTCCTTTGTCTTGTTTTGTTACAAGCAGGCAAGAAATCGTCGAATTAACAGCCACTTTTTGTCTTTGGCGCGACAGTCGCTCGTAGGCGCTGGTATAGCAGGCGCTGCACACGTTAAACAGGCACTGTTAACACGGTGCAATATGTCCTAAAATGCCGCTCGCGTCGCAAACTGACACTTTATATTTTTCTCGGATTATATTGAGTCCGTTTTAAACGGCGGTGGGTCTTTGGTTTTTTTCTTACAAATATTCATAACGTTAATTTGGCTTGCGCGCTGGACGGAAATTAATCAACGCAGATATTCGCCGTAAACATTGGCTTTTTTACTTAGGTAAGCGTTGTGACTTGCTTGACAAGCTTTTCCTCCGCTCCGTAAACTCCTTCGAGTGGGAATTTGTGGGATAAAGTGGTAAGAAGGGGTGAGACTGGCATGTTCCGGGGGGCAACGTTAGTCAATCTCGACAGTAAAGGGCGCTTGACCGTGCCGACCCGTTATCGGGAGCAACTGATCGAGAGCGCTACCGGTCAAATGGTATGTACCATTGACATCCATCACCCATGCCTGCTGCTTTACCCCCTGCCTGAATGGGAAATTATTGAGCAAAAGTTATCTCGTCTGTCGAGCATGAACCCGGTAGAACGTCGCGTACAGCGTTTACTGTTGGGCCATGCCAGCGAATGTCAGATGGATGGTGCAGGTCGATTACTGATCGCGCCAGTTCTGCGGCAACATGCCGGACTGACGAAAGAAGTGATGCTGGTTGGACAGTTCAACAAATTTGAGCTGTGGGATGAAACGACCTGGTATCAACAGGTCAAGGAAGATATCGACGCTGAACAGTCAGCTACCGAAACGTTATCGGAGCGGCTGCAGGACTTGTCTCTATAAGATGATGGAAAATTTTAAACACACTACGGTACTGTTGGATGAAGCCGTTAATGGGCTGAATATTCGTCCGGATGGTATCTATATTGATGGCACATTTGGTCGCGGCGGCCACTCGCGCCTGATCCTCTCGCAACTGGGCGAAGAGGGGCGCTTGCTGGCGATCGATCGCGATCCGCAGGCGATCGCCGTTGCGCAGACCATTAATGATCCTCGCTTCTCCATCATTCATGGACCTTTTTCCGCGCTGGCTGATTATGTAGCCGAGCGCGAGCTTACCGGCAAGATTGACGGGATCCTTCTCGATCTTGGCGTCTCTTCTCCGCAGCTTGACGATGCGGAGCGCGGTTTTTCATTTATGCGCGACGGTCCGCTGGATATGCGAATGGACCCGACGCGCGGCCAGTCTGCCGCCGAGTGGTTACAAACGGCGGAGGAGGCGGATATCGCCTGGGTGCTGAAAACATTCGGCGAGGAGCGTTTTGCCAAACGTATTGCTCGCGCCATTGTTGAGCGCAATCGCGAACAGCCGATGACCCGCACCAAAGAGCTGGCGGAAGTGGTTGCGGCGGCGACCCCGGTAAAAGACAAATTCAAACATCCCGCGACCCGTACCTTCCAGGCGGTGCGCATCTGGGTAAACAGTGAACTGGAGGAGATAGAGCAGGCGCTAAAAAGCTCGCTCAGCGTACTGGCCCCAGGCGGGCGGCTTTCAATCATCAGTTTCCACTCGCTGGAAGACCGTATTGTGAAACGCTTTATGCGTGAGCAAAGCCGCGGTCCGCAGGTACCGGCGGGATTACCGATGACGGAAGCGCAGCTCAAAAAACTGGGCGGTCGTGAGTTACGAGCGTTAGGCAAGTTGATGCCGGGTGAAAAAGAGGTAGCTGAAAATCCTCGGGCCCGTAGTTCAGTTCTGCGTATCGCAGAGAGGACGAACGCATGATCAGCAGAGTGACAGAAGCCCTAAGCAAAGTGAAGGGATCGATAGGAAGCAACGAGCGCCATGCCTTGCCTGGCGTGATCGGTGACGATCTTTTGCGGTTCGGGAAGCTGCCACTCTGCTTGTTCATTTGCATCATTTTAACGGCGGTGACGGTGGTCACGACGGCGCACCATACTCGTTTACTCACCGCGCAGCGTGAACAACTGGTTCTGGAGCGCGATGCATTGGACATTGAATGGCGCAACCTGATCCTTGAAGAAAATGCGCTCGGCGATCACAGCCGGGTGGAGCGGATCGCAACGGAAAAGCTGCAAATGCAGCATGTTGACCCGTCCCAAGAAAATATCGTAGTGCAAAAATAAGGATAAACGCGACGCATGAAAGCAGCGGCAAAAACGCAAAAATCGAAACGCCAGGAAGAACAGACCAACTTCATCAGTTGGCGTTTTGCGTTGCTATGCGGCTGTATTTTACTGGCGCTGGTTTTTTTACTTGGACGCGCGGCGTGGCTACAGATTATCGCCCCGGATATGCTGGTGCGTCAGGGCGATATGCGTTCGCTGCGTGTTCAGGAAGTCTCCACCTCACGCGGTATGATTACCGACCGTTCCGGGCGTCCACTGGCGGTCAGCGTACCGGTTAAGGCGATCTGGGCCGACCCGAAAGAAGTTCATGACGCCGGCGGCATCAGCGTCGGCGATCGCTGGAAAGCGCTTTCTACTGCGCTCAATATTCCGCTCGATCAGCTCTCTGCCCGTATCAACGCCAACCCGAAAGGGCGTTTTATTTATCTGGCGCGCCAGGTAAATCCTGACATGGCGGACTACATCAAAAAACTCAAACTGCCGGGCATTCATTTGCGTGAAGAGTCCCGCCGCTACTACCCGTCAGGAGAAGTAACCGCTCACCTCATCGGTTTTACCAACGTCGACAGTCAGGGGATTGAAGGCGTTGAAAAGAGCTTTGATAAGTGGCTTACCGGTCAGCCTGGCGAGCGAATCGTGCGTAAAGACCGCTATGGTCGCGTGATTGAGGATATCTCCTCCACTGACAGTCAGGCAGCGCACAACCTGGCGTTAAGCATTGATGAACGCTTACAGGCGCTGGTTTACCGCGAACTGAACAACGCGGTGGCGTTTAACAAGGCGGAATCCGGTAGCGCGGTGCTGGTCGATGTCAATACCGGTGAAGTACTGGCGATGGCGAATAGCCCTTCCTATAACCCCAACAACCTTGCCGGTACGCCGAAAGACGCGATGCGTAACCGTACCATCACCGACGTGTTTGAACCGGGTTCTACGGTTAAGCCGATGGTGGTGATGACTGCGCTTCAGCGCGGTATCGTCAATGAAAATACGGTGTTGAATACCGTTCCATACCGAATTAACGGCCACGAAATTAAAGACGTGGCGCGCTACAGCGAATTAACCCTGACCGGGGTTCTGCAGAAGTCGAGTAACGTCGGCGTATCCAAACTGGCGTTAGCGATGCCGTCCTCAGCGTTAGTAGATACTTACTCACGTTTTGGGCTAGGAAAGGCGACCAATTTGGGGTTGGTCGGAGAACGCAGTGGCTTATATCCTCAAAAACAACGGTGGTCCGACATAGAGAGGGCCACCTTCTCTTTCGGCTACGGGCTAATGGTAACGCCGTTACAATTAGCGCGAGTCTATGCAACGATCGGCAGCTATGGCATTTATCGCCCGCTGTCGATTACCAAAGTTGATCCGCCTGTACCCGGCGAACGCATCTTCCCTGAATCCACCGTACGCACCGTGGTGCATATGATGGAAAGCGTAGCGCTGCCGGGCGGCGGCGGCGTGAAGGCAGCGATTAAAGGCTATCGTATCGCGATTAAAACCGGTACGGCGAAAAAAGTGGGGCCGGACGGTCGCTACATCAACAAATACATTGCTTACACCGCAGGCGTCGCGCCTGCGAGTCAGCCGCGCTTCGCGCTGGTGGTTGTCATCAACGATCCGCAGGCGGGTAAATACTACGGCGGGGCCGTTTCCGCGCCGGTATTTGGTGCCATCATGGGCGGCGTTCTGCGCACCATGAACATCGAACCAGACGCGCTGGCAACGGGCGAAAAAAATGAATTCGTAATTAATCAAGGCGAGGGAACAGGTGGCAGATCGTAATTTGCGCGACCTTCTTGCTCCGTGGGTGGCTGGACTACCCGCGCGAGAACTGCGAGAGATGACGCTCGACAGCCGTGTGGCTGCGGCGGGCGATCTCTTTGTGGCAGTAGTGGGTCATCAGGCGGACGGGCGTCGATATATCCCGCAGGCGATAGCGCAAGGCGTAGCTGCCATTATTGCAGAGGCGAAAGACGAGGCGGCCGACGGTGAGATTCGCGAAATGCACGGCGTACCGGTCGTCTATCTCAGCCAGCTCAATGAGCGTTTATCTGCGCTGGCGGGCCGCTTTTACCATGAGCCATCTGAAAACATGCGTCTGGTGGCGGTGACCGGCACCAATGGCAAGACCACCACTACTCAACTACTGGCGCAGTGGAGCCAGTTGCTCGGCGAAACCAGCGCAGTGATGGGAACGGTAGGCAACGGACTGTTGGGTAAAGTGATCCCGACGGAGAACACAACCGGTTCCGCTGTGGATGTTCAGCATGTGCTGGCCAGTCTGGTTGCGCAGGGCGCGACCTTCGGCGCGATGGAAGTCTCTTCTCACGGCCTGGTGCAGCATCGCGTGGCGGCGCTGAAATTTGCCGCCTCCGTGTTTACTAATTTGAGCCGCGACCATCTCGACTATCATGGCGATATGGCGCATTACGAGGCGGCAAAATGGATGCTTTATTCCACCCACCATCACGGTCAGGCAATCGTCAACGCCGATGATGAAGTTGGACGCCGCTGGCTGGCGTCGCTACCCGATGCGGTCGCGGTATCAATGGAAGGGCATATCAACCCTAACTGTCATGGTCGTTGGCTGAAAGCGGAGGCGGTGGAGTACCACGACCGCGGAGCGACGATTCGTTTTGCTTCAAGCTGGGGTGAAGGCGAAATCGAAAGCCGCCTGATGGGCGCGTTTAACGTCAGCAACTTACTGCTGGCATTGGCGACGCTACTGGCACTGGGCTATCCGTTAACGGATTTGCTGAAAACCGCCGCGCGTTTGCAGCCGGTTTGCGGGCGTATGGAAGTGTTCACTGCGCCAGGCAAACCGACGGTGGTGGTGGATTACGCGCACACGCCGGATGCGCTGGAAAAAGCGTTGCAGGCGGCGCGCCTGCACTGCGCCGGAAAATTGTGGTGCGTCTTTGGCTGTGGCGGGGATCGTGACAAAGGTAAGCGCCCACTCATGGGGGCCATTGCCGAAGAATTCGCGGATATCGTCGTGGTGACTGACGATAACCCGCGTACCGAGGAGCCGCGCGCCATTATCAACGATATTCTGGCCGGAATGCTGGACGCCGGGCAGGTCAGGGTAATGGAAGGCCGCGCTGAGGCGGTAACCAATGCCATTATGCAGGCAAAAGACAATGACGTCGTGCTGATTGCAGGTAAAGGGCACGAGGATTACCAGATTGTCGGCACGCAGCGTCTTGATTATTCAGACCGCGTGACCGCAGCGCGTTTGCTGGGGGTGATCGCATGATTAGCGTAACGCTCAGCAAAATTGCCGATGTCCTTAGCGCCGAACACCGCGGGGCGGATCTCACGCTCGATACGGTCATTACCGACACACGGAAAGTGACGCCGGGATGCCTGTTCGTGGCGCTGAAAGGGGAACGCTTTGATGCGCATGATTTTGCTGATAAAGCAAAAGCGAACGGCGCTGGCGCCCTGCTGGTCAGTCGTCTTCTGGATATCGATCTTCCGCAGGTGATTGTAAAAGACACGCGTCAGGCATTTGGCCAACTGGCCGCCTGGGTACGTATGCAGGTACCGGCGCGGGTGGTGGCGTTAACCGGTTCGTCCGGCAAAACTTCGGTCAAAGAGATGACCGCCGCGATTCTTAGCCAGTGCGGAAACACTCTGTATACCGCAGGCAATTTTAACAACGACATCGGCGTTCCGATAACGCTGCTGCGCTTAAACCATGATTATGACTATGCGGTAATCGAGTTAGGCGCTAACCACCAGGGAGAAATCGCCTGGACCGTTAGCCTGACACGCCCGGAAGCGGCGCTGGTCAATAACCTGGCGGCGGCGCATCTGGAAGGCTTCGGCTCGTTGGCTGGCGTGGCGAAAGCGAAAGGCGAAATCTATACCGGTTTGCCTGAGAACGGTATCGCGATTATGAATGCCGATAATAATGACTGGCTGAACTGGCAAAGCATTATTGGCGATCGTCAGGTGTGGCGTTTTTCGCCGAATGCGGCAAACAGCGACTTTACCGCTGCGAATATCCACGTGACGTCACACGGTACCGAATTTACCCTGCAAACCCCGATGGGCAGCATTGATGTGCTGCTGCCGTTGCCGGGGCGGCACAATATTGCTAACGCGCTGGCAGCCGCTGCTTTATCAATGGCGGTGGGGGCGACGCTGACGGCGGTTAAAGCAGGGCTGGCGGCGTTAAAAGCTGTACCCGGGCGTCTGTTCCCGATTCAGCTAAGTGAAAACCAACTGGTACTCGATGATGCTTATAACGCCAACGTCGGTTCGATGACCGCCGCAGTGCAGGTCCTTTCTGAAATGCCCGGCTACCGCGTGCTGGTGGTAGGCGATATGGCCGAGCTGGGCGCAGAAAGCGAAGCGTGCCACCTCCAGGTTGGCGAGGCCGCAAAAGCGGCGGGTATTGATCGCGTGTTAAGCACCGGAAAACTCAGTCAGGCTATCAGCCACGCCAGCGGCGTCGGCGAACATTTTGCCGATAAAGCCGCGCTCATTGCGCGTTTACACGCTCTGCTTCAGGAGCAACCAATGATGACTATTTTAGTGAAAGGATCACGCAGCGCCGCGATGGAAGATGTGGTTCATGCGTTACAGGAGAAAGGTTCATGTTAGTTTGGCTGGCCGAGCATTTGGTCAAATATTATTCCGGCTTTAACGTCTTTTCTTATCTGACGTTTCGCGCCATCGTCAGCCTGTTGACCGCGCTGTTCATCTCTTTATGGATGGGCCCGCGTATGATCGCTCGTCTGCAAAAACTCTCTTTTGGCCAGGTGGTACGTAACGATGGCCCGGAATCGCATTTCAGTAAACGCGGTACGCCGACGATGGGCGGCATCATGATCCTGACGGCGATTGTGATTTCCGTTCTGTTATGGGCTTACCCGTCTAACCCGTATGTCTGGTGCGTGCTGGTGGTATTGATTGGCTACGGCATTATCGGTTTTGTCGATGACTATCGCAAAGTGGTGCGGAAAGATACCAAAGGGCTGATTGCGCGCTGGAAATATTTCTGGATGTCGGTTATCGCGCTCGGCGTGGCCTTTGCGCTTTATCTCGTCGGGAAAGACACGCCCGCGACCCAACTGGTGGTGCCGTTCTTTAAAGATGTTATGCCGCAATTGGGGCTGTTTTACATTCTGCTGTCCTACTTTGTCATCGTCGGTACGGGTAACGCCGTGAACCTGACCGACGGGCTTGATGGTCTGGCGATTATGCCGACTGTTTTCGTTGCCGCCGGCTTTGCGCTGGTGGCCTGGGCGACCGGGAACATGAACTTCGCCAATTACCTGCATATTCCGTATTTACGCCATGCGGGGGAGCTGGTGATTGTCTGTACGGCGATTGTCGGCGCGGGATTAGGATTCTTGTGGTTTAACACCTATCCGGCGCAGGTTTTTATGGGCGACGTCGGATCGCTGGCGTTGGGCGGCGCGTTGGGCATTATCGCCGTGCTGCTGCGTCAGGAGTTCCTGCTGGTGATCATGGGCGGAGTCTTTGTGGTGGAAACTCTGTCGGTCATCCTGCAGGTGGGCTCCTTTAAACTACGCGGACAGCGTATTTTCCGTATGGCGCCTATCCATCACCACTATGAACTGAAAGGCTGGCCGGAACCGCGCGTAATTGTGCGCTTCTGGATTATTTCGCTGATGCTGGTGCTGATTGGCCTGGCAACGCTGAAGGTACGTTAATCATGGCTGATTACCAGGACAAAAACGTCGTCATTATTGGTCTGGGCTTAACCGGACTCTCTTGCGTGGACTTTTTCCTTGCCCGCGGCGTCACGCCGCGGGTGATGGATACTCGCGTGACGCCGCCGGGTCTGGATAAGCTGCCGCAAGAGGTTGAGCGTCACGTTGGCGGCCTGAACGACGAGTGGCTCTTAGCGGCGGATTTAATCGTCGCCAGCCCTGGCATCGCCCTGGCACATCCCTCTCTTAGCGCTGCCGCCAGCGCTGGAGTGGAAATTGTCGGCGATATCGAACTGTTTTGCCGCGAAGCGCAAGCGCCGATTGTGGCCATCACCGGCTCGAACGGCAAAAGCACCGTGACCACCTTAGTGGGCGAGATGGCGAAAGCGGCGGGCGTCAATGTCGGCGTTGGCGGCAATATCGGTCTTCCGGCGCTGATGCTGCTGGATGCCGATCGCGAATTGTACGTGCTGGAATTATCCAGTTTCCAACTGGAAACCACGTCAAGTTTGCAAGCGGCGGCAGCAACGGTGCTCAACGTCACTGAAGATCATATGGACCGGTATCCGTTTGGTTTGCAACAGTACCGGGCGGCGAAACTGCGCGTCTACGAGAAGGCGAAAGTGTGCGTAGTGAATGCCGATGACGCGTTGACGATGCCGGTTCGCGGGGCCGATGAGCGCTGCGTCAGCTTTGGCGTCAATATGGGTGATTATCACCTTAATCGTCAGCAGGGCGAAACCTGGCTGCGAGTCAAAGGCGAGAAGGTGCTGAACGTGAAAGAGATGAAGCTTTCCGGGCAGCATAACTATACCAATGCGTTAGCGGCGCTGGCGCTGGCGGATGCCGTAGGTCTGCCGCGCGCCAGCAGTTTGAAGGCGTTGACGACATTTACCGGTCTGGCGCATCGCTTCCAGCTGGCGTTGGAGCATAACGGCGTACGTTGGATCAACGACTCGAAAGCGACCAACGTCGGCAGTACCGAAGCGGCGCTAAACGGTTTGCATGTGGACGGTACGCTACATCTGCTGCTGGGCGGCGACGGTAAGTCGGCAGACTTTTCTCCGCTGGCGCGCTATCTGACCGGCGATCGTATCCGCCTGTATTGCTTTGGGCGCGATGGCGCGCAGCTTGCCGCACTGCGTCCGGAAATCGCCCAACAGACTGAGACGATGGAAGAGGCGATGCGTTTGCTGGCGCCGCGCGTTCAGCCGGGTGATATGGTGCTGTTGTCGCCCGCCTGCGCCAGCCTCGATCAGTTTAAAAATTTTGAGCAACGGGGCGATGTCTTTACCCGTCTGGCGAAGGAGTTAGGTTGATGCGTTTATCTCTCCCCCGTCTGAGAATGCCGCGCGTACCAGGCTTTGGCCTCCTGGCCTGGCTGTTTGCGGCGCTTAAAGGCTGGGTGATGGCTTCGCGCGATAAAGACGCCGACAGTCTGATCATGTATGACCGCACGCTGCTATGGCTGACCTTCGGGCTGGCGGCGATTGGTTTTGTCATGGTGACGTCGGCCTCCATGCCAGTCGGGCAGCGCCTGGCGAACGATCCGTTTTTGTTTGCCAAACGTGATGCGCTCTATATCTTCCTGGCATTTTGTCTGGCGATGGTCACGCTACGTTTGCCCATGACCTTCTGGCAAAAATACAGCACGACGATGCTGATAGCGTCGATCATTATGCTGCTTATCGTGCTGGTCGTCGGGAGCTCGGTCAACGGGGCGTCGCGCTGGATTGCGCTGGGGCCGCTGCGTATTCAGCCTGCGGAGTTTACCAAGCTGTCGCTGTTCTGCTACCTCGCGAACTATCTGGTGCGTAAGGTTGATGAGGTGCGAAATAACCTGCGCGGCTTTTTAAAACCAATGGGCGTGATTCTGGTGCTGGCGGTGTTACTGCTGGCGCAGCCTGACCTCGGGACGGTGGTCGTACTGTTTGTCACCACGCTGGCGATGCTGTTTCTCGCCGGGGCGAAATTATGGCAGTTCATCGCCATTATCGGGATGGGCATCTCGGCGGTGATTCTGTTAATCCTCGCCGAACCGTATCGTATTCGCCGCGTTACCTCGTTCTGGAACCCCTGGGAAGATCCGTTCGGCAGCGGTTATCAGCTGACGCAGTCGCTGATGGCTTTTGGGCGCGGTGAGATATGGGGGCAAGGGCTGGGGAATTCGGTGCAGAAACTGGAGTATTTGCCGGAGGCGCACACCGATTTCATCTTCGCCATTATTGGGGAAGAACTGGGTTATATCGGTGTGGTATTGGCGCTTTTAATGGTATTCTTCGTCGCTTTTCGCGCGATGTCGATTGGCCGTAAGGCATTGGAGATTGACCACCGTTTTTCCGGATTTTTAGCGTGTTCTATCGGTATCTGGTTTAGTTTCCAGGCGCTGGTAAACGTTGGCGCGGCCGCGGGGATGCTGCCGACCAAAGGTCTTACGCTGCCGCTCATCAGTTATGGCGGGTCGAGTCTGCTGATTATGTCGACGGCCATTATGTTTTTATTACGTATTGATTATGAAACGCGTCTGGAAAAAGCGCAGGCGTTTACACGAGGTTCTCGATGAGTGGTCAACCGAAGCGGTTAATGGTGATGGCGGGCGGTACCGGCGGGCACGTGTTCCCGGGACTGGCCGTTGCGCATCATTTAATGGCCCAGGGCTGGCAGGTTCGCTGGCTGGGTACCGCCGATCGTATGGAAGCGGATTTAGTGCCGAAGCATGGCATCGATATTGACTTTATTCGGATCTCCGGTCTGCGCGGTAAAGGCGTAAAAGCGCTTCTGGCGGCGCCGTTGCGGATTTTTAACGCCTGGCGGCAGGCGCGGGCGATCATGAAGCGGTTTAAGCCGGATGTCGTGCTGGGAATGGGCGGTTATGTTTCCGGCCCCGGCGGTCTTGCCGCCTGGTCATTGGGTATTCCGGTCGTCTTGCATGAGCAAAACGGTATCGCCGGGCTAACCAATCAGTGGCTGGCCAAAATCGCGACCACGGTGATGCAGGCGTTTCCCGGTGCGTTTCCGAACGCGGAAGTGGTGGGTAACCCGGTGCGTACCGACGTACTGGCGTTGCCGTTGCCGCAGGAGCGTCTGGCCGGTCGTGACGGCCCGATTCGCGTGTTGGTGGTCGGCGGTTCTCAGGGGGCGCGAGTCCTGAACCAGACGATGCCGCAGGTTGCCGCCAGACTGGGCGATACGGTTACAATCTGGCATCAAAGCGGAAAAGGCGCGCAGCTCACGGTAGAGCAGGCATATGCCGGGGCGGGACAACCGCAACATAAGGTAACGGAATTTATCGATGACATGGCCGCCGCCTATGCGTGGGCGGATGTGGTGGTATGTCGTTCCGGCGCTTTAACGGTGAGCGAGATCGCCGCCGCCGGATTACCGGCGATATTCGTGCCGTTTCAGCATAAAGACAGGCAGCAGTACTGGAATGCGCTACCGTTAGAAAACGCCGGCGCAGCTAAGATTTTTGAGCAGCCGCAGTTTACTGTAGAGGCTGTCGCCGACACCCTGGCGGGGTGGTCGCGCGAGGCGTTGTTAACCATGGCGGAGCGTGCCCGCGCGGTATCCATTCCGGATGCTACCGAGCGCGTCGCCAGTGAAGTCAGCCGGGTTGCCCGGACATAATTTGTGGCGGTGCCTTTTGCATCGCAGGGTTTTTCTACCCTCAATAATTTGGGTTGCAGGCAAGCCAACGCATCTGCAATTTGAAGTATGGCGGGTATTGGAGTTAATGGCGTAAAGAATGAATACACAACAACTGGCAAAACTGCGTTCCATCGTGCCCGAAATGCGTCGCGTTCGGCACATTCACTTTGTCGGCATCGGTGGTGCTGGTATGGGCGGTATTGCCGAAGTTCTGGCCAATGAAGGGTATCAGATCAGTGGTTCCGATTTAGCGCCGAATCCGGTGACCCAGCAGTTGACGAGCCTGGGGGCGACGATTTTCTTTAACCATCGTCCGGAAAATGTGCGTGATGCCAGCGTGGTCGTCGTTTCCAGCGCAATTTCCGCGGATAACCCGGAAATTGTCGCGGCGCATGAAGCGCGTATTCCGGTTATTCGCCGTGCGGAAATGCTGGCGGAACTGATGCGTTTTCGCCACGGCATCGCCATTGCCGGGACGCACGGAAAAACCACAACGACCGCGATGGTGTCCAGTATTTATGCCGAAGCGGGGCTGGACCCGACTTTTGTGAATGGCGGTCTGGTGAAAGCCGCAGGCGTTCATGCGCGTCTGGGCCATAGTCGTTACCTGATTGCCGAGGCAGATGAGAGCGACGCATCCTTCCTGCATTTGCAGCCGATGGTCGCGATCGTCACCAACATCGAAGCCGACCATATGGATACCTATCATGGCGACTTTGAAAATTTAAAGCAGACGTTTATTAACTTCCTGCATAACCTGCCGTTCTACGGTCGCGCGGTAATGTGCGTCGACGATCCGGTCATCCGCGAGTTGCTGCCGCGGGTGGGGCGTCAGACCACGACGTATGGCTTTAGCGAGGATGCTGACGTCCGCGTAGAAGATTATCAGCAGATAGGGCCGCAGGGGCACTTTACGCTGTTGCGCCAGGGAATGCCGGATCTGCATGTCACGTTGAATGCGCCGGGTCGCCACAATGCCCTGAATGCCGCCGCGGCAGTGGCGGTAGCGACCGAAGAAGGCATCGACGATGATGCTATCCTGCGCGCGCTGGAAAGCTTCCAGGGGACCGGGCGTCGTTTTGACTTCCTCGGCGAGTTCCCGCTTGAGCCGGTGAATGGTAAAGCCGGGACAGCGATGCTGGTGGATGATTATGGCCATCATCCGACTGAAGTAGACGCCACCATTAAAGCTGCGCGAGCAGGGTGGCCGGATAAAAAACTGGTGATGCTGTTTCAGCCGCACCGTTACACGCGCACGCGCGATCTGTATGACGATTTCGCCAATGTGCTGACCCAGGTTGATGCGCTGCTGATGCTGGACGTTTACCCGGCGGGCGAAGCGCCGATTCCGGGCGCGGATAGCCGCTCTTTATGTCGCACGATTCGTAATCGGGGAAAAATTGACCCGATTCTGGTTTCCGATCCGGCTCAGGTTGCGACAATGTTAGCGCCGGTGCTGACGGGTAACGACTTGATATTAGTGCAAGGCGCAGGAAATGTTGGCAAAATTGCGCGTTACTTATCTGAAATCAAGCTGAAGCCGCAAATCCAGGAGGAAGAACAACATGGCTGATAAAATCGCGGTCCTGTTGGGCGGAACCTCTGCGGAGCGGGACGTTTCGTTAAATTCCGGCGCGGCAGTGTTGGCCGGGTTACGTGAAGGCGGCATTGATGCGCATCCCGTCGATCCGCAAGAGGTCGATGTCGCGCAGCTTAAAGCAATGGGCTTTCAGAAGGTCTTTATTGCGTTGCATGGCCGCGGCGGTGAAGATGGCACCTTACAGGGAATGCTTGAACTGCTCGGCCTGCCTTATACCGGCAGCGGTGTGATGGCCTCGGCGCTTTCAATGGATAAACTGCGCAGTAAATTGCTGTGGCAGGGCGCAGGCTTACCGGTTGCGCCGTGGGTCGCGCTGACGCGCGCTGAGTTTGAAAAAGGCCTTAGCGAAGAACAAAAAGCGCGAATTTCGGCGCTGGGTTTACCGCTAATTGTCAAACCCAGCCGTGAAGGCTCCAGCGTCGGTATGACGAAAGTAGTAGAAGAAAATGCTTTACAGGGTGCGTTATCATTGGCTTTTCAGCATGATGACGAAATACTGATTGAGAAATGGCTGTGCGGTCCGGAATTTACGGTGGCGATAGTTGGCGAAGAAATTTTACCGTCAATTCGTATCCAACCGGCAGGAACCTTCTATGATTATGAGGCGAAGTATCTCTCTGATGAGACTCAGTATTTCTGCCCTGCCGGTTTAGAAGCGTCCCAGGAAGCCGCGCTACAGTCTCTCGTCCTGCAGGCATGGAAAGCTTTAGGCTGCACGGGATGGGGGCGTATTGACGTCATGCTGGACAGCGATGGTCAGTTTTATCTGCTGGAAGCCAATACTTCTCCGGGGATGACCAGCCATAGTCTGGTGCCGATGGCGGCGCGTCAGGCGGGAATGAGCTTCTCGCAGTTAGTGGTACGAATTCTGGAGTTGGCGGACTGATATGTCGCAGGCTGCGCTGAACACGCGAAACAGTGATGAAGAGACGCCTTCTTCACGCCGTAACAATGGAACGCGTCTTGCAGGAATACTGTTCCTGCTGACGGTGCTGTGCACCGTGTTTGTTAGCGGGTGGGTCGTGTTAGGGTGGATGGAAGATGCGCAGCGTTTACCGTTATCAAAGCTGGTATTAACCGGCGAGCGTCACTACACGCGTAACGATGATATCCGTCAGGCGATACTGGCTCTGGGCGCGCCGGGAACCTTCATGACGCAGGATGTGAACATTATCCAGAGCCAGATTGAGCGTTTGCCGTGGATTAAACAGGCCAGCGTCAGAAAACAGTGGCCTGATGAATTGAAGATTCATCTGGTTGAATATGTGCCGATTGCGCGTTGGAATGATCAACATATGGTCGATGCTGAAGGGAACACCTTCAGCGTGCCGTCAGACCGCATCGGCAAACAGGTTTTACCCATGTTGTATGGCCCGGAAGGCAGCGCGAGTGAAGTGTTGCAGGGATACCGCGAGATGGGGCAGGTGCTGGCTAAGGATAAATTCACTCTAAAGGAAGCGGCGATGACCGCACGTCGCTCCTGGCAATTGACGCTTAATAACGGCATTAAGCTCAATCTCGGCAGGGGCGATACGATGAAAAGGTTGGCTCGCTTTGTAGAACTCTATCCGGTTTTACAGCAGCAGGCGCAAACCGATGGCAAACGGATTAGCTACGTTGATTTGCGTTATGACTCAGGTGCGGCAGTTGGCTGGGCGCCGCTCCCCCCTGAGGAATCTAATCAGCAACAGAATCAGGCACAGGCAGAACAACAATGATCAAGGCGACGGACAGAAAACTGGTAGTAGGACTGGAGATTGGCACCGCGAAGGTTGCCGCTTTAGTAGGGGAAGTTCTGCCCGACGGTATGGTCAATATCATTGGCGTGGGCAGTTGCCCATCGCGGGGTATGGATAAAGGCGGGGTGAATGACCTTGAGTCAGTGGTGAAATGCGTTCAGCGCGCCATTGACCAGGCGGAATTGATGGCCGATTGCCAGATCTCCTCGGTATATCTGGCGCTTTCCGGCAAACATATTAGCTGTCAGAATGAAATTGGTATGGTACCCATTTCCGAAGAGGAAGTGACGCAAGAAGATGTGGAAAACGTCGTGCATACTGCGAAGTCAGTGCGCGTGCGCGATGAACATCGCGTGCTGCATGTGATTCCTCAGGAGTACGCCATTGACTACCAGGAAGGCATTAAAAATCCGGTCGGTCTTTCCGGCGTGCGTATGCAGGCGAAAGTACATTTGATTACCTGCCACAACGATATGGCAAAAAACATTGTCAAAGCTGTTGAACGTTGTGGTTTGAAAGTTGACCAACTGATATTTGCCGGACTGGCGGCCAGTTATTCCGTGTTAACGGAAGATGAACGTGAACTGGGCGTCTGTGTCGTGGATATCGGCGGTGGTACAATGGATATCGCCGTTTATACTGGCGGCGCGCTGCGTCATACCAAAGTGATCCCTTACGCGGGGAACGTGGTGACCAGCGATATCGCTTATGCCTTTGGTACGCCGCCGAGCGATGCTGAAGCCATTAAAGTCCGCCACGGTTGCGCGCTGGGTTCCATCGTCGGTAAAGACGAAAGCGTTGAAGTACCGAGCGTAGGCGGGCGTCCGCCGCGCAGCCTGCAACGTCAGACGCTGGCGGAAGTGATTGAGCCGCGTTACACCGAGCTGCTCAATCTGGTCAACGAAGAGATATTGCAATTACAGGAACAGCTTCGCCAACAAGGGGTAAAACATCACCTGGCGGCGGGGATTGTGTTAACCGGCGGCGCGGCGCAAATCGAAGGGCTTGCTGCTTGCGCTCAGCGCGTGTTTCATACGCAGGTGCGTATCGGCGCGCCGCTGAATATTACCGGTCTGACGGATTATGCCCAGGAGCCGTATTACTCAACGGCGGTGGGATTGCTTCACTACGGGAAAGAGTCCCACTTAAACGGTGAAGCAGAAGTGGAAAAACGTGTTACGGCATCAGTTGGCTCGTGGATCAAGCGACTTAATAGCTGGCTGCGAAAAGAGTTTTAATTTTTATGAGGCCGCCAGATATTACGGCCTCAGGCGACAGGCACATGACGGAGAGAGATTATGTTTGAACCTATGGAACTAACCAACGACGCGGTGATTAAAGTCATCGGCGTCGGTGGCGGCGGCGGTAACGCTGTTGAACACATGGTGCGCGAGCGCATCGAAGGTGTTGAATTCTTCGCGGTGAATACCGACGCTCAGGCGTTGCGTAAAACGGCGGTTGGCCAGACCATTCAAATTGGTAGCGGCATTACCAAAGGTCTGGGTGCCGGCGCTAACCCGGAAGTCGGTCGTAACGCGGCGGACGAAGACCGTGAAGCGCTGCGTGCGGCGCTTGAAGGCGCAGACATGGTATTTATCGCGGCAGGCATGGGCGGCGGTACCGGAACCGGCGCGGCACCAGTGGTTGCTGAAGTGGCAAAAGATTTAGGTATTCTGACCGTTGCCGTGGTGACTAAGCCTTTCAATTTTGAAGGCAAAAAGCGCATGGCATTTGCGGAGCAGGGTATCACCGAGCTGTCCAAGCATGTGGACTCGTTGATCACCATCCCGAACGACAAGCTGCTGAAAGTGCTGGGCCGTGGTATCTCCCTACTCGACGCGTTCGGCGCGGCTAACGACGTGCTGAAAGGCGCGGTTCAGGGTATCGCAGAGCTGATCACCCGCCCAGGCCTGATGAACGTCGACTTTGCTGACGTGCGTACCGTGATGTCTGAAATGGGCTACGCAATGATGGGCTCCGGCGTGGCGAGCGGTGAAGACCGTGCGGAAGAAGCGGCTGAAATGGCTATTTCTTCTCCGCTGCTGGAAGATATCGACCTGTCCGGCGCGCGCGGCGTGTTGGTCAACATTACGGCGGGCTTCGACCTGCGTCTGGACGAGTTTGAAACCGTCGGTAACACTATTCGCGCGTTTGCGTCGGATAACGCCACCGTGGTTATCGGTACCTCTCTGGACCCGGATATGAATGATGAACTGCGCGTGACGGTAGTGGCGACCGGTATTGGTATGGACAAACGTCCGGAAATCACTCTGGTCACCAATAAACAGGTGCAGCAGCCGGTGTTGGATCGTTATCAGCAGCACGGTATGGCGCCGCTGACGCAGGAGCAAAAAACGGTCGCGAAAGTGGTTAACGACAATACACCACAGGCGGCGAAAGAGCCGGATTATCTGGATATCCCCGCATTCCTGCGTAAGCAAGCTGATTAAGAATTAGCTGGAATTTGGGATTCTGGGCTCTTTGTGCTAAACTGGCCCGCCGAATGTATAGTACACTTCGGTTGGATAGGTAATTTGGCGAGATTATACGATGATCAAACAAAGGACACTTAAACGTATCGTTCAGGCGACTGGCGTCGGTTTACACACCGGCAAAAAAGTCACCCTGACATTACGCCCTGCGCCGGCCAATACCGGGGTCATCTATCGTCGCACCGACTTGAATCCACCGGTAGATTTCCCGGCCGATGCCAAATCTGTGCGTGATACCATGCTCTGTACGTGTCTGGTGAATGAGCATGATGTACGGATTTCAACCGTTGAGCACCTGAACGCTGCTCTGGCGGGCTTAGGTATCGATAACATCGTTATTGAGGTTAATGCCCCGGAAATCCCGATCATGGATGGCAGTGCCGCTCCGTTTGTCTACCTGCTGCTTGATGCCGGTATTGATGAACTGAACTGCGCCAAAAAATTCGTACGCATCAAAGAGACTGTTCGGGTTGAAGATGGCGATAAATGGGCTGAATTCAGACCGTACAATGGTTTTACGTTGGATTTCACCATCGACTTTAACCATCCGGCGATCGATTCCAGCAGCCAGCGCTACGCGATGAACTTCTCTGCGGATGCGTTCATGCGCCAGATCAGCCGTGCGCGTACCTTCGGTTTTATGCGCGATATTGAATATCTGCAGTCCCGCGGCCTGTGCCTGGGCGGCAGCTTCGATTGTGCCATCGTTGTTGACGATTATCGCGTATTGAACGAAGACGGCCTGCGTTTTGAAGATGAATTCGTTCGTCACAAAATGCTTGACGCGATCGGTGACTTGTTCATGTGTGGTCACAATATTATTGGTGCGTTTACCGCGTATAAATCCGGTCACGCATTGAATAACAAATTGTTACAGGCAGTCCTGGCAAAACAGGAAGCCTGGGAATTTGTGACCTTCCAGGACGACGCAGAACTGCCGTTGGCTTTCAAAGCGCCTTCGACGGTACTGGCATAACGACATACGCTGTCGTATAAAATTCGACTGGTTAACCTGGCACTCTCTCCGGCCAGGCGAGCCAGTCGTTTTTTTTACTATTCTTTATCTGCGCTTTCCTTAATACAGCCATTTTGACAGGGTTAAATGGAAACACGGCGCGTTCGCTGTTTTCTTAGCCGATTTTCACCTTAGCTTCTCGTCATTACTGCTGTAGCGCGTACGCTTTAATGATAAGATTTGTGCGCAAATTGTTTTGATTCCGTAAGCCCATGAGGGGCATATCAGGTGGCAATGACGTGAGTGGAATACTGACGCGCTGGCGACAGTTAGGCAGACGATACTTCTGGCCGCATCTCTTATTAGGGATGGTCGCGGCGAGTTTTGGTTTGCCCGCGCTCAGTAACGCCGCTGAAACCAATACGCCTGCAAGGACGACCGCCAGCACCGCGTCTAAAGTTAACTTTAGCCATCTTGCGCTGTTAGAAGCCTCTAACCGTCGTCCCAATTTCACCGTAGATTACTGGCATCAGCACGCTATTCGCACGGTGATTCGCCACCTTTCTTTTGCAATGGCGCCGCAAACGCTGCCCGTTGCCGACGCGCCGTCGCCATTACAGGCGCATCATATCGCCTTACTGAATACGCTCAGCGCGATGCTCACGCAGGAGGGCACGCCGCCGGCGATTGTTCGCCGCCTCTCCCTGGCGTATTTTGCGCCACAAACCGCATTTAGCATCCCGGCCTGGATAAGTCAGGCGCAGGGTATCCGCGCCGGTCCGCAACGTCTCAGCTAACGAAAAAAGACCCTTTTACTTTATTTGTAGCTCCGCGGCGCGGGGCATTTGAGACTTTATTATGCTAATCAAATTATTAACCAAAGTATTCGGTAGCCGTAACGATCGTACGCTGCGTCGTATGCGTAAGGCCGTCAGCCTTATTAATGCGATGGAACCGGAGATGGAAAAACTCTCCGATGACGAACTGAAAGCGAAAACCAACGAATTTCGCGCCCGTATTGAAAAAGGCGAAAGTGTAGAGAGCCTGATTCCGGAAGCGTTCGCGGTGGTGCGTGAAGCCAGTAAACGCGTCTTTGGGATGCGTCACTTCGACGTTCAGCTATTGGGTGGTATGGTGCTCAACGATCGCTGTATCGCCGAAATGCGTACTGGTGAAGGTAAAACGCTGACCGCAACGCTGCCAGCCTACCTGAACGCGCTGTCCGGCAAAGGCGTTCATGTGGTAACCGTGAACGACTATCTGGCGCAGCGTGACGCCGAAAACAACCGTCCGCTATTCGAATTCCTCGGCATGTCCGTTGGTATCAACCTGCCAGGTATGCCTGCGCCAGCTAAACGTGAAGCTTACGCTGCCGACATCACTTACGGCACTAACAACGAATACGGTTTTGACTACCTGCGCGACAACATGGCGTTCAGCCCGGAAGAGCGCGTGCAGCGTAAACTGCATTATGCGCTGGTGGATGAGGTTGACTCCATCCTGATCGATGAAGCGCGTACGCCGCTGATTATTTCCGGCCCGGCGGAAGATAGCTCGGAAATGTACAAAAAAGTGAACAAAATCATTCCGCACCTGATTCGTCAGGAGAAAGAAGATTCTGACACTTTCCAGGGCGAAGGCCACTTCTCCGTTGATGAGAAAGCGCGCCAGGTTAACCTGACCGAACGCGGTCTGGTGCTGATTGAAGAGCTATTGGTGCAAGAAGGCATTATGGATGAAGGCGAGTCGCTCTACTCGCCTGGCAATATTATGCTGATGCATCACGTCACCGCCGCGCTGCGCGCGCACGCGCTGTTTACCCGTGACGTGGATTACATTGTGAAAGACGGCGAAGTCATCATTGTTGATGAACATACCGGTCGTACCATGCAGGGGCGTCGCTGGTCTGACGGTCTGCACCAGGCGGTAGAAGCGAAAGAAGGCGTTGAAATTCAGAATGAAAACCAGACGCTGGCGTCTATTACCTTCCAGAACTACTTCCGTCTGTATGAAAAGCTGGCCGGTATGACCGGTACGGCGGATACTGAAGCCTTCGAATTTAGCTCTATCTATAAGCTGGACACCGTCGTTGTTCCGACCAACCGTCCGATGATCCGTAAAGATTTGCCGGATCTGGTCTACATGACCGAAGCGGAAAAAATCCAGGCCATTATCGAAGATATTAAAGAACGTACCGCGAACGGTCAGCCAGTGCTGGTCGGGACGATTTCTATCGAGAAATCTGAAGTGGTTTCCAGAGAGCTGACCAAAGCGGGCATCAAACATAACGTACTGAACGCAAAATTCCACGCCAACGAAGCAGGCATCGTTGCGCAGGCTGGTTATCCAGCGGCGGTCACTATCGCTACCAACATGGCGGGGCGTGGTACTGATATTATGCTGGGCGGTAGCTGGCAGGCGGAAGTCGCCGCGCTGGAAGCGCCGACGGAAGAACAGATTGCGCAGATTAAAGCGGACTGGCAGGTACGCCATGACGCGGTTCTGGCTGCCGGCGGTCTGCATATTATTGGCACCGAGCGCCATGAATCCCGCCGTATCGACAACCAGCTGCGTGGCCGTTCCGGTCGCCAGGGCGATCCGGGTTCTTCCCGTTTCTACCTGTCGATGGAAGATGCGCTGATGCGTATTTTCGCCTCCGATCGTGTCTCCGGTATGATGCGTAAACTGGGGATGAAGCCGGGCGAAGCGATTGAGCACCCGTGGGTGACGAAAGCTATCGCTAACGCGCAGCGTAAAGTAGAAAGCCGTAACTTCGATATTCGTAAGCAACTGCTGGAATATGATGATGTGGCGAACGATCAGCGTCGTGCAATTTATACCCAGCGTAACGAACTGCTGGATGTGTCTGACGTGAGCGACACCATTAACAGCATTCGCGAAGATGTCTTTAAGGCGACTATCGACGCCTACATTCCGCCGCAGTCGCTGGAAGAGATGTGGGACATCCCGGGTTTGCAGGAACGCCTGAAAAACGACTTCGACCTGGAGCTGCCGATTGCCGAATGGCTGGATAAAGAGCCGGAGCTGCATGAGGAGACGCTGCGTGAGCGCATCCTGGCGCAGTCCATCGAGGTGTATCAGCGTAAAGAAGAGGTGGTTGGCGCTGAAATGATGCGTCATTTCGAAAAAGGCGTGATGCTGCAAACGCTCGATTCCCTGTGGAAAGAGCACCTGGCGGCGATGGATTACCTGCGTCAGGGTATTCATCTGCGCGGCTATGCGCAAAAAGATCCGAAGCAGGAATACAAGCGCGAATCCTTCGCTATGTTCGCCGCGATGCTGGAATCGCTGAAATATGAAGTGATCAGTACCCTGAGCAAAGTCCAGGTACGTATGCCGGAAGAGGTCGAAGCGATGGAAATGCAGCGTCGCGAAGAGGCGGAGCGCCTGGCGCAGATGCAGCAGCTAAGCCATCAGGATGACGATGCCGCCGTGGCTGCCGATCTGGCCGCCCAAACAGGCGAACGTAAGATTGGACGTAACGATCCTTGCCCTTGCGGTTCCGGTAAGAAATACAAACAGTGTCACGGTCGCCTGAGCTAATGCGGTAAACTTACCGGCCTGATAAGACATAATGTGTTGCCATCAGGTCGGTGCTGGCATTATTGCCGAAGGGCGCTACGCTTATTCGGCCTGACATTGAACACAGATAAAAAGGCGCAGGTGACTGCGCCTTTTTTATGGATGCAACAAGATGAAAAGACTGCAAATCGCGGTTGGGATTATCCGCAACCCGAACGATGAAATTTTTATTACCCGACGCGCCGCGGATGCGCATATGGCGAACAAGCTGGAATTTCCCGGCGGAAAAATTGAAGCCGACGAAACACCAGAGCAGGCGTTGATCCGGGAGCTACAGGAAGAGGTGGGGATTACGCCAACACAGGTGACATTATTCGACACTCTGGAATATCAATTCCCGGACCGACACATTACGCTGTGGTTTTGGCTGGTTGAACGCTGGGAGGGCGAACCGTGGGGGAAAGAAGGACAGCCGGGACGGTGGATCGCGCAAAACGCGTTGAATACGGACGATTTTCCGCCGGCCAATGAACCGATTATTCGTAAATTACGCCAATTTGCGCCTTAGTGGGGGATCGCAACACGATCCCCATCGATCTTATTAGCGATTTAATGTCGACATAATTTCCGGCCAGTAGCGGGGGCCGGCCGCGGCGTCGTGAGGAAAAACCGCCTCAATTGCCGTCAGCTCCTGCGGGCTTAGGGTCAGTGATAACGCGCCAGGGTTTTCTGGCGCAGTGGCGGCTACGTTTCTGTTATAGCCTAATCTCGCCGGTTTATTGGTATTATCCCGGCCGCGCGCATATGGCGCCAAAACTACGCGTATTTATTGATTATTTTTGTCATAAGGCGATATTGCCGTCTCAACAGAGCCCTCTCCGTTAGCGCTCTTCGCTCCAGTCGTCGCTATCAGACTGGTCGCCGCTGCTGGCGATTCGTTTCTCTTCGGCGGCCCATTCGCCCAAATCAATTAACTGACAGCGTTTAGAACAAAATGGGCGGAAGGGGCTAATTTCTCCCCAGACGACCGGTTTACCGCAGGTCGGACAGTTTACGACGGTCACGTCAGACATTTTTACTCCTTAGCAACAGGCCAGTTCAAAATCAAGACGCTCCGGCACCAGACCATTTTCACTATCCAGCGGCATAAAGCGAATGGCAAAACGGCTCTTATGGCCGGAAATTTGCGGATAAAGTTGTGAATCGAGCGTCAGCATAAGACGCAGCAAATCGGCGTCGTCCCCGTTATCCTGATAAAAACCGTTCAGGCTGGTTTGCTTACGGAAAGGCGCTGAATTACGGATCAGATCAAGTACCAAAGTCAGCGCCTGGGTGAGGGGATTCAGGCTGACAAGCCAGCTTTCAATCTGGGCGTCGCGCTGCGCCTGTTGTAGGTGCAACCAGATATGCAGAGTGGGTAAATCGAAACTGCAACAGCCGCCAGGAATACTTAAGCGTTGACGCACAAGGGCAATCAAGCGATCTTCGCGTAGCTGCTGGCCAATCCTCGGGGCGGAGATCAGCACGCTGCCCGCGGATTTTAACTGCTGGCGCAGGGCTTCAATACGGTCTTGATCGACGCCGGGAACCTCAACCCAGGCCTGTAATTTACGCTGCTGGCGCTCCAGTTCTTTCAGCAGTTCGGTACGGACTTCGCCCCGTTCGAACACATCCAGTAGATCGCTGATGTTACGGAAAAAATGCAGTGCGCCAGCATGGTCTGCAATTGGCAGGTTGATGGAGAGCTGTTGGATCAAAAACTCTATGCGCAGCCACGTACGCATCTTCTCATTGAGAGGGTGTTCAAATAGGACCTGGGTGTGCATTACGGTTTTTCCTGTGAGACAAACTGCGACGCGAGCTTAAGATAACTGGCGTGCAGGCGGGCCACATCTGATGCGATAGCATCCGGTGCGCCGTTATTATCAATAACATCGTTCGCCACGGCAAGGCGCGCTTCACGCGTCGCCTGCGCAGCGAGAATGTGTTCAACATGCTCGCGCGTAACATCATCACGCTGCATTGTGCGCATAAGCTGCGTTTCAGGCGTCACGTCAACCACCAGTACACGGTTGGCTTTTTGATACAGCTTGTTTTCAACCAGCAGAGGCACAACCCATAACACATAGGGCGACGTAGCCTGTTGAAACTGTCGTTGGGTTTCCTGCTGAATTAAGGGATGAAGCAGAGCGTTAAGCCAGGCTTTTTCTTCCGGATGCGAAAAAATACGCTCACGCAGCGCCCGGCGACGTAACGTGCCGTCGGCGGCGATAAGTTCAGAACCAAAATGTTCCGCTATTGCGTTCAGGGCGGGCTGCCCTGGCTCAACCATCTGGCGCGCGATAATATCCGCGTCGATGACGGTTATTCCGAGGTCAGCGAAGGCATCAGCGACGGTACTTTTACCGCTGCCAATACCGCCGGTTAAGGCTACGGTATACCTCATATCTCCAGCTTCCGGAATTTTAGTTTGATAATCAAAAGGTTAAATTTTAAACATACAAAGACGATGCGCTCTGAGCATTAACCTACTATTCGCCAGGTAAATTTATGGGATTGTAACGTAAAAAAAGAGAATTTCGCAGTCTTGTACGGCCATGATTAGTGCGTATGATAGCGTCACTGGAGTTGTGAGTTTCGATTTTTCGCCATTAACCCCAGGAATCCGCACATGCGTATTGAAGAAGATCTGAAGTTAGGTTTCAAAGACGTTCTTATCCGTCCTAAACGTTCTACCCTCAAAAGCCGTTCCGATGTCGAACTGGAACGTCAATTCACCTTTAAACACTCAGGTCAGACCTGGTCTGGCGTACCGATTATCGCGGCCAATATGGATACCGTCGGGACGTTTGAAATGGCGCAAGCATTGGCCGGGTTTGATATTCTGACTGCTGTACATAAACATTATACCGTTGAAGAGTGGGCAGCTTTTATCAACTCGGCTTCGGCTGATGTTCTCAAGCATGTGATGGTTTCCACCGGGACCTCTGATGCTGATTTCGAAAAAACCGTGCAGATTCTGGCGCTGAATCCTGCGCTGAACTTTGTCTGTATTGATGTGGCCAATGGCTATTCAGAACATTTTGTGCAGTTCGTCGCGAAAGCACGTGAAGCATGGCCGACAAAAACAATCTGCGCAGGCAATGTGGTAACGGGCGAGATGTGCGAAGAGCTTATCCTCTCCGGCGCCGATATCGTGAAAGTGGGAATTGGTCCCGGCTCCGTATGCACGACGCGTGTAAAAACCGGCGTCGGTTATCCGCAACTGTCGGCGGTTATCGAATGTGCTGACGCGGCGCATGGCCTGGGCGGCATGATCGTCAGCGATGGCGGCTGCACCATGCCAGGCGACGTAGCAAAAGCCTTCGGCGGCGGCGCGGATTTCGTTATGTTGGGCGGTATGCTGGCGGGTCACGAAGAGAGCGGCGGCAGCGTGGTAGAAGAGAACGGCGAGAAATTTATGCTGTTCTATGGCATGAGTTCGGAATCTGCGATGAACCGTCATGTCGGCGGCGTTGCGAAATACCGCGCGGCAGAAGGTAAAACGGTTAAATTGCCGCTGCGTGGGCCGGTGGGCAATACCGCCCGCGATATCCTGGGCGGTCTGCGCTCAGCCTGCACTTATGTCGGCGCGTCTCGCCTGAAAGAGTTGACCAAACGCACCACCTTTATTCGGGTGCAGGAACAAGAAAACCGCATTTTCAATAGCCTCTAATATTCTGGCTGGCGTAAATGTGCGCCAGCCTTATCCCATCCCGCTCATCGCGTCTCCCAAATGAAAAATCGGCAAATACATCGCCACCACCAGCGTACCGATAATTAAACCGGTGATGATCAATAACGCCGGTTCCAACAGCGACGCCAGATTATCGGCCAGCGCCAGCGTAGTTTCACTGTGGTGACGGGCAAGGTTATGCAGCATGATATCGAGTGAACCGGACGCTTCGCCCGTTCTGACCAGTTGCAGGCATAGCGGACTAAATTCCTGGGTATTTTTTAGCGCCAACCAGACCGGATTGCCCGCGGCGATCTCCTGATGTACCTGCGTTAAACGCTGTGACCAGTAAGGGCAGCCGAGACTCTCGATAGCGCTTTCCAGTCCCTGAAGAAAAGGAATTCCTGCGCTTTGGGTCAATGCCAGTACGGTGAATATTTGCGCTAGTTTCTGGCCTCTTATCAGGCGACCCATCACGGGAAGCCGTAGCAGAAGACGCTGCCGCTGCGCTTGCCAGGACGGTTTTTGTTTTACCCTGCGGTGAGCGATAGCAATGAGCATCGTCAGGAACAAGATGAGCCAACCCCATGCCGCCCCCCATTGCGCTATCGCGATAATACCGCGCGTCAGAAGAGGGAGCGGGGTATTGAAGCTACGGTAAATGGCGGCAAATTCCGGCAGAACAAAGTGCAGCATGGCGAAAACGACCAGGGCGGCCATTGTCAGAATAATGGCGGGATAGCGCAGCGCCTTTTTCACGCTAACCGTAATCTGCCGTTGCGCTTTTTGCTGACGGGCCAGTTCAAAGCAGCATTCGGCCAGTTTGCCGGTCAGTTCTCCGGTGCGGATCATCGTCTGGTAGAGCGGCGGAAATACCTGCGGCCAGGAGACTAATGCGCTGGAAAAAGGGACGCCCTGTTCAAGCTCGTGAGCCAGCGTGCGCAACAGCGCTTGCCATTGTCGGTGTGGATGCTGTTTCGCAAGGAGTTCCAGCCCTTCAGAAAGCGTCAGTCCGGCATGAATGAGCGTGGCCAACTGATGAATAATTTCAGCGCTTTGCTCTTCTTTCCACAGTGCGGCGTTAACACCCATGCGCTTGATGCGAAGCGGCATAATGCGCTGATGTTGCAGGGTGATGATCAGCGCCAGACGATTGTCCACCCATACAACGTCTTGTTCCAGTTGACCTTTATCGTTAACGCCTTGCCAGCGCCAGAGCTGTTTAACGCTCATGGGGCATTCCCAGAACGCGCAGTATCTCTTCAAAGGACGTCATGCCTTGCTCAACGGCGCGACAGCCATTTTCAAAAAGCGTCCCTGTACCGGTCTGTTGGAGGTGGGCTTCCAGTGCTTGCGCCGATGCGCCGCTCGCAATTAACTGACGTAATGCCGGGGTAACGGTTAACACTTCGAATAACGCGGTTCGGCCATAAAAGCCGTGGTAGCAATGCTGACAGCCGCTTGCCTGCCAGCGCGGTAGCGCGCTGGGCCAAAGATTGGGCGATAGCACCACGGGATCGCTCAGACGCTGTTTGCAGTGCGGGCAAAGCTTCCTTACTAGGCGTTGCGCTACCACCAGCGTAAGCGCCGATGAGATCATCCAGCGTGCTACGCCCATTTGCTGCAAACGTATCAGCGTTTCACTGGTGGAGTTCGTATGGAGCGTTGAAAGTACCAGATGGCCCGTTTGTGCCGCCTTAATGGCGATTTCTGCGGTGTCGCCGTCACGAATTTCACCTACCATGATGATGTCAGGGTCCTGGCGTAAAAGCGCGCGCAGCACATTTTGAAAGGTGAGCCCGGCGCGGGGATGGATCTGCGTCTGGTTAATCCCATCCAGTGGAATTTCTATCGGATCCTCAACGCTACAGAGGTTGATACCCGGCGTATTCCGGGTTTGTAGCGCGCTGTATAGCGTGACCGTTTTTCCGCTACCGGTGGGGCCAGTCACCAGTACCAGCCCCTGAGGTTGCTGTAGGGCTTGTCTAAAAGCGGTAAGTTGTGCCCCGTACATGCCCAGCGTGTCCAGATCCAGCGTTTGTTCAACCTGATGCAACAACCGTAAGACGACTTTTTCGCCTTCTTTACAGGGAAGCGTGGCGATACGAAAAGAGATGCTGTCGCCCGTCAGGTCAACGGTAAATTGCCCGTCCTGCGGCAGCCGATGTTCAGCGATGTCCAAATTTCCCAGGACTTTCAATCTGGCCGTCAGCGCAAGCCCCATCTCTTTGGCGATGTCCTGCAGAATATGAAGAACGCCATCGATGCGGAGCCTTATCCGGTAGCGGCTGGCGCCTGGTTCGAGATGGATATCAGAGGCGCGTTTCGCCATCGCCGAGCGTAATGTCTGATTGAGAAGCTGGGCCGCGGTTTCTCCGCCTTTCGCGGCGTTTGCCGAGGGGGCCTGATCCGGCTTATGCCGATGATTTTCCATTTGCTGGCGAGTCCAGCACACAATATCAATCTGTTTTTGCGTGGCGAAATGCAGAGCGTCCAGTAATGCATGAGAGGGCGCGTCGACCACCGCAACAGTGATACTGTTGCTGGCGCTATTGATCAGTACAGCCTGATGACGTTGACACAATGTGTTGAGCTGAGCGTCTTTCATCTTGTCTCCTTAGTTGGCGTCAAAACGGAAGACATCTTCACAAGCCTGTTGTAACGCGCTGTCGCTTTGAATATTGCAGTTACGCGTCCAGCCGGTAATGCCGTTAGCATTGTCCCAGGCGGGCGTCATGATGACGCTAAGCCCGCTCAGACTCTCCTGGCCGGTAAGCGTGATGACGCCTTTTTCCACGCTCATGCCCGAAACATAACGGGTGATGATGGGCGAGGGGATACCGTTGACGCCCGCATCGCATGTGCTCGTCCCACCATGTTCCAGAGCGCAGAGTTCGACGGCGGTACGGTAGGGGACAAACGTTTGCAACATATCCGTCAGCGCCGCTTTACGCAGATAGTTCTGGTAAGCCGGAATGCCAATGGCGCTTAAAATGGCGATGATGCCAATAACGACCATCAGTTCGATAAGCGTGAAACCGCGTTGTTTTTCCATTGTTCGCTCCTTGAGTTAGCTGGCGCTACTGTGGCAAACGTGGGAAGAGCGGGCGAGCGGCAAAAGGTAAAACGGGAAGGCGGATTCTGAAGATTTTCGCTGCGTTACATGACACGGCAACGTTATTGCGAGGCGCTACGAATATTTTACCGAATCACGACGCGGATCGCCGGACAGGTGATTTATAGACCCGACGGCGCAGCGCCATCGGGTGGAGAGGATCAGCAAAAACGCATGGAGAGATCGAGCGCGCGTACGTGCTTGGTCAGCGCGCCAACGGAGATGAAATCCACCCCGGTTTCAGCAAATTCGCGTAAGGTTTCCGCGGTGACGTTGCCGGATACTTCCAGCCGCGCCTGGCCGTTGACGCGTTTCACCGCCTCGCGCATCTGGTCGGTGTTGAAATTATCCAGCATGATAATATCCGCGCCTGCTTTCAGCGCATCGTCCAGTTCATTCAGATTTTCGACCTCGACTTCTACCGGCACGTCCGGATGGAGCCAGAACGCTTTTTCCACCGCCTGACGAACAGAACCGGAGGCGATGATATGGTTTTCTTTAATCAGGAACGCGTCAGTGAGGCCCAGACGATGATTGGCGCCGCCGCCACATAAAACCGCATATTTGAGCGCAGTGCGCAGACCCGGCAGCGTTTTACGCGTGTCGAGCAACTGGGTTTGGGTGCCAGCCAGCAGTCCAACGTAGCGGCGTACTTCACTGGCGACGCCGGAAAGGGTCTGGACAAAGTTTAGCGCCGTGCGCTCGCCGGTCAGCAATACGCGAGCGGGGCCGTTCAGTTCAAACACTGTTTGGTTGGCGTGAATGGCGTCGCCGTCATCGACATGCCAGGTGAGGCGCACATCATCGCCCGCCAGTTGGATGAAGACCTCTTCAACCCAGCGCTTGCCGCAGAAAACGCCGTCTTCACGAGTGATCACCGTGGCATGGGCTTGCGTATCTGCCGGCAAAAGTTGCGCGGTGATATCGTTGCCAGCATCGACTTCTCCACCTAAATCTTCACGCAGCGCCTGAGCAACGGCGGCAGGGATATCGAGATTAATGCGTTCCAGTAGCGCGTCACGTCGGTCGTCTGGGTTATAACGGCGAGGCGGCATGATAAAACTCCAAATTGCTAACGAATCATAAGGTAGAAACATGCTACTCTGAAGCAGCTATAAGCACCACTCAAAAGGAGACTCTGCATGTTGCCAGATAAGGGTTGGTTGGTAGAGGCGCGACGCGTCCCTTCTCCGCATTATGATTGCCGTCCGGATGACGAAAAACCGTCCTTGCTGGTGGTGCATAATATTAGCCTGCCCCCCGGCGAGTTTGGCGGTCCGTGGATCGATGCATTATTCACCGGAACGATAGATCCAGACGCCCATCCTTTTTTTGCAGAAATCGCTCATCTTCGTGTTTCGGCCCATTGTCTGATTCGTCGCGACGGTGAAATCGTCCAGTATGTGCCTTTTGATAAGCGTGCGTGGCATGCGGGCGTATCAAACTATCAGGGGCGGGAACGTTGTAATGATTTCTCCATTGGTATTGAGCTGGAGGGGACGGATACGCTGGCTTATACCGATGCGCAGTATCAGCAGCTAGCCGCCGTGACGCGCACGCTTATCGCTTGCTATCCGGCGATCGCCGACAATATGACCGGACACTGTAACATTGCGCCTGACCGCAAAACGGACCCTGGCCCTGCCTTTGACTGGCCGCGTTTTCGCGCTTTGGTAGCCCTCTCGTCGCACAAGGAGATGACATGACGCTGTTTACGACATTACTGGTGCTGATTGTCGAGCGCCTGTTTAAGCTGGGCGAGCACTGGCAGCTCGATCATCGGCTGGAGGCGCTATTCCGTCGGATTACGCATTTTTCGATGTTGCGCACGATGGGAATGACGGCGATCGCGATGGCGGTGACTTTTCTACTGCTCCAGGCGTTAAAAGGGCTGCTATTTAACGTGCCGACGCTGGTGGTGTGGATTCTCCTGGGCGTGCTGTGTATCGGCGCGGGCAAAGTGCGAGTACATTATCACGCCTGGCTGAAAGCGGCGTCCCGTAACGATCCGCATCCTTGCGAGGCGATGGCCAGCGAGCTTACGCTGATTCACGGCGTGCCGCCGGATTGTAATGAGCGTGAATTTTTGCGTGAGCTGCAAAATGCGTTGTTATGGATAAATTTCCGTTTTTACCTCGCACCGCTATTTTGGTTTATCGTTGGCGGTCCATGGGGGCCGGTAACGCTGGTGGGTTATGCGTTTTTACGGGCCTGGCAGACCTGGCTGGCGCGCTATCAGACGCCGCACCAACGTTTGCAATCCGGCATTGACGCTATTCTTCATGTGCTGGACTGGATTCCGGTACGTCTGGCGGGCGTTGTGTATGCATTACTGGGGCATGGCGAGAAAGCGTTGCCGGCCTGGTTTGCCTCGCTGGCGGATCTGCATACTTCGCAGTATCAGGTGCTCACACGTCTGGCGCAGTTCTCACTGGCGCGCGAACCGCATACTGACAAAGTGGAAACCCCTAAAGCGGCGGTGTCGATGGCGAAGAAGGCCTCGTTTGTGGTGGTGGTGATTATTGCGTTGCTCACCATTTATGGGGCATTAGTGTAACGTTGTGCCGGTGGCGCTAACGCTTATGCTGCCTACAATGGAAAAATCTGTAGGCCCGGTAAGCGTTAGCGCCACCGGGCAGTGCAACGGCTTAGATCGTATCGGCTGGCGGTACGCCAAAATCAGGCATCCCGTTTTCGTCCCAGCGCACCCGTTTCAGACGCGTATGGCGGTTGGGATCGTACAACGGATCGCCTTCAATTTCGGTGTAATTTCTCGCGTGGTACACCAGTACATCTTCACCTTCCGGCGTTTGCGTAAAGCTGTTGTGTCCCGGCCCATACTGGCGATTCTCATAGCTGGTGGTAAAGACCGGGCGCGGTGATTTATGCCAGTTGGCCGGATCGCGCGGATCGTCGTTTACGTTAATCCACAGTAACCCCATACAGTAGTTTTCATCGGTGGCGCTGGCCGAATAGCTGATAAACAGCTTGTCGCCATGCACCACGACGGCCGGACCTTCGTTAACCCAAAAACCCCGACACTCCCAGTCGTACTCTGGCTTACTGAGTCTTACCGGCTCGCCTTTAAGAGTCCACGGGTTTTCCAGTTCAGCCAGATAAATATTTGAGTTACCGGCAATATCCGGCGCTTTTTGCGCCCACAGATACCACTGTTTTCCCTGATGATAAAAAGTGGTGGCATCGAGGGCGAAGGTATCAAACGGTGTTTTAATTTGACCTTTCTCCGTCCACTTGCCGGTGAGTGGGTCGGCATCGGCACACTCCAGGGCAAACATGCGGTGCTGGAACATTCCCTGCTTATCAAGCGCTTGAGTATGGGTAGCGGCAAAATAGATGTACCACTTGCCTGCCAGATGATGAAGTTCCGGTGCCCAGATGAGCTGGCTCATCGGGCCGCTTTCCTGTTTACGCCAGACGACAACGGGGTCGGCGGCGCGCAACCCTTCCAGCGAATTAGCCCGGCGGATTTCCAGCCTGTCATATTCTGGTACGGAGGCAATAAAGTAGTAATCGCTGCCGTCGCGTAAAATAAACGGATCGGCACGTTGTTCAATAAACGGGTTTGGCCAGTTTGCCATCAGGCTTTCCTTACGCTTTCAGCGGCTTTGAGCTCCTGCAACTCACTCAATTCGCGGTAATTAGTGCGACGTTTTTCCAAATCGTCCTGGATTTTTTTCATCAGTTCACGGTCAACTTTCAGCAGACGTACCACGCCTGCGGTAATCAGATAGCCAACGCCGGGGATAACGGTAAACAACAGCATAATACCGTTCATCGCCGAGGCGCTTTGCGCTTTGGCGCTGGCGTCATAACCGTACCAGGAGAGCAAAAAGCCGACCATCGCCCCGGCAATCGCCAGGCCCAGTTTCAGGAAGAACAGATTACCGGAGAAGCTAATACCGGTAATGCGTTTGCCGGTTTTCCATTCGCCGTAATCATCGACGTCCGCCATCAGCGACCAGTGCAACGGGGAAGGGATCTGATGCAGAATATTGAGCAGGAAGTAGAGCGCCACTATCATCACGGTGGCTTTCGGATCAAAGAAATAGAACGCGCAGGAGAAAATCGCCAGCGCGATATTGGTCCAGAAAAATACCTTCAATTTACACCAGCGATCGGTTAAGACTTTTGCCAGCATACTGCCGATCATCATACCGACCACGCCAAGGCTAATAAAAAGCGTAGCGAAATGGGTGCTTTGTCCCATCACCCAGGTGACGTAATACATGGTCGCCGCCATACGGATAAACCCCGGGCAGACGTTACATAAGGTCAATAGCAGAATGCGTACCCACTGATCGTTTTTCCACACGTCTTTGAAATCATTCTTCATATCATCGTGCGTCGGAACGGCAGGGCGAACGCGTTCGCGGACGCTGGCAAAGCAGAACAGAAACATACCCATGCCGATAATCGCCAGCACGGTCATCGCCAACTGATAGCCTTTGGCTTTGTCGCCGCCGCCAAACCAGTCCACCATCGGCAATAGCGTTAACGATAGCAACAGCGTCGCGATGCCGACTAACACGAAGCGATAAGCCTGACAGGCCACGCGCTCTTTTGGATCATTGGTGATCACGCCGCCCAGTGAGCAATAGGGAATATTGATGGCGGTGTAGGTCACAGAAAGCAGAAAATAGGTGACGAAAGCATAGACAACTTTGCTGTTATAGCCCCAGTCCGGCGTCGTGAACATCAGCACGCTGAACAGCGCGTAGGGAAATGCAATCCACAGTAGCCAGGGGCGGAAACGACCATATTTACTTTGGGTACGATCGGCAAGCGCGCCCATCACCGGATCGGTAACGGCATCGATAACGCGTACTGAAAGGAGTAAAACACCGACTAACGCCGGGGCAAGACCAAAAATATCCGTATAAAAATAATTAACAAACAGCATGATAGCGCCAAAAATAATGTTACATCCGGCGTCACCCATGCCATACCCGATTTTCTCTCTTACCGAAAGTCTGCCCTTATCCATTGAGACTTCTCCCCATCAGATGATGGCGGTAATTATTCGCCTGCGAGCTTTTATTTGCGTAGCAGGATCACGCCGCTGATATGGATAAAATGGTTATACGTGGGAAACTGTGAGGCAGATAACACCCTCCCCGGACGGGGAGGGCGGAAAAGTAACGCCACGATCAGTGGGCTTTCACCGTTTTTGCCGTTTTTTCTTTACACAGGTAGCCGACGCCCAGGATGAGCAGCCATACCGGAATCAGCCACACGGAGATCGCCATACCTGGCGTCATCAGCATAATGATCAATACCGCCGCCATAAACAGCAGACAGAGAACGTTGCCGAACGGATAAAACAGGGCCGGGAAGCGGGTTTTCACGCCCTGCTGCTGTTTCGCGCGACGGAACATCATATGGGCAAGGCTAATCATCGCCCAGTTAATGACCAGCGCGGAGACCACCAGCGCCATCAGCAGTCCGAATGCGGACTCTGGAGCCAGGTAGTTGAGCAGCACGCACAACGCCGTCACGACGGCGGAAACCAAAATGGAGCTCACCGGCACGCCGCGTTTGTCGACGTTCAGCAGCGCTTTCGGCGCATTTCCCTGCTGGGCCAGACCGAACAGCATACGGCTGTTGCAGTAAACGCAGCTGTTATAAACCGATAGCGCGGCGGTGAGAACCACGATATTCAGCGCATTGGCGACAAACGTATCGCCCAGCTCATGGAAGATAAGGACAAACGGGCTGGTATCGGCGGTGACGCGCGTCCATGGCAGCAGCGAAAGCAGAACCGCCAGCGAGCCGATATAAAAAATCAGGATGCGATAGATAACCTGATTGGTGGCTTTGGGGATGCTCTGTTCCGGGTTATCGGCTTCAGCGGCGGTGATCCCTACCAGCTCCAGTCCGCCGAACGAAAACATAATAATGGCCATCATCATCACCAGCCCGGTCCAGCCATGCGGCAGAAAGCCGCCCTGTTCCCACAGGTTGCGCACGGTGGCTTGCGGACCAGCGGTATCGCTGAAGAGTAACCACGCGCCGAACAGAATCATAGCGATGACGGCGATCACTTTAATAATGGCGAACCAAAACTCCATCTCACCGAACACTTTAACGTTGGTCAGGTTGATGGCGTTAATAATCACAAAGAAGGCTGCCGCAGAGGCCCAGGTGGGGATCTCCGGATACCAGAACTGGATATATTTACCCACTGCGGTCAGTTCCGCCATGGCAACTAATACGTACAGTACCCAGTAGTTCCAGCCGGAAGCGAATCCGGCAAAGCCGCCCCAGTATTTATAGGCGAAGTGGCTAAAAGAGCCGGCGACCGGTTCTTCAACCACCATCTCCCCCAGCTGGCGCATAATCAGAAAGGCAATAAAGCCTGCAACCGCATAGCCCAGGATAATTCCTGGCCCCGCCGACTGAATAACGGAGGCGCTTCCCAGGAACAAGCCTGTCCCTATCGCGCCGCCTAATGCGATAAGCTGAATATGGCGGTTTTTCAGGCCGCGCTTGAGCTGCTCGCCGTGCTGCTGACTGTCCATCATAAAACCTCGTGTATCGGGCGCGGTTTATTTATAACGCGCTTATTTTGAACGATGCAGTAGTGCGTGTGTAAGTTTGCAATTCCGCTTTTTGTATTTATTTATTTACAGATTCGTTTTTTTAAATGTCACTTCAACTCTTTCGTCTTGATCAGAATAATGGTATGTGACCGCGAATGCACCTGCTTTGTGCAGGGGTGATGACGAGTTGCGTAAAAAGAAAGCACTTGTAAATACCTCCTTTTATTTTCCCTTGCAGAGGTTAATTTATTTCTATTCGTTATTTATGCATATAAATGCATTTAATCTGCTGTTGAATCGGTTCAGATGAGATTTTTTATCGTTTCAAATACGTTAAATCTACCTCCTGGTGGGTAAATTTAACATTTGTGCACAGTTACAGTTTTGAAACATGATTTCTGTAAAATTGTTAAAATGTGCCTCCTTTACTGATTTCAATCAAAACCTGTATGGACAGAAGGTGAATACTTTGTTACTTTAGCGTCACAGACATGAAATTGGTAAGACCAATTGACTCCGGGCAAATGGCTTAAGACAGGAAATCATGGCCTACAGCAAAATCCGCCAACCAAAACTCTCCGATGTGATCGAGCAGCAGCTGGAGTTTTTAATCCTTGAGGGAACATTGCGTCCCGGAGAAAAACTCCCACCGGAACGTGAACTGGCAAAACAGTTCGACGTCTCCCGTCCCTCCTTGCGCGAGGCGATTCAACGTCTCGAAGCGAAGGGATTGTTGCTTCGTCGCCAGGGCGGCGGAACCTTCGTGCAGAGCAGCCTGTGGCAGAGCTTTAGCGACCCGCTGGTGGAACTGCTCTCCGATCACCCTGAATCCCAGTTTGACCTGCTCGAAACGCGCCATGCGCTGGAAGGCATTGCGGCTTATTACGCGGCGCTGCGCAGCACCGACGAAGATAAAGACCGTATTCGCGAGCTGCACCACGCTATTGAGCTGGCGCAAGAGTCCGGCGATCTGGATGCCGAGTCCGAAGCCGTGCTCCAGTATCAAATCGCCGTCACCGAAGCGGCGCACAACGTGGTATTGCTTCATCTGCTAAGGTGTATGGAGCCGATGCTGGCGCAAAACGTGCGGCAGAACTTCGAATTGCTGTATGCGCGTCGGGAGATGCTGCCGCTGGTGAGTACGCATCGCACCCGTATATTTGAAGCCATTATGGCCGGAAAACCAGAAGAAGCGCGTGAAGCGTCACACCGCCATCTGGCGTTTATCGAAGAGATTATGCTGGACAGAAGCCGTGAGGAGAGCCGTCGTGAACGCGCCTTACGCCGTCTGGAGCAGCGCAAGAATTAGTTTTTTCTGGCAGAACGTTAACCAGAAGATGTTGTGAATAACGCGTAAAAATGTGCGCGGCAACTAAACGCAGAACCTGTCTTATTAAGCTTTCTGACGAAAGTTTAATGGGACAGGTTCCAGATAACTCAACGTATTAGATAGATAAGGAATACCCCCATGTCAGAACGTTTCCCAAATGACGTGGATCCGATCGAAACTCGCGACTGGCTACAGGCGATCGAATCGGTCATCCGTGAAGAAGGTGTTGAGCGCGCTCAGTATCTGATTGACCAACTGCTTTCTGAAGCTCGCAAAGGCGGCGTGAAAGTCGCGGCAGGCGCAGGGGCCAGTAATTACATCAACACTATTGCCGTTGAAGACGAACCGGAATACCCGGGCAATCTGGAGCTGGAACGTCGCATTCGTTCTGCTATCCGCTGGAACGCCATCATGACCGTGCTGCGCGCGTCTAAAAAAGACCTTGAGTTGGGCGGCCACATGGCGTCCTTCCAGTCTTCCGCCACGATCTATGATGTCTGTTTCAACCATTTCTTCCGTGCGCGCAACGAACAGGATGGCGGCGATCTGGTGTACTTCCAGGGCCACATCTCTCCGGGCATCTACGCTCGCGCGTTCCTGGAAGGTCGTCTGACCCAGGAACAGATGGATAACTTCCGTCAGGAAGTTCACGGTAATGGCCTCTCTTCCTATCCGCACCCGAAACTGATGCCGGAATTCTGGCAGTTCCCGACCGTCTCTATGGGGCTGGGCCCAATCGGTGCTATCTACCAGGCGAAATTCCTGAAATATCTGGAACACCGCGGCCTGAAAGATACCTCTAAACAGACCGTTTACGCCTTCCTCGGCGACGGCGAGATGGACGAGCCGGAATCCAAAGGCGCTATCACCATCGCCACCCGTGAAAAACTGGACAACCTGGTCTTTGTTATCAACTGTAACCTGCAGCGTCTTGACGGCCCGGTCACCGGTAACGGCAAGATTGTTAACGAACTGGAAGGCATCTTTGCAGGTGCTGGCTGGAACGTTATCAAAGTCATGTGGGGCGGTCGTTGGGATGAGCTGCTGCGTAAAGACACCAGCGGTAAACTGATCCAACTGATGAACGAAACCGTTGACGGCGACTACCAGACCTTCAAATCCAAAGACGGCGCTTACGTACGTGAGCACTTCTTCGGTAAATATCCGGAAACCGCCGCGCTGGTGGCCGACTGGACTGACGAGCAGATTTGGGCGCTGAACCGTGGTGGTCACGATCCGAAGAAAGTCTACGCGGCACTGAAAAAAGCGCAGGAAACCAAAGGCAAAGCGACGGTAATCCTGGCCCATACCATTAAAGGTTACGGCATGGGCGACACCGCGGAAGGTAAAAATATCGCTCACCAGGTTAAGAAAATGAACATGGACGGCGTGCGTTACGTCCGCGATCGTTTCAACGTGCCTGTTGCCGATGCTGATCTCGAAAAACTGCCGTACATTACCTTCCCGGAAGGTTCTGAAGAACACAAATACCTGCATGAACGCCGTCAGGCGCTGCATGGCTACCTGCCAAGCCGTCAGCCGAACTTCACCGAGAAGTTAGAGCTGCCTCAACTTTCAGATTTCGGCGCGCTGCTGGAAGAGCAAAGCAAAGAGATTTCCACCACTATCGCTTTCGTGCGTGCTCTGAACGTGATGCTGAAGAACAAGTCGATCAAAGAGCGTCTGGTTCCGATCATCGCCGACGAAGCGCGTACTTTCGGTATGGAAGGTCTGTTCCGTCAGATTGGTATCTACAGCCCGAACGGCCAGCAGTACACCCCGCAGGACCGTGAGCAGGTTGCTTACTACAAAGAAGACGAGAAAGGCCAGATTCTGCAGGAAGGTATCAACGAGCTGGGCGCAGGCGCATCCTGGCTGGCTGCGGCGACCTCTTACAGCACCAACGATCTGCCGATGATCCCGTTCTACATCTACTACTCCATGTTCGGGTTCCAGCGTATCGGCGACCTGTGCTGGCAGGCTGGCGACCAGCAGGCTCGCGGCTTCCTGATCGGCGGGACTTCCGGTCGTACAACGCTGAACGGCGAAGGTCTGCAGCACGAAGATGGTCACAGCCATATTCAGTCGCTGACTATCCCGAACTGTATCTCTTACGACCCGGCTTACGCTTACGAAGTGGCTGTCATCATGCATGATGGTCTGGAGCGTATGTACGGTGAGAAACAAGAGAACGTTTACTACTACATCACCACCCTGAACGAAAACTACCACATGCCGGCCATGCCAGCAGGTGCCGAGGAAGGTATCCGTAAAGGTATCTACAAACTCGAAACCCTCGAAGGTAGCAAAGGTAAAGTTCAGCTGCTGGGCTCCGGTTCTATCCTGCGTCACGTGCGTGAAGCGGCACAGATTCTGGCGAACGACTACGGCGTAGGTTCTGACGTGTACAGCGTGACCTCCTTCACCGAACTGGCGCGTGATGGCCAGGATTGTGAACGCTGGAACATGCTGCACCCGCTGGAAACCCCGCGCGTTCCGTACATCGCTCAGGTGATGAACGACGCTCCGGCAGTGGCATCTACTGACTATATGAAACTGTTCGCCGAGCAGGTTCGTACTTACGTACCGGCTGACGACTATCGCGTACTGGGTACGGATGGCTTCGGTCGTTCCGACAGCCGTGAGAACCTGCGTCACCACTTCGAAGTTGATGCTTCTTATGTGGTTGTTGCAGCGCTGGGCGAACTGGCTAAACGTGGCGAAATCGACAAGAAAGTGGTAGCGGATGCGATTACCAAATTCAACATCGATGCAGATAAAGTTAACCCGCGTCTGGCGTAAGAGGTAAAAGAATAATGGCTATCGAAATCAAAGTACCGGACATCGGGACAGATGAAGTTGAAATCACCGAGATTCTGGTCAAAGTGGGCGACAAAGTTGAAGCTGAACAGTCGCTGATCACCGTAGAAGGCGACAAAGCCTCTATGGAAGTCCCGTCTCCGCAGGCTGGCGTCGTGAAAGAGATTAAAGTCTCTGTCGGCGACAAAACCGAGACCGGTGCACTTATCATGATTTTCGATTCCGCCGACGGTGCAGCTGACGCTGCACCTGCTAAGGCAGAAGAGAAGAAAGAAGCGGCGCCGGCAGCAGCACCTGCTGCGGCAGCGGCGAAAGACGTTCACGTTCCGGATATCGGCAGTGACGAAGTTGAAGTGACTGAAGTGATGGTGAAAGTGGGCGACACCGTCGAAGCTGAACAGTCGCTGATCACCGTCGAAGGCGACAAGGCCTCTATGGAAGTGCCGGCGCCGTTCGCGGGCACCGTGAAAGAGATCAAAGTGAACACCGGTGATAAAGTGTCTACCGGCTCTCTGATTATGGTCTTCGAAGTGGCGGGCGCAGCGCCTGCCGCAGCACCAGCGAAAGCGGAAGCCGCTCCGGCTGCGGCTGCTCCAGCGGCAGCGACGGGCGTGAAAGACGTTAACGTACCGGATATCGGCGGCGACGAAGTTGAAGTCACCGAAGTGATGGTCAAAGTCGGCGATAAAGTTGCCGCTGAACAGTCGCTGATCACCGTGGAAGGCGACAAAGCCTCCATGGAAGTGCCTGCGCCGTTCGCGGGTACCGTGAAAGAAATCAAAATCAGCACCGGCGATAAAGTGAAAACCGGTTCTCTGATTATGGTCTTCGAAGTAGAAGGCGCAGCGCCTGCGGCCGCTCCGGCTAAACAGGAAGCGGCGGCACCGGCTCCGGCGGCGAAAGCTGAGAAGCCAGCTGCCCCTGCTGCCAAAGCCGAAGGCAAGTCTGAGTTCGCTGAAAACGACGCTTACGTTCACGCTACCCCGCTGATTCGCCGCCTGGCGCGCGAGTTTGGCGTCAACCTGGCGAAAGTGAAAGGCACCGGTCGTAAAGGCCGTATTCTGCGCGAAGACGTTCAGGCTTACGTGAAAGACGCTATCAAACGCGCGGAAGCTGCGCCGGCTGCTACGGGCGGTGGTATCCCGGGTATGCTGCCGTGGCCGAAAGTGGACTTCAGCAAGTTTGGTGAAGTTGAAGAAGTGGAACTGGGCCGTATCCAGAAAATCTCTGGCGCGAATCTAAGCCGTAACTGGGTGATGATCCCGCACGTTACGCACTTCGACAAAACCGATATCACCGATCTGGAAGCGTTCCGTAAACAGCAGAACGCCGAAGCTGAGAAGCGCAAACTGGACGTGAAATACACGCCAGTGGTCTTCATCATGAAAGCGGTTGCCGCTGCTCTGGAACAGATGCCGCGCTTCAACAGCTCTCTGTCCGAAGACGGTCAGCGTCTGACCCTGAAGAAATACATCAACATCGGCGTGGCGGTTGATACCCCGAATGGCCTGGTGGTTCCGGTCTTTAAAGACGTGAATAAGAAGAGCGTGACCGAGCTGTCTCGTGAACTGACCACCATCTCCAAAAAAGCGCGTGATGGTAAGCTGACCGCTGGCGAAATGCAGGGGGGTTGCTTCACTATCTCCAGCATCGGCGGCCTGGGAACTACCCACTTCGCGCCGATTGTCAACGCGCCGGAAGTGGCTATCCTCGGCGTTTCTAAGTCGGCGATGGAACCGGTGTGGAATGGGAAAGAGTTTGTGCCGCGTCTGATGATGCCTATCTCTCTTTCCTTCGACCACCGTGTGATCGATGGTGCTGATGGTGCGCGTTTCATTACCATTATCAACAATATGTTGTCTGACATTCGCCGTCTGGTGATGTAATGAAAAAGCCGGCCCGACGGCCGGCTTTTTTTTGATAATCTCATGGAGTTTGTGAGGTTATTAGCGAAAGCGATAATTCGTGATCCGTTTGTTGTTTCAAAATTGTTAACAATTTTGTAAGATACGGGCGGATAGAACGACCCGGTGGATGATGGGCGATCAAGTACCCCAGACCGCCGGATACAAATAAAGAGGTCATGATGAGTACTGAAATCAAAACTCAGGTCGTGGTACTTGGGGCGGGCCCGGCAGGCTATTCTGCCGCTTTCCGTTGCGCTGATTTAGGTCTGGAAACCGTAATTGTAGAACGCTACAGCACCCTCGGTGGTGTTTGTCTGAACGTCGGCTGTATCCCTTCTAAAGCGCTGCTGCACGTAGCAAAAGTTATCGAAGAAGCCAAAGCGCTGGCTGAACACGGTATCGTCTTCGGTGAGCCGAAAACCGATATCGACAAGATTCGTACCTGGAAAGAGAAAGTGATCACGCAGCTGACCGGCGGTCTGGCGGGTATGGCCAAAGGCCGTAAGGTGAAAGTGGTCAACGGTCTGGGTAAATTCACCGGGGCGAACACCCTGGAAGTTGAAGGCGAAAACGGCAAAACCGTGATCAACTTCGACAACGCGATCATCGCGGCAGGTTCTCGTCCGATCCAATTACCGTTTATTCCGCATGAAGACCCGCGCGTATGGGATTCTACCGACGCTCTGGAACTGAAAGAAGTGCCAAAGCGTATGCTGGTCATGGGCGGCGGTATCATCGGTCTGGAAATGGGTACCGTATACCACGCGCTGGGTTCAGAGATTGACGTGGTTGAAATGTTCGATCAGGTTATCCCGGCGGCTGATAAAGACATCGTTAAAGTCTTCACCAAGCGCATCAGCAAGAAATTCAACCTGATGCTGGAAACCAAAGTGACTGCCGTTGAAGCGAAAGAAGACGGTATCTACGTTTCGATGGAAGGCAAAAAAGCCCCGGCTGAAGCGCAGCGTTATGATGCGGTTCTGGTGGCGATCGGTCGTGTACCGAACGGCAAAAACCTCGATGCGGGCAAAGCTGGCGTGGAAGTTGACGACCGTGGCTTCATCCGCGTTGACAAACAGCTGCGCACCAACGTGCCGCACATCTTTGCTATCGGCGATATCGTCGGTCAGCCGATGCTGGCGCATAAAGGTGTTCACGAAGGTCACGTTGCCGCTGAAGTTATCGCCGGTAAGAAACATTACTTCGATCCGAAAGTTATCCCTTCCATCGCGTACACTGAACCAGAAGTTGCATGGGTTGGCCTGACTGAGAAAGAAGCGAAAGAAAAAGGCATTAGCTACGAAACCGCCACCTTCCCGTGGGCTGCTTCGGGCCGTGCTATCGCTTCTGACTGCGCAGACGGTATGACCAAACTGATTTTCGACAAAGAATCTCACCGCGTGATCGGCGGGGCGATTGTCGGCACCAACGGCGGCGAGCTGCTGGGTGAAATCGGTCTGGCGATCGAAATGGGCTGTGACGCGGAAGACATCGCGCTGACCATTCATGCGCACCCGACTCTGCATGAGTCCGTGGGCCTGGCGGCGGAAATCTTCGAAGGTAGCATTACTGACCTGCCGAACCCGAAAGCGAAGAAGAAATAATCTTCTGTAGGTGGCAATGCGCCATTCGACACAGAAAAGCGGCTTTACAGCCGCTTTTTTTATGCATGGCAAATCAGATGTGTCAAATGATGGCGAAGGATAACGAAACCGCAAAATTTATCTTTTCCGCAGCAGTGCGCTTTTCAAACCTTATGCCGTCGGTAGTGCCTTTGTCAGTCATTTTCGACCAACTAATTGTTTCATAAGAAATACCTCTCCTTACTTTGTCATCACCCTGAAATTAGTAACGCTATAAAATAATAGCGAGCTAATTATGAGGTTTGATATATGAAACTTTTTCTGACAACAGCAGTGCTAACCGCGACGTTGATCTCCGGCATGGCATTTGCCAGCGATCCCGTCATCCCCTGGGCGACTAACAGCGGCGGTACGGAAAGTACGCATATTGCGGCAATGGGCGAGGATTTGAATGCGCAGCATCAGCAGATCACCCACACGCATGAAGGCGTATGGGCGGCCAATTCCGGCAGCATTCAGGCTGATGAAGCCGCGCTGACCAGCAACAAACCGCCGGTACAAGGCCACCCGGAATTAATGCCGCATCAGGGCTAATGATCATGGCCTGGCGATAACGCCAGGCGCTTACGGGTTATTCGGCGACCTGCCACTGCGCGTCTGGCGCAAAACGCGTGATAGCCTGAACTTTACTCTCCGTCTCTTTGCCTAAATCCGCCTGATAAATACGATCGTCCTGGTTGACCATAAAACTCATCACCCCGGTTTCGCCGTAATGCATCGGCCAGGCCAGAAGCGCCGCGCCGTGACCGTCGTTATCGCTGATAATACGGAAATGGTAGCCGTGGTAACCCTCATCTGGCGCTGCGGGGCTAAAGTTTGGGCCTAAGGGACTGGGGGCGTCGCCTGCTTTGGTTGGCCAGTACAGGCCATCTTTTTGGCCTTCGCTACTGATTATCCTGTGCGCCCAGCGATGGTTTTGTAAGTAATAGTCCTGCTGTGCATCAACGTAAGCATGCATAGCCTGTAAGGTAGAAAGTTCATTTCGCCCAATAGTACGGGTGAGGATCTCATTCCCGGCTGCCGCCATATCAAAGCGCCAGCCGCCAGCCTCTTTCACCATGGGCACCGGGAGCTGCCAGTCTTCTCGTCCGACATTCAGGTGCGCCGTATTGTCTTTTTGTACAATGCGATGGCCTTCGCGCCAGTCACGGTTGAAGCGGGCCACGGCCTCGGGATCGGCGCCTTCCGGCGGCAGAAATTGCCGCCAGTCATCGCCCAGTAGCGCGGTAAGCTGCGTTTCGTTTTTTCCGGCTACCGCCGCGGCGAAGGCGCTGGCGGCCGCTTCCGGGGAGGGGAACCGTTCCTGCGCGTAGCCCAGCAAGGGTAACGACAGTAACAGAGCGCTTAACATAACCTTTTTCATTATCTGCTCCGGTTAACGGCGATGAAATTCATGATGTTCAGAAAAATGTTCCCGCGCGGCGGCGTGTTGCTCGGTGTTTAAGTGGCTGCCGCGACGGCTTTCCAGGCCGCGTAGCTGTTGCGATTGCCATGACGGCGATCGACTGTCGTTCCCGCTAAACACATTGGCGTGCATATTCTGGCGAAATGCCTGACGCTGCTGTGGCGTAGAGGACGCGATCCGCTGATGCGCCGCGTTACGCTGTTGCTGCGATAAGGGATGCTGCTGCGTCTGGGATTTCAGCGTCGCGCTATGCTGCTGCGCCGTCTGTCGACGCGCGCTGTCATACTGATTGTCATAACCGCGATAATTATTACGCCGGGCTATCTGATTTAATTGTTGTGAGGCCGCTTTACGCTGGGCATCGCGGGTGCCTGGCGCTGGCAAAGAAGCGTTCGCCGTATGGCTGCGCTGTTGGAATTGCGTCATGGCCGCCTGGCGCTGACTGTCGCGAGACACTGGCGCTTGCTGCGTTGCGCTTAACCCGCCGCTAACATTGGTGGGATGGAACCGTTGCGCAACGGTATTATTCGGATAGGGGACGCCATTGCGCCAGGCGGGATTATGCTGCCAGCCCATCGTTTGGCCCGGCAGGTTTTGCCCGGATATCCGGTTGAAATTATTGACATTGATATTGATATTATCGCCATTGTGTTGATAACCGTTACCACCATGATGGTAATCATCATCATGATGGTCGTCGTCATGGTGGTGATGATCGTCGTCATCCCAGTCTATGCTGCTGAACAACGCATAGGTGGTGGCGACGCCCAGACTATAACCAAAACCTTTAACAAAACTATCGGCAAACTGCTGTCCCGGAGGGGGCGGTAAATACACCGGCGGATAAGCGGTATTGGGCCAGGCGCCATACACCGTCGCGGGGTTATAGTTCGGCACGTACACCACCTGCGGATTCGCGGGTTCAATTTTGATGACGGTCGACGGTGTCGCTGGCGTACTGGCGGATGTGGTGGTTGTCGTCGTGACGGCGCTAGAAGCGCTGGACTTCGGCACGCTGGTGACGGTTTGCTGCGGCGTTGATTTTAGCGAACCGGTTTGTTGAGCGAGCAGACGCAACCTTTGCACCGCATCCATCACATCCTGTGGCTGGGCTAAGAACGCATCGCCCAGGTTTTGCACCCATTGCGGATTCTCGCCCATAAGCGCCATCAACTGGGGAAAGGCGACCAGCGATTTGACGCTGGGATCCCACGGTTGGCTGGCCACCGCCTGAATAGCGGCATCGCCCTGCAGCGTGGGGTTATCTCGCGACCACTGGACGGCCTGAACCACGTTCGCCGGGTAGGTGGAGGCCATGAGCACCTGCGAAAGCAGGGCATCGGGATAAAGCGCGACAGGCGCGACCCATTGATCGATTTGCGCAGTGGTAAAGGTCGTTTTCGCGACAGGCGCGGGCACAGCGGTCTGCGTTGGCTCAGGGGCGGGAGCCGCCGCCTGCGCGGGCGCTTCGGGAGCGCGGCTTTTAACATACAGTACGCCCGAAGCGGCAAATAACCCGGCACTGCAGACAAGGGCAATGAGATGGGGTTTAAAGGGCAACGTCATTTTATCTCTCCCGATTCCAGAGAATCGCTATGGTCATTATGCCTGCCGCCGACGGGGTGCAGTTTCGCGTGAGTATAAAGGGACGATAGTTTAATTTTTAGCTAATGTTGGGATCGATAACGTTATGTGACGATCAAAGCACGAAATGAGGTAAGCATTTATGGCTGCAGCTCCCGTCTCAGTAGAGCATTAGACCATCCTTAACGATTCAGCCACTTTTTTATGTTGCTTTTTTGTAAACAGATTAACACTTAAAGAAAATCCTGTTATTGTGCCGTATGCGGTACCGGGCATTTACCCTACTAACTACTGTCTCACAGGAGCGTGAAGAGAATCGCCCATCAACAAAAGCGCCGCATTATGACAATGAGAGCGAGGAGATATCGTCGTGCTAGAAGAATACCGTAAGCACGTAGCTGAGCGTGCTGCCCAGGGGATTGTGCCAAAACCTTTAGACGCAACCCAAATGGCTGCGCTTGTCGAGCTGCTGAAGACCCCGCCTGTGGGCGAAGAAGAATTCCTGTTAGACCTGTTGATCAACCGCGTTCCTCCTGGCGTAGATGAAGCCGCTTATGTTAAAGCCGGTTTTCTCGCTGCTGTCGCGAAAGGCGACACCACCTCCCCGCTGGTCTCCCCAGAAAAAGCCATTGAACTGCTGGGCACTATGCAGGGTGGTTACAACATTCATCCGCTGATTGATGCGCTGGACGATGCGAAACTGGCGCCGATTGCGGCCAAAGCGCTGTCCCACACCCTGCTGATGTTCGATAACTTCTACGACGTAGAAGAGAAAGCCAAAGCGGGCAATGAATACGCCAAACAGGTGATGCAATCCTGGGCTGACGCCGAATGGTTCCTGAGCCGCCCGCCGCTGGCGGAAAAAATCACCGTCACTGTTTTCAAAGTGACCGGCGAAACGAATACCGACGATCTCTCTCCGGCGCCGGATGCGTGGTCGAGACCGGATATCCCGTTACATGCGCAGGCGATGCTGAAAAACGCCCGTGAAGGCATTGAGCCGGATCAGCCAGGCGTTGTTGGCCCGATCAAACAAATCGAAGCATTGCAGAAAAAAGGCTACCCGCTGGCCTACGTGGGTGACGTGGTGGGCACCGGTTCTTCCCGTAAATCCGCGACCAACTCCGTGCTGTGGTTCATGGGCGATGACATCCCGAACGTGCCGAACAAGCGCGGCGGCGGTCTGTGCCTCGGCGGCAAAATTGCGCCTATCTTCTTTAACACTATGGAAGATGCGGGCGCACTGCCGATTGAAGTTGACGTTTCTAACCTGAATATGGGCGATGTGATTGACGTCTACCCGTACAAAGGCGAAGTGCGCAATCATGAAACCGATGAACTGCTGGCAACCTTCGAACTGAAAACCGACGTGCTGATCGACGAAGTACGCGCCGGTGGCCGTATTCCACTGATTATCGGCCGTGGCCTGACCACCAAAGCGCGTGAAGCGCTGGGTCTGCCGCACTCTGATGTATTCCGTCAGGCAAAAGACGTGGCGGAAAGCAGCCGTGGCTTCTCGCTGGCGCAGAAAATGGTCGGTCGCGCCTGCGGCGTGAAAGGTATCCGTCCGGGCGCATACTGCGAACCGAAAATGACCTCCGTCGGTTCTCAGGATACTACTGGCCCGATGACCCGCGATGAGCTGAAAGACCTGGCCTGTCTGGGATTCTCCGCCGATCTGGTCATGCAGTCGTTCTGTCACACCGCAGCCTATCCGAAGCCGGTTGACGTCACCACGCACCACACGCTGCCGGACTTCATTATGAACCGTGGCGGTGTCTCTCTGCGTCCGGGCGACGGCGTTATCCACTCCTGGCTGAACCGTATGCTGCTGCCGGACACCGTGGGGACCGGCGGCGACTCCCATACCCGTTTCCCGATTGGTATCTCTTTCCCGGCGGGTTCTGGTCTGGTGGCGTTTGCCGCCGCGACCGGCGTGATGCCGCTGGATATGCCGGAATCGGTGCTGGTGCGCTTCAAAGGCAAAATGCAGCCGGGCATCACCCTGCGCGATCTGGTACACGCCATCCCGCTGTACGCCATCAAACAGGGCCTGCTGACCGTTGAGAAGAAAGGCAAGAAAAACATCTTCTCTGGCCGCATCCTGGAAATCGAAGGTCTGCCGGATCTGAAAGTTGAGCAGGCATTTGAGCTGACCGATGCGTCCGCCGAGCGTTCCGCGGCAGGCTGTACCATCAAGCTGAACAAAGAGCCGATCATTGAATACCTGACCTCCAACATCGTCCTGCTGAAGTGGATGATTGCCGAAGGCTACGGCGACCGTCGTACGCTGGAACGTCGTATCCAGGGCATGGAAAAATGGCTGGCGGACCCGCAGTTGCTGGAAGCCGATGCCGACGCAGAGTACGCGGCGGTGATCGACATCGATCTGGCGGATATCAAAGAGCCAATCCTGTGTGCGCCGAACGATCCGGACGACGCGCGTCTGCTGTCTGACGTGCAGGGCGAGAAGATCGACGAAGTGTTTATCGGCTCCTGCATGACCAACATCGGCCATTTCCGCGCGGCTGGTAAGCTGCTGGATAACCACAAAGGCCAGTTGCCAACCCGCCTGTGGGTAGCGCCACCAACCCGTATGGACGCCGCGCAGCTCACCGAAGAAGGTTACTACAGCGTGTTCGGTAAGAGTGGCGCGCGTATCGAAATTCCGGGGTGTTCCCTGTGTATGGGTAACCAGGCGCGTGTGGCCGACGGCGCGACGGTGGTCTCTACCTCTACCCGTAACTTCCCGAACCGTTTAGGTACCGGTGCGAACGTCTTCCTGGCTTCTGCGGAGCTGGCGGCGGTGGCGGCGCTGATCGGCAAACTGCCGACGCCGGAAGAGTACCAGACCTTTGTGGCGCAGGTAGATAAGACGGCGGTGGATACCTACCGTTACCTGAACTTCGACCAGCTCTCTCAGTACACTGAGAAAGCGGACGGCGTGATTTTCCAGACTGCGGTGTAATTTGCCTGACGGCGTCAGGCTTACCATGCCTACGCCTCTTATTGCCCGGTGGCGGCTACGCTTACCGGGCCTACAACACCCATCGCAACTGCGGTGGGTTTTTATTTTCATTCCGCCTGCTGTTCCCGCTTTTTTTCTTCTCCGCTGCTGCGATAATGACTGTAAGGGCTTTGCAGAGGAACACATTATGGATTACGAATTTCTGCGCGACGTTACCGGAGGGGTAAAAGTACGAATGTCGATGGGCCACGAGGTGGTCGGTCACTGGTTTAATGAAGAGGTTAAAGACAACCTATCGCTACTGGATGAAGTAGAACAAGCCGCGCGTACGGTCAAAGGCAGCGAACGCTCCTGGCAACGAGCAGGGCATGAATACACGATCTGGATGGATGGCGAAGAGGTGATGATTCGCGCCAATCAGCTGGATTTTTCCGGCGATGAGATGGAAGAGGGGATGAGTTATTACGATGAAGAGAGTTTATCCCTGTGCGGCATGGAGGATTTTCTACGGGTCGTCGCCGCGTATCGGGAATTCGTCAGTAAAGCCTGACCCTCTCTTCGTTATTGTCCCGTAACGCCAGTCGACGGACAGTTGGGGGCGGTAGTGGAAACGAAATCACCACACATTCCAGCCGGGAGTATCCCGGCTTTTTTATTGCAGAATGATTTTTTGATTTTTATTAATCATTTTAAAACTGTGATCTGACGCGTTTGTGATCTTAATTTGATTGAATATAATCGTTATGATTTTATTCAATCACAACAAGCAACAGGCGGTAAGACCATGAACATCAAAAAAGCAATAGAGCGCGTACCCGGCGGCATGATGGTCGTACCGCTCGTTATTGGCGCAGTCATTAACACCTTCGCTCCACAGGCGCTTGAGATCGGCGGTTTTACCACCGCCTTATTTAAAAACGGCGCGGCGCCGCTGATTGGCGCTTTTCTGCTGTGTATGGGAGCCGGTATCAGTGTGAAAGCCGCGCCCCAGGCGTTATTGCAGGGCGGGACGATTACGCTCACTAAGTTGCTTGTCGCCATCGGCATTGGCCTGGGCGTGGAGCATCTTTTCGGCGCGGAGGGTATTTTTGGCCTGAGCGGCGTGGCGATTATCGCGGCGATGAGCAATTCGAATGGCGGACTTTATGCTGCGTTGGTAGGCGAATTCGGCAATGAGCGCGACGTCGGCGCTATCTCTATTTTGTCTCTTAATGATGGCCCTTTCTTTACGATGATTGCGCTGGGCGCGGCAGGGATGGCGAACATTCCCATTATGGCGCTGGTGGCGGTGCTGGTTCCGCTGGTTGTCGGCATGATCCTCGGCAATCTTGATCCTCATATGCGCGATTTTTTGACCAAAGGCGGCCCGCTGCTCATTCCTTTCTTTGCTTTTGCGCTGGGGGCGGGCATCAACCTGGAAATGTTACTGCAAGGCGGACTTGCCGGAATTCTGCTCGGCGTGCTGACAACGTTTGTTGGCGGTTTCTTTAATATCCGCGCAGATCGTCTGGTTGGCGGAACTGGCATTGCCGGGGCGGCGGCCTCCAGCACCGCGGGTAATGCCGTTGCGACGCCGCTGGCTATTGCGCAGGCCGACCCTTCGCTCGCCGAGGTGGCCGCTGCTGCCGCTCCGCTGATTGCCGCCTCGGTGATCACCACGGCAATCCTGACGCCAGTGTTGACCTCCTGGGTTGCGAAAAAACAGGCGCGTCAGGCTTCTTTGGAGAAAAACGCATGAAAATGATAGTCATCGCCGACGATTTTACCGGATCGAATGATACCGGTGTCCAGTTGGCGAAGAAGGGGGCGAGAACGGAAGTCATGTTGAGCGCGTCGCAAAAACCGTCCCGCCGCGCCGATGTGTTAGTCATTAACACCGAAAGCCGGGCGATGCCCGCAGATCAGGCGGCATCTGCCGTTTATGCCGCGCTTTCCCCGTGGTGTGAGACATCGTCAGCGCCGCTGGTGTACAAAAAAATCGACTCTACATTTCGCGGCAATATCGGCGCCGAAGTGACGGCGGCCATGCGCGCCAGTCAGCGAAAACTGGCCGTTATCGCCGCCGCGATCCCTGCGGCCGGACGCACGACGCTTGAAGGAAAATGTCTGGTTAATGGCGTCCCGCTACTGGAAACCGAATTTGCCAGCGATCCGAAAACGCCCATTGTCTCTTCCCGCATTGCCGAGATAGTGGCGTTGCAAAGTGAGATCCCTGTGTATGAAGTCTTTTTGCAGGATGTCCGACGCGGCGGGTTAAGCGCCTTACTTACGGCTTATGCGGCTGAGGGCGAAGGGATTATCGTCGTGGATGCGGTGGAAGAGCGGGACCTGACGTTGATTGCGCAAGCGGCGTGCGAACAACCGTCGATGCCGCTGCTCGTCGGCGCAGCTGGTCTGGCGAATGCGTTGCCGGTTGAACTTTTTATGCAAGACCGGCAGCGGCTGCCGGTACTGGTGGTAGCCGGTTCGATGAGCGAAGCCACGCGACGTCAGGTGGATAATGCGCTGTGCCGGGGACGTGCGGAGGTCGTGGATATTGATGCCGCGCGCATGGTGTCGGATAGCGCGGAGCAGGAAATCGCGTCTGTCGTAGAGCAGGCCTGCACGCTGTTAAGTCAGCATCGACATACGATTTTACGCACCAGCCGTCGCGCAGAAGATCGACAGTTAATCGACGCGCTGTGCGAAAAATCCGCGATGAGCCGTCAGCAATTGGGCGAGCGACTGAGCCAGCGGCTTGGCGTCGTCACGTTAAACATTATTGAGCAGGCGCGGATTGGCGGGCTGTTTCTGACCGGCGGCGATATCGCTACCGCCGTCGCCGGCGCGCTTGGCGCTGAAGGTTATCGCATTCAGAGCGAGGTGGCGCCCTGTATTCCCTGTGGAACGTTTGTAAACAGCGAAATTGACGATCTGCCGGTCATTACCAAAGCGGGCGGATTCGGTTCAGACAGTACGTTGTGTGACGCGCTTTATTATATTGAGGAGATGTATTGTGGAGACTAAAACCGTTGCCATTACCATGGGCGATCCAGCGGGCATTGGGCCGGAAATTATTGTTAAAGCGCTAAGCGAAGACGGTCTCAACGGCGCGCCGCTGGTGGTTATTGGATGCCTCGCAACGTTGAAACGTTTACAGGCGAAGGGCATCACGCCGAACGTCGAGTTACGGGCCATTGAACGGGTCGCCGAAGCGCGTTTTGCGCCCGGCATCATTCATGTGATTGATGAGCCGCTGGCGCAGCCGGAGGCGCTGGAGGCCGGGAAAGTTCAGGCGCAGGCGGGGGATTTAGCGTATCGCTGCGTGAAGCGCGCCACCGAGTTAGCGCTACGGGGCGACGTACAGGCTATTGCTACCGCGCCGCTGAATAAAGAGGCGCTGCACCTGGCGGGGCACAACTATCCGGGCCATACCGAGCTGCTCGCGACCCTGACCCATAGCCGCGATTACGCGATGGTACTTTACACCGATAAACTAAAAGTGATTCACGTTTCAACGCATATCGCGCTGCGTAAATTCCTTGATACGTTAAGTACCACGCGTGTCGAAACGGTGATTGGTATTGCTGATACTTTCCTCAAGCGTGTGGGTTACGTTAAACCGCGTATCGCCGTGGCAGGCGTGAATCCTCATGCGGGCGAGAATGGCCTGTTTGGCGATGAAGAGACGCGTATCCTGACGCCAGCCATTACCGATGCCCGCGCAAAAGGTATGGACGTTTATGGGCCGTGCCCGCCGGATACTGTATTTCTCCAGGCTTATGAGGGGCAGTATGATATGGTGGTGGCGATGTATCATGACCAGGGGCATATCCCGTTGAAATTGCTTGGCTTTTATGATGGCGTGAATATCACCGCGGGGCTGCCGTTTATTCGGACCTCTGCCGATCATGGCACCGCATTTGATATCGCCTGGACGGGAAAAGCAAAATCTGAGAGCATGGCCGTATCGATCAAACTGGCAATGCAACTGGCATAATTCCCTGTTATGAAAGGACAACACCGTCTGGATCTCATTGTGGCGTATCTGAAAAACCATACGCTGGTTACGGTAGAACAGCTGGTTGAGGCGGTTGACGCATCACCAGCCACTATCCGTCGCGATTTGATCAAGCTGGATGAGCAGGGCGTGATCAGCCGTAGTCATGGCGGCGTGGCGCTGCGGCGTTTTGAACCCGCCCAGCCCACCACCAATGAAAAACAACTGCGATCGCCTGCTGAAAAACGGGCGATCGCACGCGTTGCCGCATCGCTGGTGAATGCTGGCGATGCCGTCGTGCTGGATGCCGGTACGACAATGATGGAGCTGGCGAAATGCTTAACCCATCTTCCGCTGCGGGTCATCACCGTCGATCTGCATATTGCGCTGTTTTTAGCTGAGTTCCGGCAAATTGAAGTGACGATTGTCGGCGGTCGTATCGATGACAGCAGTCAGTCCTGTATCGGTGAGCATGGGCGTAAGCTGTTGCGTAGCGTGTATCCGAACATCGCGTTTATGAGCTGTAATTCATGGGGGGTAAAAACGGGCGTGACGACCCCAACGGAAGATAAGGCCGGGCTTAAACAGGAGATTATTGCTAATGCGCAGCGCAAAGTGTTGCTGGCGGACAGCAGTAAGTATGGCGCGCATTCGCTCTTTAATGTGGTGCCGCTTGAGCGCTTTAATGATGTGATTACCGACGTCAATCTGCCGCCGTCAGCGCAGGTTGAACTGAAAGGGCGCGCTTTTGCGCTAACGCTGGTGCAGCCGGAGTGACAGCGCCGTCAGGCGCTGCCAGTGGTGAATCAGACCGCAGAAATATTGCGGCCGTAGTAAATCTCGCGCATCTCTTTCCACAACGCGGCGGTGATCTCCTGGCGTTCGGTTTCAGTGAGATCTTCCGGTTTGGTGTGAAACATGTAGTGCTTAAGATCGAACTCTTTAAGCAGCATCTTGGTATGGAAAATATTTTCCTGATACACGTTTACATCCACCATGTCATACAGCGACTTCATATCTTCCGACATAAAATTCTGAATAGAATTAATCTCATGATCGATAAAGTGCTTCATACCGTTGACGTCGCGCGTAAAGCCGCGCACGCGGTAATCGATGGTGACAATATCGGACTCTAGCTGGTGGATCAGGTAATTGAGCGCTTTTAGCGGTGAAATCACCCCGCAGGTTGACACTTCGATGTCGGCGCGAAAGGTACAAAGCCCGCCTTCCGGATGGCTTTCCGGATAGGTATGCACGCAGATATGGCTCTTATCGAGGTGCGCCACCACGGTTTCCGGCAGCGGGCCGGGATGTTCGGTTTGATCGATAAGTTTCGGGTCGATCGGCTCTTCGCTCACCAGAATCGTGACGCTGGCGCCCTGGGGTTCATAATCCTGACGGGCGATGTTCAGGATGTTCGCGCCGATAATGGAGCAGGTCTCCGACAGGATCTCGGTCAGTCGGTTGGCGTTATAGAGTTCATCGATATAGGCGATATAGCCATCGCGCTCTTCTGCGGTTTTGGCGTAGCAGATATCGTAAATACAAAAACTCAGGCTTTTCGTCAGATTGTTAAAGCCATGCAGTTTCAGCTTTTTCAATTTTTATCACCTCCTTAACGTCACTGTGCGGACAGTGCGTCATGTAGATATTGCGGTAGCGCAAATGCAGCGGCATGAATAGCCGGGTTGTAATAGCGACATCTGAGGCCGGCGGCATGAAAACGCGCCTGAATAATTTCGCTCGACAGGTGACGAAGAGCGTCGTTGTCCGTCGCCCAGGCGAAGGTCATAATGCCGCCGTAATAGGTCGGAATCGCCGCCTGGTAGAAGCCGACATCGCTGAAGTAATGACTCAGCTTGCGGTGGCTGTCGAGCGCTTCATCCTGTTGCAGGAAGCACACGCCGTTCTGGGCGACAAAAATGCCGCCCGGATTCAGGCAACGCTTACAGCCTTCATAAAAGGCGGAGGTAAACAGGCTTTCGCCGGGGCCTATCGGATCGGTACAGTCGGAAATGATCACATCAAAGGTCTGATGGGTCTGATTGACGAAATTCACGCCGTCGTCGATCACCAGCGTAAAGCGCGGATCGTCGTAGCTGCCGGCATTGTGGTTGGGTAAATACTGGCGGCAAAACGAGACTACGCCAGCGTCGATCTCCACCATGGTGATGGTTTCGACGTTTTTATGCCGGGTAACTTCACGTAGCATTGCGCCGTCGCCGCCGCCGATAATCAGAACGTGTTTCGCATGACCGTGCGCCAGCAGCGGGACGTGGGTCATCATTTCATGATAAATAAACTCGTCGCGTTCGGTGGTCTGTACCACGCCGTCCAGCGCCATCACGCGGCCAAAAGCGGCGTTTTCAAAGATGATTAAATCCTGGTGATCGGTTTTTTCATGATACAGAACGTTGTCTACGGCAAAGTATTGACCAAACTGGTCGTGTAGCGTTTCATGCCACATCGTATTTTCGGCCATTGGCTGATACCTCCATTGTTAACACCCGTAAAAAAAGGGCGCAACATCATAGCTAACAATGACCGTGGATGCACGGTCATTATTTCAGCAATAGGATCGCGGAGGATTATTTAACGTAGGCTAACAGGCTCAGAGAATCGCGGGCCAGAGCTTTGCATTTTTTAGCGACCGGAATACCGATGCCGCTAAGATCGCGGTAGCTGTCTTCGCCCAACGATTTCATATCGAAGGTGTCGTAGTTACTCAGGTCCCACTGATTTTGCTGGGCAAAAAAGACCAGCGCACGGCGAATCTGACTGTTGGGTAAATTTTGGTAACCACAGTCATTTTTCAGAAAAACGAAAACCGCCGTTAAATCGGCCATATCTTCAGCTTCGGATTCAGTAAGCGCATAGCTATTTGCGCATAAGGCCATCAGGCTGCCAAACAACACGGGTCTGAAAAACGTCTTCATTGCTTCTACCACGGCATCAGGGAAAGTCAACGTTAGCATACTGAGAACGTAGCGACGACTTTTATTATCAGGATTGGTCGCGGCGTTTTCATTCTTATTGTATTGCTGTCAGGAATGGTAAAGACGTGTTGCTGGCTTGACCTTCCCGTTAGGGCAGGGTCTAAGCTTAGACACCCGCCTGTTCATTATAAGGAAATGATTATGTTACGCCGTGATTTCTTAAAATATTCAGTGGCGCTGGGGGTTGCATCAGCGCTGCCGCTGTGGAGCCGCGCCGCTTTTGCTGCCGAACGTCCCGCGTTGCCTATTCCTGACCTGTTAACGGCAGATGCGAGCAACCGTATGCAGTTAATTGTTAAAGCCGGACAGTCTACATTCGCCGGTAAGAACGCGACAACCTGGGGCTACAACGGTAATTTGCTGGGGCCAGCGGTACAGCTTCACAAAGGAAAAAGTGTGACCGTTGATATCCATAACCAACTGGCCGAAGACACGACGCTTCACTGGCATGGTCTGGAGATTCCGGGCATCGTCGACGGCGGCCCGCAGGGGATTATTCCCGCAGGCGGAACCCGCACGGTGACGTTTACGCCGGAGCAACGCGCCGCGACCTGCTGGATTCATCCGCACAAACACGGCAAAACCGGGCGCCAGGTGGCGATGGGCCTTGCCGGGCTGGTGCTGATTGAAGATGACGAGATTCGCAAATTGCGCCTGCCGAAACAGTGGGGCATCGACGATGTGCCGGTGATCATTCAGGACAAACGCTTCTCCGCCGATGGCCAGATTGATTATCAACTGGATATTATGACCGCCGCCGTCGGCTGGTTTGGCGATACGCTGCTGACCAATGGCGCTATCTATCCGCAGCATTCCGCGCCGAAAGGCTGGCTACGTCTGCGCTTGCTAAATGGCTGTAATGCGCGTTCGCTGAATATCGCCGCCAGCGATAATCGCCCGCTTTATGTGATCGCCAGCGACGGCGGCCTGCTGGCGGAGCCGGTGAAAGTCACCGAACTGCCGTTATTAATGGGCGAGCGTTTTGAAGTGCTGGTGGATATCAGCGACGGGAAAGCCTTTGATCTGGTGACCCTGCCGGTCAGCCAGATGGGAATGGCGATCGCTCCGTTTGATAAACCGCATCCGGTGATGCGTATCCAGCCGCTGCGGATTACCGCCTCCGGTACGCTGCCGGATACGTTGACGACGATGCCGGCGCTGCCGTCGCTGGAAGGGCTGACGGTGCGCAACCTGAAACTGTCGATGGACCCGCGCCTTGATATGATGGGGATGCAAATGCTGATGAAGAAATATGGCGCTCAGGCGATGAGCGGCATGGATCATGACAGCATGAACGCGCATATGCAGGGCGGCAATATGGGGCATGGCGAGATGGATCATGGCAACATGGATCACAGCGGGATGAATCATGGCGCGATGGGCAATATGAATCACGGCGGAAAATTCGACTTCCATAACGCTAACTTTATCAACGGCCAGGTCTTCGATATGAACAAACCGATGTTCGCGGCGCAAAAAGGCCGACATGAACGTTGGGTGATTTCCGGCGTGGGCGACATGATGCTGCATCCTTTCCATATTCACGGCACGCAGTTCCGTATTCTGTCAGAGAACGGCAAAGCGCCAGCGGCGCACAGAACGGGCTGGAAGGATACGGTACGCGTTGAGGGCGGTATCAGCGAAGTGCTGGTCAAGTTCGATCACGACGCGCCGAAGGAACATGCCTATATGGCGCACTGTCATCTGTTAGAACATGAAGATACGGGAATGATGTTAGGATTTACGGTCTAATCGATGTCTGTGACGCAGGCCGGGTAAGGCGAAGCCGCCACCCGGCACAATGCCCGGCATACGCCGGGCATTAATGGTTATTTCGCGTCGTCAGGCAAAGCATAGGCCACGATATAGTCGCCCATCTTCGTACCAAACGAACCGTGGCCTCCGGCAGAAACGACCACGTACTGCTTACCGTTTACCTCATAGGTCATCGGCGTTGCCTGGCCTCCGGCGGGTAAACGTCCCTGCCACAGTTTTTCTCCGTTGCTCATGTTATAAGCGCGCAGGTAGTTGTCGGCGGTCGCGGCGATAAACAGCACGTTACCGGCGGTTGAGATTGGCCCGCCGAGCATGGGCATCCCCATGTTGAACGGCACCGGAACCGGCATCGGGAACGGCATACTGTCGCGCGGCGTCCCTATACGTTTCTTCCACACGATTTCATTGGTCTTCAGATCCAACGCGGAAATATAGCCCCAGGCCGGTTGTTTACACGGCAGGCCAAACGGCGAAAGGAACGGATTCAGCGTGACGCCGAACGGTACGCCGTACTGTGGCTGAATACCTGCTTCTGTACCAGTACCTTTCGCGTCTTTCGGCGGCTCCATTGGATTACCCGGGCCGCGTGGGATCAGCTTCGAGACAAACGGCAGCGCCATCGGGTTAGCGATAGCGACCTGACGGTCTGGATCGACGGAAATACCGCCCCATTCAAACATCCCCAGGTTGCCAGGGAATACCAATGTCCCCTGCTCGGACGGCGGGGTGAAGATACCTTCATAGCGCAACTGGTGGAACATAACGCGGCACACCAGTTGGTCGAACATGGTCGCGCCCCACATATCCGCGCCGGAGAGATCTTTTTTCGGGCGGAAGGTTAAATCAGAGAACGGCTGAGTTTTGGCGACGTAATCGCCTTTTGCCGCGCCCTGCGGGACCGGTTTTTCCGGGGCGGGCACGACCAGCTCGCCATTACGTCTGTCGAGCACAAAGATATTACCGGTTTTCGCTGGCGCATAGATAACCGGAACGGTAGTACCGTCAACGGTAATATCTGCCAGCGTCGGCTGTGCCGGCAGGTCCATATCCCACAGATCGTGATGGACGGTCTGATAACTCCAGGCCAGTTTCCCGGTGGTGGCATTCAGCGCCAGGATGGAGCTGGCATAACGTTCCTGCTCCGGCGTGCGGTTACCGCCCCAGATATCCGGCGTGGTCACGCCCATCGGCAGATAGACCAGATCCAGTTTCGCATCATAGGCGGCAGGCGCCCAGGAGTTCGGCGAGTTAAAGGTAAAAGAGTGCTCATCGGCTGGAATCGCGTTCGGATCTTTCGCCCCTGGATCGAAGGCCCACAGTAGTTTACCGGTATTAACATCAAAACCACGGATAACGCCGGACGTTTCGCGGGTAGAGAAGTTATCCGTGACCGAACCGGCAATGACAATCGTTTTATCGGTGATAATCGGCGGCGACGTCGGTTCATACAGTCCCGGCGTGGTGTCCGGCATATTGGTTTGCAGATTCAGGACGCCTTTGTTGGCGAAGGTTTCACACAGCTTGCCGGTTTCGGCATTCACCGCGAAAAGGCGACCGTCATTGACCGGGAGGATAATGCGGCGCGGACAGTCGGCGATGACCTCCGGCGAGGCGGTATCCGCTTTGGCCTCATGATAAGAGACGCCGCGGCAGGTCACATGCTGGAAAGACGAATCGGTCTTCAACTGAGGATCAAAATGCCACTTCTCTTTACCGCTGGCGGCGTCCAGCGCGAACAGACGCTGGTGAGCTGTACACAGATAAAGCGTATCGCCGACTTTAATCGGGGTCACTTCGTTGGTGATTTCGCCCGGATCGTTGGGTTGTTTCAGATCGCCGGTGCGGAAGACCCACGCTTCTTTCAGTTGGTGAACGTTATCCGCAGTGATCTGTTTCAGCGGCGAATAGCGTTGGCCTTCCTGATTACGTCCATAGGCCGGCCAGTCTTCGTCGGCGATCGACGAGCTTGTTGCGGCGGGCGTGGCGTCGGCGCGAAGCGTACCGTTGATCTCCTGCGGGTCGTTGAAGCCAGCCCAGGTCAGAATGCCGCCGCTAATCAGCAGCGCCACGACCAGTGCCGCTACTGCGCCGCTGGAAGGAACCACCAGCCGATGCCAGACAAACGGCAATATTAGCCAGATGCCGAAAAACACCAGGATATCGCTACGCGGCGTGAGCGCCCAGAAGTCGAACCCGACTTCCCACACGCCCCAAATCATTGTCGCCAGCAGCAGGGCGGCATACAGCCACAGCGCGGCACGTTTACTGCGCCATAGCAATCCGGCCACAACCAGCATCACGAGGCCCGCGATGGGGTAGTACCAGGAACCGCCAATAGCAACCAGCCAGACACCTCCGATAAGAAGATACAGCCCACAAAGTGCTGCAAAGAGGGCCGTCAGCGTCACGAGTAATCGTGGCGATCGTGCGTTATTTTCTGCCATAAAAAGACACCATCCCAAATTGTTAATTTTTTAGTAGCAATTAAGTATAGGAATTAACATGTGTGATCGTCATCACAAAATGAGCTTTCTTATCAAATGCCGCGAATGAATACGTTTGCTGTTATACTGCGTGCCTTGCGCGTCAATGCGGCGTTATTAGTCACCGGCATTGAGTGATTTGTTTTTAAATCATATGGTTATAAATATGAAACATACTGTTGAAGTCATGATCCCCGAAGCGGAGATCAAAGCACGTATTGCCGAGCTGGGTCGTCAGATTACCGAACGTTATAAAGACAGCGGCAGTGAAATGGTGCTGGTAGGTCTGTTGCGTGGCTCATTTATGTTTATGGCGGACCTGTGCCGTGAAGTTCAGGTTCCTCATGAAGTCGATTTTATGACCGCCTCCAGCTATGGTAGCGGCATGTCCACCACCCGCGACGTGAAAATCCTCAAAGATCTGGATGAGGATATTCGCGGTAAAGACGTGCTGATTGTCGAAGACATTATTGATTCCGGTAATACGCTGTCGAAGGTCCGTGAAATCCTGGGCCTGCGCGAGCCGAAATCGCTGGCGATTTGTACGCTGCTGGATAAACCGTCTCGCCGCGAAGTGGACGTGCCGGTTGAGTTCGTTGGCTTTTCGATTCCGGACGAATTTGTAGTCGGTTACGGTATCGACTACGCCCAGCGTTATCGCCATCTACCGTATGTTGGTAAAGTGGTGCTGCTGGACGAGTAAGCGCAGAAATGCCGGATGGCGTCGCTAAAGCGACTTATCCGGCCTATAGCTAATGGCTTATTGGTGGGGAATGTATTTCAGACTTAGGGCGGAGATACCCTTATGATAGCCGTTCTCCAGCGTTTTTTTGTTGGTGGCGGTGACGTCAAGATCGCGCAGCAGGCCATCATTGATACTGTACGCCCAGCCGTGAATGGTCACATTCTGCCCGCGTTTCCACGCTGACTGCATAATGGTGGAATGCCCCAGGTTATAGACCTGCTCCATGACGTTCAATTCATAGAGCGCGTCCAGACGTTGCTCTTCAGGCATTTTTCCCAACAGCGAGCTATGTTTAAGCCAGATGTCGCGAATATGCAGCAGCCAGTTATTAATCAAGCCCAGCTCAGGGTTTTCTACCGCAGCCTTGATACCGCCGCAACCGGAGTGGCCGCAAATGATAATATGCTCAACTTCCAGAACATCTACCGCATACTGAACCACGGAGAGACAGTTCAGATCGGTGTGAATAACCAGGTTAGCCACATTACGGTGAACAAACAATTCGCCCGGTTCAAGCCCGGTTAAACGCTCTGCGGGAACGCGGCTGTCGGAACATCCAATCCATAGAAAGCGCGGTTTTTGCGCTTGCGCCAGTTTCTCAAAAAATCCGGGGTCCTCTTCCACCAGCATTTTTGACCATAGTGCATTGTTGCTGATGAGTGTATCTATGTCTTTCATGGAAGTTAACGACCTGTAACCAAATAAGTGCGTTGGGCTAATATAGGGCAACTCCGTAGTTATTTAAACCATATATAAAGTGTAAGAACGTAAAGTAAGTGAGAATTTATGACCATTGCGCTGGAACTTCAACAACTTAAAAAAACCTATCCCGGCGGCGTTCAGGCGCTGCGCGGCATAGATTTGCAGGTCGAAGCGGGGGATTTTTACGCGCTTCTGGGGCCAAATGGAGCAGGGAAATCGACCACCATCGGTATTATCAGCTCATTGGTTAATAAAACGTCCGGGCGCGTTAACGTTTTTGGTTACGACCTGGAAAAAGACGTGGTTAACGCCAAGCGACAGCTTGGACTGGTGCCACAGGAGTTTAACTTTAACCCGTTTGAAACGGTGCAACAGATCGTAGTGAATCAGGCCGGTTATTACGGCGTGGAACATAAAGAGGCGGTTTTACGTAGCGAAAAGTATTTAAAACAGCTCGATCTGTGGGAAAAACGTAGTGAACGCGCGCGGATGCTGTCCGGTGGGATGAAACGCCGCCTGATGATCGCCCGCGCATTGATGCATGAACCTAAACTATTGATTCTCGACGAGCCGACGGCGGGCGTCGATATCGAATTGCGTCGCTCGATGTGGGGATTCCTGAAAGACTTAAACGCCAAAGGCACCACGATTATTCTCACCACCCACTATCTGGAAGAGGCGGAAATGCTGTGCCGCAATATCGGTATTATTCAGCACGGCGAGCTGGTGGAAAATACCTCCATGAAAAATCTGCTTTCAAAGCTGAAATCGGAGACGTTTATTCTGGATTTAGCGCCAAAAAGCCCGCTGCCTAAGCTTGCGGGTTATCAATATCGTCTGGTGGATACCTCGACTCTGGAGGTGGAAGTGTTACGCGAGCAGGGAGTTAACAGCGTTTTTAGCCAACTGAGCGAGCAGGGGGTTCAGGTATTAAGTATGCGTAATAAAGCCAACCGTCTGGAAGAACTGTTTGTGTCTCTGGTGCATGAAAAACAAGGAGATCGCGCATGATGCAGCTTTACTGGGTTGCCCTTAAAAGCATCTGGGCGAAAGAGATCCACCGCTTTATGCGGATCTGGGTGCAAACTCTGGTGCCGCCTGTCATCACGATGACGCTCTATTTTATTATTTTCGGTAACCTGATCGGTTCGCGCATTGGCGAAATGCATGGTTTTAGTTATATGCAATTTATTGTGCCGGGCCTGATTATGATGGCGGTTATTACTAACTCCTACGCGAATGTCGCGTCGTCATTTTTTAGCGCCAAGTTTCAGCGCAATATTGAGGAACTGCTGGTCGCGCCGGTACCAACGCACGTGATCATCGCCGGATTTGTCGGCGGCGGCGTAGCGCGCGGGCTGTGCGTGGGGATTCTGGTGACGGCGATTTCGCTCTTTTTCGTGCCTTTCCAGGTGCATTCCTGGGTATTTGTCGCGCTAACGCTGATTCTGACCGCGATTCTGTTCTCGTTGGCCGGACTGCTGAACGCCGTGTTTGCGAAAACCTTTGACGATATCAGCCTGATCCCGACCTTTGTGCTGACGCCGCTAACCTACCTCGGCGGGGTATTTTACTCGCTGACGCTGCTGCCGCCGTTCTGGCAAGGGTTGTCGCACCTGAACCCGATCGTCTACATGATCAGCGGCTTCCGCTACGGCTTCCTGGGTATCCATGATGTGCCGCTGGTCACCACATTTGGCGTACTGGTGATCTTTATCGCCGCTTTCTACCTGCTGTGCTGGTCGCTGATCCAGCGTGGGCGCGGTTTGCGTAGCTGATACGATTCTCCTCTTCTCCAGGAGGGAGGAGGAGACTTTTGACGGCTGTCATCATTCCTGATTGGTAACCCTGATAAACTACTTGACTGCTAAGGAGGTAGGCTATGTTAGGTTGGGTGATTACCTGCCATGACGATCGCGCACAGGATATGCTTGATCGCCTGGAGAGAAAAAATGGTCCGTTGGCGCAATGCCGGGCGGTCAATTTTTGGCGCGGCCTGAGCTCAAACATGCTGAGCCGTATGATGTGTGATGCCCTCCATGCCACCGACTCCGGTGAAGGCGTGATATTTTTAACCGACATTTCCGGCGCGGCGCCTTATCGTGTAGCGTCGCTGATGAGCCATAAACATTCTCAATGTGAAGTTATTTCAGGTGTCAGCTATTCATTGATAGAGGAAATGCTTCCTTTGCGAGAGTCGATGAGCAGTTCAGCATTTCGCGACCAGATTGTCGCGCTTGGCGCACCGGATGTCACCAGTCTCTGGCATCAGCAGCAGAAAAATCCGCCTTTTGTATTGCTGCATGATTTGTATGAGTTTTGATCAATACCATTGACGACGCTTTTGCTACAATAACGGCGTTCTTTCGCCTCGGTTATGATATATGGTTATGCGCGTTGTCCTTATCTTGCTGTTCTTTTTCTCCGGTAATGTGTTGGCTGCCTTGCCCGCTCGTTATATGCAAACGACGAAAGACGCCGCCATCTGGTCGCAGATTGGCGATAAAATGGTGACCGTAGGGAATATCCGCGCCGGACAAATTCTTTCCGTAACGCCTGTTGCGGCTGATTATTATGCCTTTAAATTTGGCTTCGGTGTGGCGTTTATCGATAAAGGCCATCTGGAATCCGTGCAGGGAAAACAAAAAGTGGAAGATGGGCTGGGCGATCTTAACAAGCCGCTCAGCAATCAGAATCTGGTGACCTGGAAGGACACGCCGGTGTATAACGCGCCGGACATCAGTAGCGCCCCGTTTGGCGTATTAGTGGATAATTTGCGTTACCCCATTATTAGCAAGCTGAAAGGCAGGCTACATCAAACCTGGTATCAGATTCGTATTGGCGACAGGCTGGCTTATGTCAGCGCCATGGATGCGCAGGAAGACAACGGCATTCCGATTTTGACCTATCATCACATCTTACGTGATGAAGAGAATACCCGTTTTCGCCATACGTCCACCACGACTTCGGTTCGGGCATTCAGCAATCAAATGACCTGGCTTCGCGATCGCGGCTATGCCACGTTGACGATGTACCAACTGGAGGATTACATCCATAACCGCGCTAATTTCCCGGCGCGCGCGGTGGCTATCACCTTTGACGATGGCCTTAAATCGGTGAGTCGCTATGCGTATCCGGTATTAAAGCAGTACGATATGAAAGCGACGGCATTTATTATCTCATCGCGTATTAAGCGCCATCCGCAAAAATGGAATCCCATGTCGCTGCAATTTATGAGCGTGTCCGAATTGCGCAAGATAAGCGATGTTTTTGATTTTCAGTCACATACCCACTTTTTACATCGGGTGGACGGGCATCGTCGTCCGATTTTATATAGCCGAAGCTACCATAATATTTTGTTTGATTTTGAACGCTCGCGGCGGGCGCTCGCACAGTTTACTCCGCACGTATTTTATCTTTCTTATCCCTTTGGCGGCTATAACGCGACCGCGATCAAAGCAGCAAAAGACGCCGGTTTCCATCTGGCGGTCACCACGGTGAGAGGGAAGGTGAAGCCGGGAGATAATCCGATGCTGCTCAAAAGGCTGTATATTCTGCGCACGGATTCGCTGGAAACGATGTCGCGGCTGATCAGCAACCAGCCGCAGGGGTAAGGACTATCAGGCAACCTGGACCGGAATGGCTTTCGCGGTACGCTTCATTTCGTTGTCGCCTTCAAAATAGGCCACTTTCGGCCGCCATGTACGCGCTTCTTCATCAGACATGGTGACGAAGCTGGCAATAATCACAATGTCGCCAACCTCAGCGCAGTGCGCCGCCGCGCCGTTCACCGAGATGATTCTGGAGCCGCGTTCAGCCGCAATCGCATAGGTTGAGAAACGTTTCCCATTGGTCACGTTCCAGATATCAATCGCTTCGTTTTCCAGAATACCGGAGGCATCGAGGAAATCCTGGTCAATGGCACAGGAACCTTCGTAGTGCAGGTCCGCCTGCGTGACTTTTACGCGGTGGAGCTTGCCTTGCAGCATGGTGCGAATCATAACATCTATACCCTGTCGTTTATCTTGACTAAGCAGGCGCTTGTGGCCTGCTTTGGAAATTCTCAGGCAGTATTGCCCGATTTTTAACCCCTGTCTACTGGGCTAATGTAACGCTTTGATTATCGATCAGACGCGCCTGACCCAGCCAGGCGGCGGCCAGAATCACTGCGCGTTTGCTGGTTTCCGTCAGCTCCTGCAGCGTGTCGGCATCACGGATTTGAATGTCGTCGGCACGGAAGCCTTTTTCATTCAATTCCTGTTCGGCAATGGCAATAATCTCTTGCAGCTCACGATTACCCGCAATCAGTTTTTCAGCGATGCTATTCATCACGTTGTGTAGACCTGGCGCAATTTTGCGCTGCTCTGCGGTCAGATAACTGTTACGTGAGCTGAGCGCCAGACCGTCTTTGGCGCGAATAATCGGCACGCCGACGATCTCAATGTCATAACTCATATCCGCCACCATTTTGCGGATCAGCGCCAGTTGCTGGAAATCCTTCTCGCCAAAGCAGGCGATATCCGGCTGGATCAGGTTGAACAGCTTGCTGACGATGGTCGAGACGCCGCGGAAATGACCTGGACGGCTGGCGCCTTCCAGCATGGTGGAGAGGCCGGGAACATCAACGTACGTATGGCCTTCCAGCCCCTGCGGGTAAATTTCCTCAACGGCTGGCGCAAAGACATAATCGACTTTGCGCTTGTTCAGCTTTTCACAGTCTTCCTGCAGCGTGCGCGGATAACGCACCAGATCGTCCGGCCGGTCAAACTGCATCGGATTGACGAAAATGCTGACGAACACCACATCAGCCCGGGCTTTTGCCTCATCGACCAGCTTCATATGACCGTCGTGCAGATTGCCCATGGTGGGAACCAGTGCGACGCGTTTGCCTTCCTGACGCAGACGACGAATATGCTGGCGCAGCAGCGGCAGGGTTTCAATGATTAGCACAACAAGACTCCTTGAGTTGCTTGATGATCCTGCCCGATGGCGCTGCGCTTATCAGGCCTACATCCGTTGAGGATCTGTAGGCCGGATAAGACGCGTCGCGTCGCCATCCGGCACGGTTAGAAAAATTAGTGAAAGCTGTGTTCTTCGCCCGGATAAACGCCGGACTCCACTTCAGCCATATACTGCCGTACGGCGGCGCGCATGTCGCCAGCTTCGGCAAGGAAATTTTTCGCAAATTTCGGGATGTGGCCGCCGGTGATGCCAAACGCATCGTGCATCACCAGGATCTGACCGTCGGTGACGTTGCCCGCGCCGATGCCGATCACCGGAATCGACAGTGCTTCGGTCACGCGTTTTGCCAGCTCAACCGGCACGCACTCCAGCACCAGCAGCTGTGCGCCAGCGGCTTCTAAGGCCAGCGCGTCATCCAGCAGCACTTGTCCGGCGTCGCCGCGGCCCTGTACCTTGTAGCCGCCAAAAATATTGACCGACTGCGGCGTCAGCCCCAGATGACCGCAAACCGGCACCGCGCGTTCGGTGAGCATTTTCACGGTATCAACCAGCCATGCGCCGCCTTCGATTTTGACCATGTTGGCACCGGCACGCATCACCGTGGCAGAGTGCTCAAACGCCAGTTCCGGCGTAGCGTAGGCCATAAACGGCAGATCGGACAGCAGCAGGCAGTTGGGCGCGCCGCGGCGTACCGCGCGGGTGTGGTAGGCGATATCTTCAATGGTCACCGGCAGGGTGGAGTCGTGCCCCTGCACGGTCATGCCCAGCGAGTCGCCGACTAGCATCACGTTGATGCCAACGTCTGCGAACAGTTTGGCAAAGCTATAGTCGTAGGCGGTAATCGTCGCGAAGCGCTTTTTCTCTTGTTTGCATTTCTGCAGCACAGCGATAGTAGTGGGTTTGCTCATAACCTCTCCGGCCATAATATTGATGAATAGAATGGCCGCATTGTAGGGGAAGAGAGGGGGAGACGTTAGCTTTTTGTAGGGAAATCCCGGCAGTTTGCCTGCCGGGGAAGAAAGAGGTTATGGGTAGCTGATGGTGAAAACGCTAGTGGCTTTAAACTCCCCAGAAGTAATCGTGCTGTTACCGTCGCGTTTTAATAATGCCTGGAAGTGGAGGGTTTGTGAGGTGGTACTTCCAGAACCGCCATCACCATAAATCCCATTGGAGCCAGCCTCTTCATCTTCATAATCTTTATAAATTGAGTTGCTGTCATTGGGGATTAATACCATTTGTGGGCTTACCGCGTTAGCCAGGCCGCTGATCTCTACACCAACGCCCTGAGCGGCATTACTGGCAATGGTATTCCCTAACAGAGAAGTATCCACCCCGGTAACTGAGCTAGCCATTTTGACTTCAATATTATGAATACGAATACAGTTTTGCAGCTCAATAGCAAACTGGACTGGGGTAGCGCCATTTATAATGCTATTTGGGCTGTATGAGCCCAGTTTTACGGTGGAACCGCTAACGGTTGAACCGCTCAGTACCGGCGTCGTCATACAGGTAGGCAGCGTTACGTTGACCCCCACCAGGTTGGTGATTATTTTATCATTATAACTACTAATGCCACTGCCTGGGTTTTCATTTTTAACCCGAAAAACATAATCTTCAGTCGTTAATAGCGTGATGGATTCACCACCAGCAGGGTCGAAAGTAGCATCGGTGAAGAACTCAATTTGTCCCATCAGACTTAATGCGCCTTGGGTATCAACATATTCTGGGGTTTTACCGGTAGAACTATTGTTACACCAGCCGTAATCATCGGTCAGGGTAACATTAAGCGAATTTTGTTCGCCGAGATAAAACTCAGTAATATTTGAGGATACGTGAAATCCATGGAGCTCAGTGACGTGAAACGTATAATACAACCCAGTGAGATTGGTTTTAAATAGTTTATGTCCGCCATAACTATAACCAGAATCCACTATGCCAGATGTAATCGTAAGGGGGCCTCCTGAGCCTTTTGAACTCCGCGTACAGTAAAGCAACCCAACCGTTGCGCCGCGCCAGTAAGCGCCACCTAAATCAAGTTTAATATTGGCAGGGGCCAGCGTTGATGTTCTGGAAAAGACCAGCGTATTGCCGGTGCTGTAGGTGTACGTTTGCGAACCATCCCTGTCAGGGCCGCGTTTCCCGGAACCATCAACATTACCACCGTAAACGAACGTATTTTGCGCTATTGCGCAGTTTTGTGTAAACAGCAGTAAAAAAAACAGGTAAAGAATCTTCTTCATATTATTATCATCCATGATATGTTACTGTTTATGCTCGGTTATGGTATATCGCATAACATATTTATTCATAGGTTACTCCCACAAGCACGCTGGCGGATACGGCTCCGCTGGTGATTGACTGGCCGGGTACAATTTTTTGCATCCTGGCATAAAACGGGTAACGGGTATTTTCATATTCTGTTGCGCTAACATCATAAATGCTGCGCGGCGTGCCATCAGTATTCAGAACATTAAAAATATTCTGGGCGTCATATGTTGACAATATTATGACGCCTACGTTTTGTGGGCCGCTGGCGGTCTCATTAGCAAATATTTGATTAGAGTAACGGGAGAAATTTCCCGATAACGGTGTAAAGTGAAAAGTAATTTTACTCGGGGTAGTGCTACCAACCATATAACATGACTTTAGTGTGATATAAAAAGCGCGGCCACCACTTTGCATATCATCGGGCGTGCCCTGGTTGACAAAATAGCTGCCATCTACCGTACCTAAATCAATGGACCCATTATTCTCAAGTGTGATTTCGCAGCTGCTATTAAGAATATTAGCCTTAATTTCGACGTTTTCGTTTGCAACACTATTTGTCGATACGCCAAGCGCGCCAGCGATCAGAAAAGGGAGGTATCGTGTCATTGGCATATTACTCATATTGAACCGTGAAAACGGCCTGGGTCGCAAATGAACCGGGCTGTAGGTCGTTGGTCGTTTTGCCCGTCTCAGGCACGATGCGCGTGCTGAGCGGCCAGACGACGGTGTTTTGATCTTTCGCACCGCTGACATCGACGATATTTTGTGGGGCTGCTTTACACGTAAGTTGCTTGCTCCCGGTACTCTGCGGTGTTTCCGTGGTCCATACCTCTGCGGATACGCCCGATGCCGCCCCTGCGCCGCTTAAAGCATTTTTATAACTATTACCGCTACCACCAACGCCATCGCAACCTGTGGTGCTGGTCATGATGACTATCGCCTGCTCTTTCGCCAGGCCGGTACAGTCACTAAATACCAGCGAGAAGGGAACCGCTTTGGATTTATTAATGACCTCAGGAATATAAACATCACCAATATTAATCGTTGAGCCTGGCGAGTGGTTATTGTCATAAAGCTGCATGGTGCAGGTTCCTGGCGCCACAGTTGTCTTTACGGTGAGCTCTAGTGAATTACTGCCCGCCATGCTCATTTCGATAAATGCGATAAATAATAGCGGCAAACATGAAAAGCGCAGGTTAAACATTGTGTTCGCCCTCATCATTGATAGGTAAATACAAAGGTGGCTTTGGCGGAAAACTCTCCAGGAAGCGGACCTGCGCTGCTGTTCGAGCGGCGGATCATGGCGCTGAGATCATAGCCGTTCTTAACCTGATCGTTAGTCCAGGTGACTTTTTGCGAGCCATCGACCTTTACGCGGCTTCCATCATCGCTGCCCATCGGTTTAAATCCCAGAGCAATATTCTCGGCGGCATTTGCTACCCCTGTGTCACCGTCAATTAAATAACTGCTTACGCTAGTGGTCCCAGTGATGGTCATTGTTAGCGAACTAATATTGTTATTACACTCTGTTGGCAAAAGCCGAAAATTGCCCTCCGAGAGACTGGTGCGGTTGCTGATATCCAGTACCCCCATTTCCGGGAGGGTCAGGATATAAGCGGCGTTGCCACTGCTGGTTAGTGTTGTACTTCCTACGGCGGTTATCGTTATCACGCAAGTCGTTTCTTCAATGGTGGCGGTGTAATCAACGCTCAACTGCTGTTCCCGAACAGCGGTGTGCCCACTCCCTAAGAACAATATTCCCGCAAGCGGAAAGAGCTTATACAAATGCAGTTTCATCATCTTTCCTTGAGATTTATTCCATTGAGCACATCACGGCATTGAGGACCAGTGGCTTCCCTTTTTCCGGCATAGTTTGAGGCAGTTGGTAGCGAACCCGACAGGCGCGCGATTGATTTTTCTCTATCCAATTCACCGTGAGTTCCCCCTGCTCATCAATACCACGCACAAAAGCGACGCCACCTTGCCCTACTGCGCCGATGACCGTTCCTTTTGATGTAACCAATTCTGCGGCAAAAGGCACGGGTAACCCGTCGCTGCGTATCAGATTCAGGATGGCAGAACGCCCCTGATCGGTCTCAAATTTACTGAACAAAACGGCCCCTTGCCTTGGCACCAGCGTTGTACTTGTGCTCTTTAGCTCAACATCGTTTTCCAGATTGCTAATGCCGAGAGAAATCGTGTTTTCACGGTAAGGAGAAAGGGAATTACTCACGCCATAACCAAAACGGTCAATGGTACTGTTGCCATAGTTAAGGTTGGCACCTTCCGCACCCGGAGCGTTAACGACAACCAGCGTGTCATTGGAGGTAAAGCTATCACTGGTAAAGGTTAACCCACCGCGGTGCAAGACAAAGCCGCCATCGGTGCTTAATGAATACTGACGAGAACTATTGTTACTGGCATAGGCAGAACCAGAGAGTGTGCCCCAGGGGGATTCGTAACCCACAAAGGTGTTGACCGTGGCGATATCCTGGCTCTCTTTCGCCAGGTTGTATCCGGTGCCTACGCTGTAGTTCCATTTATTATCCGCACTGTTGCCATTAGCGCTGACGTTATATTGGCTCGTGCCATCAAAATCATTACTCATACTGGTATTGAGCGTGCGGAATCCACCTGCGTCGGGTTCAGTGCCGAATAATCTATCCAACGGAATCGACAGGCTGACATAGACTGAATCGTCTTCATCGCCATCTTCGTTGTAGCTGCGTTGCAGACTGACGCTGTAGCTGCCCCAGTTGAATGAATTACTATAACCAAAAGAGAAGCTGCTCTGTGTGTTATTGGAAACCCAGTAGTCGCTCCATGTACCCGTTAAATATAATGAACCATAATTTGTGTCACCGTTCTGCAAACTTTGGTTGAGGCTGACGTTGAACTGATTTTTCAGGCGTCTGTCACTCAACATGCTGTGGTAATCACCATTCGTCGGATTATTCGCGTTATCAATCAGCAATAGCGCATCATTCAGGCTAAGGTAGTTTTTGGTTGAATAGCGATATGCCGCAATATTGAGCGATGTATTTGTGGGTGCGAAAAATTTATTCCATGCAACACGGTAACTCTGCCCCTCGTAACTTTTATCGTCGGGAATGTCGGCATGTGATTGCGTAATATCGATAGAAACCGCCCCGAGAACAGTATTCATACCGGCACCTAGCAATCCAGCGTAGAAGCCATTGTCCGTGGCCTGAAAGCCGGTATAACCTGTAAAGGTATTGTTCAGCCCATAATAAAATGTCCCCTGGGCGAGGCCGGGTTTATCGACTAACTCATCCTGATTGACCTGTCCAATATTGATATCCCAACTGCCTACACCGGGATGCATCATCTGCACTAGCGATGAAAATGGTTGGCTGAAGGTGTGTTTTGAACCGTCGGCTTCTTCGACGGTGACGTCCAGGTCGGCACCATAGCCCGAAGGCGTCAGGTTGTTAATTTCAAATGGCCCAGGAGGGACGGTTGCTTCGTATATCTTGTAGCCATTTTGGGTGATCGTGACTTTAGCGTTACTTTTCGCAACACCACGTACAACGGGCGCATAGCTGGCTAATGCGCTAGGCAACATGCGTGATTCACTGTACAGGCGAGCGCCCCGAAAACGAACGGAGTCAAATGCATCCCCTGACGTGCTTGTTTCGCCTAAGACAATCTGTGAGCGAAGCGAGGTAATATCATGTTGTACATAGCGATTCTGGAAATCAAAGGATCTATTACCTTTATTGTCCCACGAGTAGTTGCCCTGCGAACGGAAATGCCACCCGCCAAGATTAATTCCGCCATTTAAACCCACGTAGAAGCTGTCGTTGTTTATGCCGTTGTTCTCGTTACGCCAGGCATTGAGATTATATGAGAGCATGGCGGCATTGATACCGTCATCCCACAGAGAAGGGTCAACATAATTGGTATACCCTGCCATAACGAACGCTTGCGGTACGGTGATATCCAGGCGTTGTTCACTCATATCGTAACGCACAGATGAGAAGGGAATCAGGGTGGAGAGATTAAGACAGTCTTCCCCATCCCCTGTGCTTTTACGCAAAACGGCTTCATTGTTATCTTTACGTTCGGGTTGACGAATATGAAGCTGTAATAACATGGTCGGCGTTAAACAAGCCTGGGCGCTTTGGCCTTTACCCATATCGATAAATTCAATTTTTTTACTGCTGTTGGATTTATCATTGACAAAAATACTGACGTCATAAGTGCCAGGTAGAGCAGCGTTGCCTTGTGTATAACGACTTAAATCGATGCTATTTGCCTGGCGCCCCATTAGAAAGCTTTGGTCAAATTCAACCTTCTCCCCATCTGCCAGGACTGTATGACTGCACGCGAGTGTTGTACAGCACGCAACAAATTGAGCAAGGTATTTAAACTTAATATGACTCGGTGCATACGACATAACAATTCCACAGTGAAACATTAAAATTGAAAATATTAAAGATTGGCCTTGCCCTTTATTCCACCGCCAAAATCGCTAATTGCATGATATTCCAGAGTGGCGCCTGTCGGTTTGCTGTTTAACCCTTTTACCAATAAATCCATTTCACTCTTCGGTTCTGACATTGATGGCTGTACTTCATATTTTTTGCCGCCAGAGATAATATTGATAGAGTTAAATGAGACAAAATAAGGGGTAGGGTTACTCATGTGAATAACCAGGTGCCCGTCTTTTTGCTGTGCGCGCCATGTTAATTTGCTGGGGGCTTCAGCCGCAGAGCCTTCCAGCCCGTCCGGACGGTAAAAAAGTTTAATTCTGGTACGAAATGCTAGCTGTAGCAGGTTTTTCCCTTTGGCATCTTGCTCACTGACTTTTGGGGGGATTTCCAGAGCGTTAAACCAGTAAACCGTTTCTCGGTCTTTAGCGAGAGCTTTGTTGCCGGTGTAGGTGATCTTTGCCGTTTGTCCACGCTTTGCTTCAATACGCGAAACGGGAGGAACAACGGTAAAGGGGACATTTAGCGTGCTAGGGTCGGCGTTATCATCGCCAGTATCCAGCCAGGCTTGTACTAACAGCGGCCTTTCGCCTTTATTTTCCATGCGAATGACGGCTTCTTTTTGTGCTTCTTTATATACAATACGCGTACCCGAAAGCACGATATCAGCAGCCGCGTATTGGCTACCTAACATGCCTATCGCGCTGATTAACCCGAGTGTAAAAGCGTGTGCTTTAATCATTATTGTTCCTCCGTGAACGGAATAGATATTAAAGGAAATAGCATCTACTATTTCCTTTCGTTGACGCTTTATAACAAGTAAATATTACGGATAAGTAATAGTGTAAGCGGCGTTGCTTTTTACAAAGCCAGCAACAACCGGTACCAGTGTCTTGTTTTGTGTCACATAGGAAGCAGCAAAGTCCCAGCTTGCTACACCGCTAGTATTAAAAGTAGCGGTATATTCATCAGCAGGATCATTTACTTTTACCTGCTTGAAGGTACCATCAGCCTTAACATTATGGATTGCCAGATTTACACCGCTTGATGGGTTGTTAATGCTGGTATCGTTATTCAGGGTGCCGCGGCTGTTACTGTAGAACAGTGAACTCATCACCATGGTGGCGTTCGGCTTCGCTGTGAGATCCATTCCTGAGTTACTGCAATCGACAGTAATTGAGAACAGCTTCGGTTTTGCGCCGAGGGTTGCGAGGTTCACGTCGCCTGCAGTATTGACTTCAGCAACAGAGGCTGTTGATAACTGAATGTCTTTATCCTGCGCGCCTCCGTCAACGTGCATATCGCAAGTATTATCACTTACCAGACCCGCAAAGTTCAGTTGACCGCCATCCAATGCAAATGCAGATGTGGACACACTTGCGGACAAGATGACAGAAAGGGCCAGTAACTTCGTATTCATAAAATATCCTTATAAAAAATTAGTTGTGAGCTCATAATAAAATTATGAACTCGTGGGGATTTATACAGACATTATTTTCCATTGTAAAATCCGTTGAGTGAATTGTTTTTTATTAAAAATTCATCGTAAAGATGATATTTTATTTTTATATTGTTTTTTTTGGTTTTTGATGTAATCTGGAAACTTAGAGGTTTAACTAACTAAATTAGAATGGTATTATTTCCTTACTTTTCAATTGATTGGGGTTTTTTGTTTGTAAGTGGTTTTTTTAATTAAATAATATTTAATTTTAAATTAAATGAAATTTAATTTATTGATTGAATGATTAATTGTTTTAAGTTCATAGTTTAGTATAAATAATTTTACAGTTTTTAACGGCTATTTTAACAGCGAAATTACCAGAGGGCGGGACAGTGAGGATGGTAAGCAGCAAGATAGTTTTTTAACGGAGTATTGCCTGGGAAGAGCAATTCCGGGGCGATTTCAAACAGCGGCCACAGCATAAAGCCGCGGTTTTCCATATCGTAGTGCGGAACCGTCAGGCGCTCAGTGTTAATGACTTCATCGCCAAACAGCATAATGTCGAGATCCAGCGTTCGCGGCCCCCAGCGTTCAGCTTTACGCACACGGCCCTGCTGTAGCTCAATGCGCTGGGTATGGTTAAGCAATTCTTCGGGGGCGAGAGTGGTATCCAGCGCCACCGCGGCGTTCAGGTAATCGGGTTGATCCTGTGGGCCTAATGGCGGTGTGCGGTAAAACGAGGAAACGGCCACGATTCGGCTGTCAGGGATTTCACCGATCGCTTTCACGGCAGCATTAACCTGCTCCAAAGGGGAGGCGAGGTTGCTGCCAATGGCGATATAAACGACAGTCACGCACTTCCCTCGCGGCGCGGCGCGCGTTTGCGCGGACGTGAACGGCGGCGGCGTGGAGCAGGATCGTCGTCCAGCTCGTTGAGCATCCCTTTTTGTTCCGGCGGCGCGGAAGCCTGAAACTCGGCCCACCACTGCGCCAGACGTTGCAGCTCAGTATTATTTTCCACCTGAGCGCGCAGCTCCAGCAAATCAAACGCGGCGCGGAATTTGGGATGTTCCATCAGCTTCCAGGCGCGTTTGCCCTGGCGTCGCGACATCCGTAACTGAAGCTGCCAAATATCACGGGTAAGCGTGGTAAGGCGTTTCGGGATCGCCAGCGAACGGCAGGCTTCATCCAGCACGTCATTCATGGCCAGCGCGAAAGCGTCGTAATAGGCCAGACCGCTCTCCTGAGCGATTTTTTGCGCCATCTCCAGCAGCGGATACCAGAACATGGCGGCAAACAAAAATGCCGGATTAACGCGCATCTCGTTACGGATGCGGTTATCCGTATTCTTCAACACCTGCGCAATGATGCGTTCCATTGCGCTGTCGCCGTTTTCGGTGAAATAACGCGTAATAGTAGGAAACAACGGCTGGAAGAGGTGGTATTCCCGCAGTTGTTGATAGGTTTCAAAACCGTTCCCCGCCTGCAACAGCTTCAGCGACTCTTCGAACAGGCGCGCGGGAGGAATGTCGTTTAGCAAGGTTGCCAGACGCGGGATTGGCTCAGCCGTTTCAGGGCTGATACGCATATTGAGCTTCGCAGCGAAACGCACGGCGCGCAGCATTCGAACCGGATCTTCGCGGTAGCGCGTTTCCGGATTGCCGATCAGGCGAATCACGCCTTCTTGCAGATCCTGCATCCCGCCGACGTAATCGCGTACGGTAAAATCCGCTACGCTGTAGTAAAGGCTGTTAATGGTGAAATCGCGGCGCTGGGCATCTTCTTCGATAGAGCCGAAGATATTATCGCGCAGCAGCATACCGTTTTGCCCACGCTGAGAGGTCGTACGGTCGCTTTCACTGCCTTCATGATGACCACGAAACGTTGCCACTTCGATAATTTCCGGGCCAAACATCACGTGAGCCAGGCGGAAACGACGCCCCACCAGACGGCAATTGCGGAATAATTTCCGTACCTGATCCGGTGTTGCGTTGGTGGTCACGTCGAAATCCTTCGGCTTTTTGCCGAGCAGGAGATCGCGGACGCCGCCGCCGACCAGGTAGGCTTCATAGCCCGCTTTGTTCAGCCTGTACAGTACCTTGAGGGCATTTTCACTGATATCTTTGCGGGAGATAGCGTGCTGTTCACGCGGGATAATCGTCATATGTGGACGGGCGACGGCTTGTTCTGCCTCGCTCTCCTCGCGGCTTAACACCTTACGGCAAAAATTAGCGACTCGGGTAAAAATAGCGCACCTCGGTAGTGTCATACATTAATAAGATCAACTTACTCTATGTCTTTCGCATTACGGCAGACGGGCGTAAGAGAGCAACGCGACCTGGGCTGTAAGCATCATTAACGCCGCAGCAATGCGAAAGACGATGAGCAAAAATAGCGGCTAATCATAGCTCAGCGAGACGCATTTGAGAATGCCGGATTTACATTAGCCGATGTGGGTACGGCTGTAAGCCTCCAGTGCGCCACCGCAAAGCGCAGCAACTCCTCAACAGACATCTCCTGCCACGCTACGACGTCGCGTTGGCCTAAAAAGCGCAATGCCTGGATCAGTACCGGGCGCGGATCGCCTGTCGCAAGCGCAGGCGCATGATTTTGCTTGGAAAGTTTAGCGCCTTGTTCGTTGAGCGCCAGCGGAAGGTGCACGTAGCCTGGCGCACGCCAGCCAAACTGTTTATACAGCGAAAGTTGTCGGACAGTGGGTTCGATTAAATCTGCGCCGCGGACGATCTCCGTCACCCCCTGAAAATGATCGTCGACCACCACGGCCAGATTATAAGCAAACAGTCCGTCGCGGCGGTGGATAATAAAATCTTCGCTCGCCAGCTGTGGGTCAGCCTGGATGTCGCCGCGCAAGGCATCATGGAAACGCATCACCGGATGCTGCTGTTTAATTCTGACGGCGGCATTCTCCGGCCCGTGATATAACGTCCGGCAATAGCCGTCGTAAATACCGCCCAGACGTTGAATGCGCGAGCGGGGGCAAGTGCAGTAGTAGCTCAGCCCCTGCTCGTGAAGCCAGGCCAGCGCCTCGCGATAAGCCTCATGACGCTGTGATTGCCATAAGACCTCGCCATCCCAGTGCAGGCCGTAATGTTCCAGCTGGCGCAGAATGGTCGCTGCGGCACCGGGAACTTCACGTGGGGGGTCGATATCCTCTATGCGAACGCGCCAAATTCCGCGTTGCGCACGGGCTTGTAGATAGCTGCCGAGGGCGGCGATTAACGAGCCGAAATGCAGTTCGCCGGATGGCGACGGCGCGAAACGGCCAATATAGTGTGAGTCAGTCATGCTGCGGGCAATAAAGAATAAGGCGGGAAAACTCCCGCCTGTCATAAATAGGGTAGAAACGAACGGGATTAACCCGCCATCTGTTTTTCGCGAATTTCAGCCAGCGTTTTGCAGTCGATGCACAGATCGGCTGTTGGACGCGCTTCCAGGCGGCGGATACCAATCTCCACCCCGCAGGACTCGCAATAACCGAAGTCTTCATCTTCCACTTTCTTCAGCGTCTTCTCGATCTTTTTGATCAGTTTGCGCTCACGGTCACGATTACGTAACTCCAGGCTAAACTCCTCTTCCTGCGCGGCGCGATCGACCGGATCGGGGAAGTTGGCGGCTTCGTCCTGCATGTGCGTCACAGTGCGATCGACTTCATCCCGGAGTTGATTACGCCATGCTTCAAGAATACGCTTGAAGTGCGATAGCTGGGCTTCGTTCATATACTCTTCGCCCGGTTTCTCCTGGTACGGCTCCACCCCAGCGATGGCGAGAATACTCAGGGACGATGTTTTACGGTTTTGCCCTTCTTGCATGTTGCTTCTCCTTAACACGCACTATCGATCCCCATGTTCGGGGGAAAATCAGGTCGCTATAAATAGCAGATGCTTTTCCGGATAGCAATTATCTAAACGTAACACTTGACAACCCTGTGAGGAAAAGCGTATTTACGCACGCGGCCAGAATACTTAATAATCAGGCTGTTATTCCACTACAACGTTATGGGTACTGGTTCGTTCAGTTCCATTTTTTGGGCTGAAAGTTCTGCTTTATAAGCTAAAACTTCCACGCCTTTATTCTGAGCCTCGCTCAATAGCTGCGCGTATTTTATATCGATATGACGTGCGGGTGAAAAACGTGTAATGGCGGAGTGCAGCACCGCGAACACCACCACCGCGCGATGACCTGCCGCCGCAACGCCCATCAACTCCCGAAGATGTTTTTGCCCTCGTTCGGTGATGGCGTCGGGAAAATAACCGTTTTCTTTTTCCGCTAACGTGACCGATTTCACTTCAATATAGCAGTCCGGGCGGAAATCTGCCTGTAACATAAAATCTATACGGCTGCGCTCGGTGCCATATTTGACTTCACTTTTCAGAATATTGTACCCCGCCAGCGCCGGCAGGCGATTCTCCTGAATCGCTTCTTTCGTTAGCTGGTTCGCCCGCAGCGTATTCACGCAAATGAATGCGCCGGATTGCGTTTCAGTTAATTCCCAGGTATGCGGATATTTGCGTTTAGTATTTTCTGATGTCGAATACCAGACGGTATCGCCTGGCGTGGCGCAGCCGGTCATCGCGCCGGTATTAGGACAGTGCAGCGTAAGCGTCGTACCGTCAGGGGTGATCACATCGGCTAAAAAACGTTTATAGCGCTGAATCAACGTAGCGCGTTGTAAAGGGGGGGAGAATAGCATCGACATTCCTTCATTATTATTCGCCCAGCGTCCAGCGCTGCAGCTCGGCATAGCGGGTACGGCCTTGCCCATACGAAGAGGCGTAAAGCGCAAATGACGTAACCGGAAATGACCAGCAAAAGCCCGGCGGCGGGATAGCCACCGTATGGCTGGCGTCGCGCAGCAGCGTAATATGCGGGTGAAAAGGCTGCGGGCTTTGGTAACAACCGCTGCGGGCGGCCTGCGCGCGCAGCATATTAGCCAACTGCAACAACCCGCGCGGCGGATGGCGCATCCCCAGCCACACCACGCGTGAACGCAGCCACTGACCGGCGTCATCCAGATGTAGCGTAAAGCCCGGCTGGCGAATTCGTCCGGCCAGTTGCGCAAGCGCGCGCTGCTTATCGTTACTGACGTCGCCTAAAAAGGCCAGCGTCAGGTGCAGGTTCGCCGCTGCGACGGGGCGTCCGTCTTCAGACGCAAAATGAGCGGCGCGCCAGGCGATAATTTGCGTGCGCGCGTCGTCGGGTAAGTCAATCGCAAAAAATAGCCGTTTTGGCTCAGACATAGGGATACTCGGTTATGGATTAACACGATGCTACAATGCGGCGCAAAGAAAGTTAACCCCGTGGAGCCGTTTGTGACGTCATTGCCCGTTGCCGCCGTATTGCCTGAATTGTTGACAGCCCTAAAAACCGCGCCGCAGGTTTTGTTGTCCGCGCCTACCGGGGCGGGGAAATCCACCTGGCTGCCGTTGCAACTCCTGCAACAAGGTCCGGTTGCTGGAAAAATTCTCCTGCTTGAACCGCGTCGTCTGGCGGCGCGTAATGTCGCGCAGCGTCTGGCGGAAGCGTTGAATGAAAAGCCTGGCGAAACGGTAGGTTACCGGATGCGCGCGCAAAGCTGCGTGGGGCCGCGTACCCGGCTGGAAGTGGTGACAGAAGGCGTATTGACCAGAATGATTCAGCGCGATCCCGAATTACGCGGCGTGGGGCTGGTGATACTGGATGAATTTCATGAGCGCAGTTTACAGGCGGATTTAGCGTTGGCGCTGTTGCTGGATATCCAGCAAGGGCTCCGTGACGATCTCAGGCTGTTAATCATGTCTGCGACGCTGGATAACGACAAGCTCTGTCAGCGACTGCCTGATGCGCCGACGATCGTCTCGGAGGGGCGCGCGTTCCCGGTGGAGCGACGTTATCAGCCGTTCGCGGCGCATTTGCGTTTTGATGAAGCCGTCGCGATGGCGACAGCGGAACTGCTGCGCAATGAAAACGGTTCGCTGCTGCTATTTTTACCCGGCGTAGGCGAAATACAGCGCGTTCATGAACATCTGGCGTCGCGGGTAGGGAGCGATGTCCTGCTTTGTCCGCTGTATGGCGCATTGTCTCTGGAAGCGCAACGCAAAGCGATTGTTCCCGCCCCCGCCGGGATGCGTAAAGTGGTGTTGGCGACTAACATTGCCGAAACCAGTTTGACGATTGAAGGGATTCGTCTGGTCGTCGATAGCGCTCAGGAGCGCGTGGCGCGATTCGACGCGCGAACGGGACTGACGCGGCTGGTTACGCAGCGTATCAGTCAGGCGTCAATGACGCAGCGCGCGGGGCGCGCCGGAAGACTGGCGCCGGGAATCTGTTTACATCTGCTGGCCAAAGAACAGGCGGAGCGGGCGGCGGCGCAAAGCGATCCGGAAATCTTACACAGCGACCTCTCCGGTTTGTTGATGGAAGTGTTGCAGTGGGGATGTCACGATCCGGCATCGCTTTTCTGGCTGGACAGGCCGCCGGAGGTGAATCTTCAGGCCGCCCGCCGTTTATTATTGATGTTAGGCGCGCTGGAGGGCGAGCGGTTAAGCGCGCGCGGGCAGAAAATGGCGGCAACAGGTAACGATCCGCGCCTGGCGGCGATGTTAGTCAACGCCGGCGAGGGCGATAGTGCCGCCACCGCCGCCATGCTCGCGGCCATCCTTGAGGACCCGCCGCGCGGCGGTGGTACGGATTTAAGCGTGCTATTTTCGCGGCGACAGCCGGGCTGGCAGCAGCGTAGCCAGCAGCTTTTAAAACGGCTGCAGGTGCGTAATGGCGAGCCGGATAGCGCGCTTATTATGCCGCTGTTGGCCAGAGCGTTTAGCGACCGCATCGCGCGGCGTCGTGGTCAGGAAGGGCGCTATCAGTTAGCCAATGGTATGGGCGCGATGTTAGATGCGGATGACGCGTTGGGACGTCATGAATGGCTGATCGCGCCGCTGTTGCTGCAAGGTAGCGCCTCGCCGGACGCCCGAATATTGTTGGCGCAGCCGCTGGATATCGCCTCGCTGATTCAGGCGTGTCCTGATTTACTGCGCCAGTCTGACACGGTTGAATGGGACGAAGCGCAGGGAACGTTGAAAGCGTGGCGCAGAATGCGTATTGGACAGTTGACGGTTAGTGTTCAGCCACTGGCGAAACCGTCTGAAGAGGAGCTTCATCAGGCGATGCTGAACGGCATCCGCGATAAAGGTCTGGCCGTCCTTAACTGGACGCTGGAAGCGGAGCAGTTCCGTCTGCGTCTGCACTGTGCGGCGAAATGGCTGCCGGAATATGACTGGCCTGCCGTGGATGAGGCGTCGCTGCTGGCGACTCTGGAAAACTGGTTGCTGCCGCACATGACAGGCGTACAGTCGTTACGGAGTCTGAAATCTCTGAATGTGACTCAGGCGTTACGGGGACTGCTTGACTATGCCATGCTGCAACGTCTGGATAGTGAACTGCCTGGGCATTACACTGTGCCGACGGGAAGCCGAATAACGATTCGTTATCATGAAGATAACCCGCCCGCACTGGCGGTCAGAATGCAGGAAATGTTTGGCGAAGCGAAGACCCCAACCATCGCTCAGGGCCGCGTGCCGCTGGTGCTGGAACTGCTTTCGCCAGCGCAGCGACCGCTACAGATTACGCGCGATTTAAGCGCTTTCTGGCAGGGGGCGTATCGCGAAGTGCAAAAAGAGATGAAGGGCCGTTACCCCAAACATGTCTGGCCGGACGATCCGGCGAATACGGCCCCAACGCGGCGCACGAAGAAGTATTCGTAATGTAACTGTAGGCCGGATAAGGCGTTATGCCGCATCCGGCGAAAGAGCGGTAATAATTGAGAGATTTCTTCTTCTGTCGTCTGGCGGAAGAATAGAGAATCGGGCCTTTGCGCCTGTATGTTGCGGAGAAAAAGCATGGCGGGGAATGACCGCGAGCCGATTGGACGTAAGGGGAAACCGTCACGTCCTGTGAAACAAAAGGTGAGCCGTCGTCGGCAGCATGACGACGATTATGATGATGACTATGAGGATGAAGAACCGATGCCGCGTAAAGGTAAGGGCAAAGGGCGTAAGCCTCGTGGCAAGCGCGGCTGGCTGTGGCTATTGCTAAAACTGTTTATCGTTTTTGTGGTGCTGTTCGCCATTTACGGCGTCTATCTGGATCAAAAAATCCGCAGCCGTATCGATGGCAAGGTCTGGCAGCTTCCGGCGGCGGTATATGGCCGGATGGTGAACCTTGAGCCAGACATGCCTGTCAGCAAAAACGAGATGGTGAAATTGCTGGAAGCGACGCAGTATCGTCTGGTGACGAAGATGACCCGTCCCGGCGAATTTACCGTGCAGGCCAATAGCATTGAGATGATCCGTCGTCCGTTTGACTTCCCGGACAGCAAAGAAGGGCAGGTGCGCGCGCGGCTGACGTTCAGTGACGGGCGTCTGGAAACCATCGTCAATCTGGATAACAACCGCCAGTTTGGCTTCTTCCGTCTCGATCCGCGGCTTATCACCATGCTTTCTTCGCCAAATGGCGAGCAGCGTTTATTCGTCCCGCGCAGCGGTTTCCCGGATCTGCTGGTCGATACGCTGTTGGCGACGGAAGACCGTCATTTCTATGAGCATGATGGCATTAGTCTTTACTCTATCGGGCGTGCGGTGCTGGCCAACCTGACGGCGGGACGCACGGTGCAGGGGGCCAGTACGCTAACCCAGCAGCTGGTGAAGAACCTGTTCCTCTCCAGCGAAAGATCATACTGGCGTAAAGCGAATGAAGCCTACATGGCGCTGATCATGGATGCCCGTTACAGTAAAGATCGTATTCTTGAGCTGTACATGAACGAGGTCTACCTCGGTCAAAGCGGGGACAATGAAATTCGCGGTTTTCCTCTGGCGAGCCTGTATTACTTTGGTCGTCCGGTAGAGGAACTGAGCCTCGATCAGCAGGCGTTACTGGTGGGGATGGTAAAAGGGGCGTCGATTTATAACCCGTGGCGCAACCCGAAACTGGCGCTGGAGCGTCGTAACCTGGTGTTACGCCTGTTACAGCAGCAGAAAATCATCGATCAGGAACTCTATGACATGCTGAGCGCACGTCCGCTTGGCGTACAGCCGCGTGGCGGCGTTATTTCACCGCAGCCAGCGTTTATGCAGATGGTTCGTCAGGAACTGCAGGCGAAGCTGGGGGATAAAATTAAAGATCTCTCCGGCGTGAAGATCTTCACCACCTTTGACTCCGTGGCGCAGGATGCCGCAGAAAAAGCCGTTGTCGAAGGCATTCCGGCGTTGAAGAAGCAGCGTAAATTGAGCGATCTGGAAACTGCGATGGTGGTGGTGGATCGCTTTAGCGGCGAGGTGCGCGCGATGGTTGGCGGGGCGGAGCCGCAGTATGCCGGCTATAACCGTGCCATGCAGGCGCGCCGTTCCATCGGGTCGCTGGCTAAACCGGCGACCTATCTGACCGCGTTAAGTCAGCCGAACTTATATCGTCTGAACACCTGGATTGCCGATGCGCCGATTTCTCTGCGCCAGCCGAATGGTCAGGTCTGGTCGCCGCAGAACGACGATCGTCGCTACAGCGAAAGCGGGAAAGTGATGCTGGTGGATGCGTTAACTCGCTCAATGAACGTACCGACGGTCAATCTGGGGATGGCGTTAGGTCTACCGGCGGTAACCGATACCTGGACGAAGCTCGGCGTGCCGAAAGATCAGCTCAATCCGGTTCCGGCGATGCTGTTAGGGGCGCTGAACCTGACGCCGATCGAAGTGGCGCAGGCGTTCCAGACTATCGCCAGCGGCGGAAATCGCGCGCCGTTATCAGCGCTGCGTTCGGTTATTGCGGAAGATGGTAAAGTGCTGTACCAAAGTTATCCGCAAGCTGAACGCGCTGTACCGGCACAGGCGGCTTACCTGACGCTCTGGACAATGCAGCAGGTCGTCCAGCGTGGTACGGGGCGTCAGCTTGGCGCGAAATATCCGGGTCTGCATCTGGCGGGTAAAACCGGGACGACAAACAACAATGTCGATACCTGGTTTGCCGGTATCGACGGCAGCCAGGTGACTATCACCTGGGTAGGCCGTGATAACAACCAGCCGACGAAATTGTACGGCGCCAGCGGCGCGATGGCGATTTACCAGCGCTATCTGGCGAACCAGACGCCGACGCCTTTAGTTCTGACGCCGCCGGAAGATGTGGTGGATATGGGCGTTGATTACGACGGTAATTTTGTCTGTAGCGGCGGTATGCGCACTCTGCCGGTCTGGACGGACGATCCAAATACGCTGTGCCAGCAGGGCGAGATGATGCAGCAGCAACAGCAGCCGTCAGGCAATCCGTTCGATCAGTCGTCTCAGCCGCAGCAGCCTGCGCAGCAACAGCCGCCGAAAGAAGAGAAGAGCGACGGCGTTGCCGGCTGGATTAAGGAGATGTTCGGCGGCAATTAATCACGGTAATAGTGCCGGGTGGCGCTGTGCTTACCCGGTCTACACCGTTACGACTCTATTACGCGCGACGTAGGCCGAATAAGACGCTTACGTCGCCATCCGGCAAATCCCCTATAAATAACATTTCAGTCTAATTTATTAACCCTTCCTTTTCATCTGGTTATTTCTTAACCCCTTAGTTTTCGTAGGGCCGCGTATCGCTTGCCATTGCGACGATATTTCGCCTATCATGCTGCGGTTATAATAATAATTATCGTTTACGTTATCATTCACTTTCATCAGAGATATACCAATGGCGCGTCTTAAAACTGCTCAGCCAAACTCCTCACTGCGTAAAATCGCAGTTGTAGTAGCCACAGCGGTTAGCGGCATGTCTGTCTATGCACAGGCGGCGGTTCAACCGAAAGAAGAAACCATTACCGTAACCGCAGCGCCTGCCGCGCAGGAAAGTGCCTGGGGACCGGCTCCGACCATCGCCGCGAAGCGTTCCGCCACTACCACCAAAACTGATACACCTATCGAAAAAACGCCACAGTCGGTTTCGGTGGTCACTAACGAAGAGATGCAGATGCATCAATTCCAGTCAGTAAAAGAAGCGTTGGGTTACACGCCGGGCGTAACGGTAAGCAGTCGCGGCGCTTCCAATACCTATGACTTCGTGATTATCCGTGGCTTCTCTTCCGTCGGCCTGAGCCAGAACAACTATCTGGATGGCCTGAAATTGCAGGGGAACTTCTACAACGATGCGGTTATTGATCCCTACATGCTTGAGCGTGTTGAGTTGATGCGTGGCCCAACGTCCGTTCTCTACGGTAAGAGCAACCCGGGCGGTATCATTTCGATGGTTAGCAAGCGGCCGACTACTGAGCCGCTGAAAGAAATTCAATTCAAAATGGGGACGGACAATTTGTTCCAGACCGGTTTTGATTTTAGTGATTCCCTGGATGACAACGGTGAGTTCTCATATCGTCTGACGGGACTGGCGCGTTCGACAAACGAACAGCAAAAGAGCTCTGAGTCGCAGCGCTATGCGATTGCGCCCTCTTTTACCTGGCGTCCGGATGAGAAAACGAATTTTACGTTCCTTTCTTATTTCCAGAACGAACCAGAGACCGGCTACTACGGCTGGCTGCCGAAAGAGGGAACGGTTGAACCGTTACCGAATGGTAAACGCTTGCCAACGGATTTCAACGAAGGGGCGTCAAACAACACCTATTCTCGTAACGAGAAAATGGTGGGATACAGTTTCGAGCATGGCTTCAACGACACTTTTACCGTGCGCCAGAATTTACGTTTTGTCGAAATGAAAACCGCGCAAAAAAGCGTCTATGGCACGGGGATTGCGGCGGACGGCCATACGCTTAACCGCGGTACTATCGTTGACAACGAGCGTTTACAGAATTTCAGCGTAGATACACAACTGGAAAGTAAATTCGCGACCGGCGATATTGATCATACGTTGCTGACGGGGGTCGATTTCATGCGTATGCGTAATGATATTAACGCGACGTTTGGTAGCGCGCCGTCAATCGATCTCTATAACAATTACCATCCTGAATACTTTGCTTTCGGCGGCGCCGAGCCGTACCAGATGAACGAAAGTAAACAAACAGGCCTTTATGTTCAGGATCAGGCGGAATGGAATAAGTGGGTATTTACTCTCGGCGGCCGTTATGACTGGTCTAAACAAGCGACAACGGTGCGTCAGAATTCCACTACGCCGACAGAAGGATATATTGAACGTAATGACCACCAGTTCACCTGGCGCGGTGGCGTAAACTACGTATTCGATAATGGAATTTCACCTTACTTCAGCTATAGCCAATCTTTCGAGCCAAGCGCCTTCGATTTGTGGAGCACCCCACGCGTTTCTTACAAGCCGTCAAAAGGCGAGCAATATGAAGCAGGGGTGAAATATGTACCGAAAGACATGCCGGTTGTTGTTACGGGTGCCGTTTATCAGCTGACCAAAACCAATAACCTGACCGCCGATCCAACCAACCCATTAGCGCAGGTGCCGGCAGGCGAAATTCGTGCGCGAGGTGTAGAGCTGGAAGCCAAAGCAGCATTGACGGCTAACATCAATATGACGGCGTCTTACACTTATACTGATGCTGAATACACGAAAGACACTAATCTGAAAGGGAATACGCCAGAGCAGGTGCCTGAACACATGGCGTCGTTGTGGGGCGATTACACCTTCAACGACGGTCCGTTGTCAGGTTTAACGCTGGGAACAGGCGGTCGTTTTATTGGTTCCAGTTACGGCGATCCGGCCAATAGCTTCAAGGTAGGCAGCGCAGCAGTGATGGATGCGGTCGTCAAGTACGATCTGGCGCGTTTTGGTATGGCGGGCTCCAGCATTGCGGTTAACGTTAATAATCTGCTCGACCGCGAATACGTCGCCAGCTGCTTCCAGACCTACGGCTGTTTCTGGGGCGCAGAACGTCAGGTCGTTGCAACGGCAACCTTCCGTTTCTAATTTCTTTTTGGGCACGGCTGGCCGTGCCCGTTTTACAAGTTGGCTGCGATGCAGGAAAACCACATTCATTCCGATACCACCTTTGCGCTGCGAAGCGTCGCCTTTCGTGTGCCGGGCCGCACGCTTTTACACCCTCTCTCGTTAACGTTTCCCGCAGGTCGCGTCACCGGACTTATTGGTCATAATGGTTCCGGTAAATCCACGCTGTTAAAAATGCTGGGCCGCCATCAGCCGCCTTCCGAAGGGGATATTCTGCTCGACAATCAGCCGCTGGCGAGCTGGAGCAGCAAGGCGTTTGCCCGCAAAGTTGCCTATCTGCCTCAACAATTGCCGCAGGCGGAAGGAATGACGGTGCGCGAACTGGTGGCGATTGGCCGCTATCCGTGGCACGGCGCGCTGGGACGCTTTGGCGTCGCGGACCGGGAAAAAGTAGACGAGGCGATTACGCTGGTCGGCTTAAAACAGCTGGCGCATCGTCTGGTAGACAGCCTTTCCGGCGGCGAGCGCCAGCGCGCGTGGATTGCCATGCTGGTCGCGCAGGACAGCCGTTGTTTGCTGCTGGATGAGCCGACGTCAGCGCTGGATATCGCCCATCAGGTTGACGTGCTGGCGCTGGTGCATCGCTTAAGCCAGCAGCGCGGGCTGACGGTGGTTGCGGTGCTGCACGATATCAACATGGCGGCCCGCTACTGTGATTATTTAGTCGCGCTACGCGGCGGTGAAATGATTGCGCAAGGAACGCCTGCGGAACTGATGCGCAGTGAAACGCTGGAGAAGATTTACGGTATCCCGATGGGTATCCTTCCGCATCCGGCGGGCGCCGCACCTGTGAGTTTTGTGTATTAATGCGTGATTTATATCCTCTTACTCGCCGCCGTTTATTAACGGCGATGGCGCTCTCGCCGCTGCTTTGGCAAATGAATACGGCGGAGGCTGCCGCTATCGATCCCCGCCGGATTGTGGCGCTGGAGTGGCTGCCGGTTGAGCTGCTGCTGGCGCTCGGTATTACGCCTTATGGCGTGGCGGACGTACCAAATTATAAGCTGTGGGTTAGCGAACCGCCGTTGCCGGATTCGGTGATTGATGTGGGTCTTCGCACTGAACCCAATCTCGAACTGCTGACGGAGATGAAGCCGTCGTTTATGGTCTGGTCGGCAGGTTACGGACCCTCGCCGGAGAAACTGGCGCGGATCGCGCCGGGGCGCGGGTTCGATTTTAGCGACGGCAAAAAGCCGCTGGCGGTAGCCCGACGCTCGCTGGTTGAACTGGCGCAGATGCTGAATCTGGAAGCTGCGGCAGAAAAACATCTGGCGCAATACGATCGCTTCATCGCCAGCCAGAAGCCGCATTTTATCCGCCGCGGGGGGCGTCCGTTACTGATGACGACGCTTATCGATCCGCGGCATATGCTGGTGCTCGGCCCGAATTGCCTGTTCCAGGAGGTGCTGGACGAGTATGGCATTGTCAATGCCTGGCAGGGTGAAACCAACTTTTGGGGCAGTACGGCGGTCAGTATCGATCGGCTGGCGATGTATAAAGAAGCGGATGTAATCTGCTTCGATCACGGGAATAGCACCGATATGAACGCGCTGATGGCAACGCCGCTGTGGCAGGCCATGCCGTTTGTCCGCGCCGGGCGTTTTCATCGGGTGCCCGCCGTTTGGTTCTATGGCGCGACGCTCTCCACGATGCACTTTGTCCGCATCCTGAATAACGTGTTGGGAGGCAAAGCGTGAGCAGAAAACGTGAAATGCCGGATGGCGGCGCGAAAAATGCCTTATCCGACCTACGGTTCGGGCGCTTTGTAGGCCGGATAAGGCGAAGCCGCCATCCGGCGTTGCTGTTATTGGCGCTGTTTGTTGCCGCCTGCTGGCTGACATGGGTTAACTTCTCCGTTGCGCTACCGCGCAGCCAGTGGCAACAGGCTATCTGGTCACCGGATATCGACATCATTGAGCAGATGATTTTTCATTACAGCCTGCTGCCAAGACTGGCGATTTCGCTGCTGGTGGGCGCGGGACTTGGGCTGGTAGGTGTCCTGTTCCAGCAAGTATTACGTAACCCGCTGGCGGAACCGACCACGCTGGGCGTGGCGACCGGCGCGCAATTGGGGATCACGGTGACTACGCTTTGGGCGATTCCCGGCGCGCTGGCCACGCAGTTTGCCGCCCTGACGGGAGCCTGTATCGTCGGCGCGCTGGTGTTCGGCGTGGCGTGGGGCAAACGTCTGTCGCCGGTAACCCTAATCCTCGCCGGGTTGGTGGTTAGCCTCTATTGTGGCGCAATCAACCAGTTACTGGTGATTTTCCACCACGATCAGTTGCAAAGCATGTTTTTATGGAGCACCGGAACGCTGACGCAAACCGACTGGAGCGGCGTGCAGCGTCTGTGGCCGCAGTTGCTGGGCGGTGTGATGCTCACATTATTGTTGCTACGTCCGATGACGCTGATGGGGCTGGATGACGGCGTTGCGCGTAATCTGGGGCTGGCGCTGTCGTTAGCGCGTCTGGCGGCGCTGTCGTTGGCGATTGTGTTGAGCGCGCTGCTGGTCAACGCGGTGGGCATTATCGGTTTTATCGGCCTGTTTGCGCCGCTGCTGGCGAAAATGCTTGGCGCAAGACGTCTGCTGGCGCGCCTGATGCTGGCGCCGCTCATTGGGGCGCTTATTTTATGGCTATCCGATCAGATTATCCTTTGGCTCACCCGCGTATGGATGGAGGTCTCCACCGGTTCAGTGACGGCGCTAATCGGCGCGCCGCTGCTCCTGTGGCTGCTGCCGCGGCTTAAAAGCATGAGCGCGCCGGATATGAACGCCAGCGATCGTGTGGCGGCGGAGCGTCGGCATGTCCTCGCTTTTGCCGTTGCCGGTGGCGCGCTCTTGCTGCTGGCAACATGGGGCGCGCTCTCTTTTGGTCGCGACGCGCACGGCTGGACGTGGGCGAGCGGAACGCTGCTTGAAGAACTGATGCCGTGGCGCTGGCCGCGGATACTGGCGGCGTTAATGGCGGGCGTCATGCTGGCGGTGGCGGGCTGCATTATTCAGCGTCTGACCGGTAATCCAATGGCCAGTCCGGAAGTGCTGGGGATCAGTTCCGGAGCCGCGTTTGGCGTGGTGTTGATGCTGTTTTTGGTGCCGGGGAATGCCTTCGGTTGGCTACTGCCCGCCGGAAGCCTGGGCGCGGCGGCGACACTGCTGATTATTATGTTAGCCGCCGGACGCGGCGGTTTCTCGCCGCAACGGATGTTGCTGGCGGGGATGGCGCTCAGCACCGCGTTTACCATGCTGCTAATGATGCTCCAGGCGAGCGGCGACCCGCGGATGGCGGAAGTGTTGACCTGGATCGCAGGATCTACCTATAACGCCACTGGCGGGCAGGTTACGCGAACCGCGATCGTGATGGTGATTTTGCTGGCAATTGTGCCGTTGTGTCGCCGCTGGTTAACGATTTTGCCACTGGGCGGCGATGCCGCGCGCGCGGTGGGCATGGCGCTTACGCCGTCGCGTATCGCGCTGCTGGCGTTGGCGGCTTGTTTGACGGCAACTGCGACGATGACCATTGGGCCGCTGAGTTTCGTTGGACTGATGGCGCCGCATATTGCGCGGATGCTCGGTTTTCGCCGGACGATGCCGCATATGGTCATCTCGGCGCTGGCAGGGGGCGTTTTACTGGTCTTTGCCGACTGGTGCGGCAGGATGGCGCTATTTCCGTATCAGATCCCGGCGGGACTGCTTTCAAGCTTTATTGGCGCGCCGTACTTTATCTATTTGCTACGTAAACAGAGCCGCTGAGTTTGCCGGATGGCGGCATAAATGCCTTATCCGGCCTACGGCGTAGAATGTAGGCCGGGTAATCGTCACCCGGCAATTCATCCTTTACAATTTCGCAAACACCCGGCGCGCGGCGTCAATAGTACTATTAATGTCGTCCATGCTGTGTGCGACCGACATAAAACCCGCCTCAAACGCCGATGGCGCCAGATACACGCCTTCCTCCAGCATCAGGTGGAAGAAACGCTTAAAGCGTTCAACGTCGCACGCCATCACGTCCTGATAGCAGGTTACGCTCTCAGCGTCGGTGAAGAAAATCCCGAACATGCCGCCGACATGGTTGACGACCAGCGGAATATTCGCTTCTTCGGCAGCTTCCAGCAAACCTTCCGCCAGACGGGTGGTAAGCTCATCCAGCGTTTCATGAATGCCGGGCTGGGCGACTTCATTCAGGCAGGCGAAACCGGCCGCCATCGCAATAGGGTTGCCGGAAAGGGTGCCCGCCTGGTAAACCGGGCCCGTCGGCGCCAGCGCATCCATTACATCGCGACGACCGCCAAACGCGCCTACCGGCATCCCGCCGCCGATGATTTTACCCAGACAGGTCAGGTCCGGCACGACGCCGTAGTAATCCTGGGCTCCGGCCAGCGCTACGCGAAAACCGGTCATCACTTCGTCGATAATCAGCAGCGCGCCGAACTCATCGCACAAGGCGCGCAGACCGGGCAGGAATTCCGGCAGCGGCGGGACGCAGTTCATATTGCCCGCCACGGGTTCGACGATGATACAGGCGATTTCCTGCGGATATTGTTCAAACGCCGCGCGCACTGACGCCAGATCGTTATAAGTGCAGGTCAGCGTATGTTTCGCGAAATCTGCCGGCACGCCCGGCGAGTTCGGCTGACCGAGCGTCAGCGCGCCAGAACCGGCTTTGACCAGCAGACAGTCTGCGTGGCCGTGGTAGCAGCCTTCGAATTTGATAATCTTATCGCGGCCAGTAAAACCACGCGCCAGGCGAATAGCGCTCATCGTCGCTTCGGTACCGGAGTTCACCATGCGCACCATGTCCATGGTCGGCACCAGGTTGGTGACCAGTTCCGCCATTTTCACTTCCATTTCGGTTGGCGCGCCGAAGCTTAAACCGCGCTCCGCAGCTTCGATCACCGCATTGCGGATAGCCGGGTGGTTATGCCCCAGTACCATTGGCCCCCAGGAACCGACATAGTCGATATACGCTTTGCCATCGACATCGTACAGATACGCGCCGTCCGCTTTTTCGATAAACAGCGGGGTGCCGCCCACGCCAGTGAAGGCGCGAACAGGGGAGTTCACACCGCCGGGGATCAGCTCGCGGGCCGCGCTATAGAGATTTTCAGACTTACTCATGGAAAGATTCCTGGTTCGTAGAAAAAGTGAATACCCGCTATTCTAAGTTATTCAGAGAAGGTTATGAAAGTTTTACGCATTTGAAACAATACGATTTGCAGGGGATTTTCACGGCGTTGGCGAGTAGAATGCCGACTTTAGATTTGTATTACCAATTAATGATCTTCTGATGAAAACAGACACTTCCACCTTTTTAGCTCAGCAAATTGTGCGTTTACGGCGCAGAGATCAGATTCGCCGGTTAATGCAGCGGGATAAAACGCCGCTGGCCATCCTGTTCATGGCGGCCGTTGTCGGCACGCTTACCGGACTGATTGGCGTCGCCTTTGAAAAGGCCGTTTCCTGGGTACAAAACATGCGCATTGGCGCGCTGGTTCAGGTCGCGGACCATGCGTTTTTGCTTTGGCCGCTGGCCTTTATCCTTTCGGCGTTACTGGCGATGGTCGGCTACTTTTTGGTGCGAAAATTTGCGCCAGAAGCCGGCGGCTCGGGTATCCCGGAAATTGAAGGCGCGCTGGAGGAGTTACGTCCGGTGCGCTGGTGGCGCGTGTTGCCGGTGAAGTTTATCGGCGGGATGGGGACGTTGGGCGCAGGAATGGTGTTAGGGCGCGAAGGGCCAACGGTGCAAATCGGGGGCAACCTGGGACGCATGGTGCTGGATGTTTTTCGTATGCGCAGCGCCGAAGCGCGGCATACGTTGCTGGCGACCGGCGCGGCGGCGGGGCTTTCTGCGGCGTTTAACGCGCCGCTGGCGGGTATCCTGTTTATTATTGAAGAGATGCGCCCGCAGTTTCGCTACAACCTGATTTCGATTAAAGCGGTGTTTACCGGCGTCATCATGTCGAGCATTGTGTTCCGCATATTTAACGGCGAAGCGCCGATTATTGAAGTCGGCAAACTGTCTGATGCGCCGGTTAACACTCTGTGGTTATACCTTATCCTCGGTATTATTTTTGGCTGCGTCGGGCCGGTATTTAATTCGTTGGTGCTGCGTACCCAGGATATGTTTCAGCGCTTTCATGGCGGCGAAATTAAAAAATGGGTGCTTATGGGCGGCGCGATCGGCGGCCTGTGCGGTATTCTGGGGTTGATTGAGCCGGAAGCGGCAGGCGGCGGATTTAACCTTATTCCTATCGCCGCGGCAGGTAATTTTAGCGTCGGGCTACTGCTGTTCATCTTTATTACCCGGGTTGTCACGACGCTGCTTTGCTTTTCTTCCGGCGCGCCGGGGGGCATTTTCGCCCCGATGCTGGCGCTGGGAACGCTGCTTGGTACGGCCTTCGGTATGGCGGCGGCAGTGCTTTTCCCGCAGTATCACCTGGAGGCCGGTACCTTTGCGATTGCCGGGATGGGGGCGCTGATGGCGGCGTCGGTGCGCGCCCCGTTGACGGGGATTGTGCTGGTGCTGGAGATGACCGATAACTATCAGCTCATTTTGCCAATGATTATCACCTGTCTTGGCGCGACACTATTAGCCCAGTTTTTGGGCGGGAAACCGTTATACTCAACCATCCTGGCGCGCACTCTGGCGAAGCAGGATGCGGAACAGGCGGCGAAAAACCAGAATGCGCCTGCGGGCGAGAATACTTGAACGAATTACCAGGGTATTAGATAATGACTGCCAATATTGGGTGAAAATTTATCCAATTACCGATGTCGTTTGGAGCAAAATATGAGTGATGACGTAGCGCTGCCGTTGCAGTTTACCGACGCAGCAGCGAATAAAGTAAAAAGTCTTATCGCTGACGAAGATAACCCGAATCTGAAACTGCGCGTGTATATCACCGGCGGCGGTTGCAGCGGCTTCCAGTATGGTTTTACCTTTGACGATCAGGTTAACGAAGGGGATATGACCATCGAAAAACAGGGCGTTGGCCTGGTGGTTGACCCGATGAGTTTGCAGTATCTGGTGGGTGGTTCGGTAGATTATACCGAAGGCCTGGAAGGTTCCCGCTTCATTGTAACCAACCCGAATGCGAAAAGTACCTGCGGGTGTGGCTCTTCCTTCAGCATTTGATTGCTGTTCGTTGTGCCGGATGGCGACGCGAGCGTCTTATCCGGCCGACAGGAAAGATGTTCCAGGCCCGATAAGCGTAGCGCCATCGGGCAAAACAATATCAACGTCCGTTTTCATCCAGTGCAAACGTCGGCAATTTCAAATGCCAGCGAATGGCCGCCAGCCGAATGAACAGCGTGACGACCATACCCATCATGCTGGCGCTTTCCAGCGGTACTGAAAACGTATAAAACGCGGTAGCGTGAACAATCCCGCCGATAATACAGGCCGTGGCATAGATTTCGGTGCGTAGGATCATGGGGATCTCGCGTGCCAGAACATCGCGAATAATCCCGCCGCCGACGCCGGTAATCACGCCCATACAGACAGCCACTAATGGCCCCGTTTCAGCGAGGAAGGCTTTATTCACCCCAATGCCGACAAACACCGCCAGCCCGACCGCATCCAGTACCGGCAACATCCATTTCGGCAGACGTCTTGGCTGGCGAACCAGCAGGATGGTCAGCATACTGGTGACCATGGCGACGACCAGATCGGTAGGATCTTTAACCCAGAATACCGGGCCGTTATCCAGCGCCATATCGCGGATTGTCCCGCCGCCGACGGCAGTAACGACGCCGAGCACCAGGACGCCGAACGGGTCCATACGTAATTTCCCGGCCAGCAACACGCCAGAGATAGCAAATACAGCCGTGCCTACAATATCCAGCCAATAGACGAGCATTGTCGAATCCCCACTGGGAGCCTGGTAAGACAGGCTCTAATTCACCTGTGAAAGCGCATTACAGAGTTGTTTTGCGGCGAGGATAATACGCGGGCTTGCGCGTTCAAACCAGTCGCTGTTAAGCGGAATAACCGGAATTTTTAACAGGTTTCCCCAGTATTGTTCAATTTTGAGAATTTCGCCCGCTTTTCCGGCTACGATAATGGCCTGGGGATGCCTTGCCAGCACCTGTTCACGGCTTACTTGCGGCCACGGCACGCGGCTGTCAGCAAAGACGTTTTCTCCACCGCAGGTCGTCAAAACCTGATGTTGAATAGACCCTTTACCACTGGTAAACAGAGGATTCATGCCAAACTGAAGAAAGACGCGCTTTTTAGCTTTACCGGCATACTCGGCGTTGAGCGCGGCGTACTCGTTTAGTAATGTCTGCGCTGCCTGCTGAGCCTTTTCCGGCTGCGGGCTCCAGGCGGCCAGTTGACGGAGCGTGTCGGCGATCTGTTCGATGGTTACCGCGTCCACCCACATGACCTTAATACCTAATGACGTCAGTTGGTTTACCTGGCGTTCCGCATTACCGCCGCGCCAGGCGACGACCAGATCCGGCTTCAGCGCCACAATGCGTTCCAGATTCATTCCCTGCCAGGTAGAGACCTGTTCTATTTTTTGCGCTTCGGGCGGGTAGTCGGAATAGCTGCTGACGCCAACGGGCGTAATCCCGGCGGCAAAAGCGAGCTCCGTATTGGCGGGAGAGAGGGTAATGACGCGCGGCGCAGCGTAAAGCCACACCGGGAGCGTAAGCAGCAGGGCGACCAGCGCCCTGAACATTTGCTTAGCCATGCGCCAGTTTCTGTACCAGCGTCTCGACCATCAGAGTCGACTGTTTCGCCGCCACCGCGAGGAATTCGTCAAAGCTGAGGTGCGATTGCTGATCGGCCACGTCAGAAATAGCGCGTACCACCACGAACGGCACGTTGAAGTTATAGCAGACGTGTGCGATAGCGGTGGCTTCCATCTCTACGGCGACCGCGTCGGGGAAGTTATGCCGAATTTTTGCCAGCCCGACGGAGCCGTTAATAAACGCGTCGCCGCTAACAATAAGGCCGCGTACCGCGTTCAGATTCAGCTCTCTGATGCAGGATTCCGCGGCGGCGATCAGTTTGTCATCGGCCTTAAACCCGGCCGGACAGCCCGGTAATTGCCCGTATTCATAGCCGAAAGCGGTCACATCAGCGTCGTGGTAACGCGCTTCGTCAGAGACGACGATATCGCCGACCTTCAGCGTGGACGCCAGACCGCCTGCGGAACCGGTATTGATGATCACGTCCGGTTTGCAGTGCTCCAGAAGCAACGTTGCGCCCAGCGCCGCCGCGACTTTACCGATACCGGATTTCAGCAACGCCACTTCGGTGCCGTTCAACTGGCCGGTGTAAATTTCGCAGCCGCCCAGCGTAATCGTCTGACGGTTGTCAATTTTGTCACGCAGCAGCGTAACTTCTTCTTCCATTGCGCCAATGATGCCGATTTTCATAGATTTACTCGCGATAAGTCAGTTTTGAGGGCATAGTTTATCATGCGCTTATGGGGAAGCGCATTTCTCAGGCGGGGAGAGAATATGGCATCGATCGATTTCCGAAATAAAATTAACTGGCATCGTCGTTATCGTTCACCGCAGGGCGTAAAGACGGAACATGAGATCCTGCGGATTTTTGAAAGCGATCGCGGGCGGATTATCAACTCTCCGGCTATACGCCGTTTGCAGCAAAAAACGCAGGTTTTCCCGCTGGAGCGCAATGCCGCAGTACGTACTCGCCTGACGCATTCGATGGAGGTGCAGCAGGTGGGGCGTTATATCGCGAAAGAGATTTTAAGCCGCCTGAAAGAGCAAAACCGACTGGAGGAGTACGGTCTGGATGCGCTGACCGGTCCCTTTGAAAGTATTGTGGAAATGGCCTGCCTGATGCACGACATCGGTAATCCGCCGTTCGGTCATTTTGGCGAGGCGGCGATCAATGACTGGTTTCGTCAGCGGCTGCATCCGGAAGATGCGGAAAGTCAGCCGCTCACGCATGATCGCTGTGTGGTTTCCTCGCTACGGTTACAGGAAGGCGAAGAAAATCTGAACGATATTCGCCGCAAGGTACGTCAGGATATCTGCCATTTTGAAGGCAATGCACAGGGAATTCGTCTGGTACATACGCTCATGCGGATGAATCTTACCTGGGCGCAGGTTGGCGGAATTTTAAAATATACCCGTCCGGCATGGTGGCGAGGGCCGGTGCCGGATTCCCATCGCTATTTAATGAAGAAACCGGGCTATTATCTTTCTGAAGAGAAGTATATTGCGAGGTTACGTAAAGAACTTCAGTTAGCGCCTTACAGTCGCTTTCCATTAACGTGGATTATGGAAGCCGCAGATGATATTTCTTATTGTGTTGCCGATCTTGAAGACGCGGTAGAGAAAAGAATCTTTAGCGTTGAGCAGCTTTATCACCATTTATATCACGCGTGGGGCCACCATGAGAAGGATTCGCTGTTTGAGCTGGTGGTAGGAAATGCGTGGGAAAAATCACGCGCCAATACATTAAGCCGCAGTACCGAAGATCAGTTTTTTATGTATTTACGGGTAAATACATTAAATAAACTGGTGCCCTATGCCGCTCAGCGTTTTATTGATAATTTGCCGCAGATTTTTGCCGGTACCTTCAATCAGGCGTTACTGGAAGATGCCAGCGGTTTTAGCCGCCTGCTTGAACTCTATAAGAATGTGGCGGTTGAACATGTGTTTAGCCATCCGGATGTAGAACAGCTTGAACTACAGGGATACCGGGTGATCAGCGGATTATTAGATATCTATCAGCCGCTATTAAGTTTGTCGCTTAACGACTTTCGCGAGCTGGTGGAAAAGGAACGGTTGAAACGCTTCCCCATAGAATCGCGCTTATTTCAGAAACTTTCTACGCGCCATCGTTTGGCCTACGTGGAAGTCGTCAGTAAATTACCTACGGATTCGGCGGAGTACCCGGTACTGGAATATTATTATCGCTGTCGGTTGATTCAGGATTATATCAGCGGGATGACTGACCTTTACGCATGGGATGAATATCGGCGTTTGATGGCGGTCGAACAGTAAATGGACTTTTGTAAAGATGGACAATAAATTTTTACTTTTTCCAGAAACTTTGTTCCGGAACTTCGCGTTATAAAATGAATCTGACGTACACAGCAATTTTGCGTTACCTGTTAATCGAGATTGAAACACATGAAAAAAACCACATTAGCAATGAGTGCACTGGCTCTGAGTTTAGGTTTGGCATTGTCGCCTCTGTCTGCCACGGCGGCTGAAACGTCCTCTTCAGCAATGACTGCCCAGCAGATGCCAAGCCTGGCACCGATGCTCGAAAAAGTGATGCCATCGGTGGTCAGTATTAATGTAGAAGGTAGCACCACGGTGAATACGCCGCGTATGCCGCGTAATTTCCAGCAGTTCTTTGGCGATGACTCCCCGTTCTGCCAGGACGGTTCTCCGTTCCAGAATTCTCCGTTCTGCCAGGGCGGCGGTAACGGCGGCAACGGCGGTCAACAACAGAAATTCATGGCGCTGGGCTCCGGCGTAATTATTGACGCCGCAAAGGGCTACGTCGTTACCAACAACCACGTGGTTGATAACGCCAGCGTGATTAAAGTACAGCTTAGCGATGGACGTAAATTCGATGCTAAAGTGGTGGGCAAAGATCCACGTTCTGATATCGCGCTGATTCAAATTCAGAATCCGAAGAACCTGACGGCGATTAAGCTGGCGGACTCCGACGCGCTGCGCGTGGGGGATTATACCGTCGCTATTGGTAACCCGTTTGGTCTGGGCGAAACGGTGACGTCAGGTATCGTTTCGGCGCTGGGGCGTAGCGGCCTGAACGTAGAAAATTACGAGAACTTTATTCAGACCGACGCCGCGATTAACCGCGGTAACTCCGGCGGCGCGCTGGTGAACCTGAACGGTGAGCTGATCGGTATTAACACCGCGATTCTGGCGCCGGACGGCGGCAACATCGGTATCGGCTTCGCTATCCCCAGTAACATGGTGAAAAACCTGACGTCGCAGATGGTGGAATACGGCCAGGTGAAACGCGGCGAACTGGGGATCATGGGGACTGAGCTGAATTCCGAATTGGCGAAAGCGATGAAAGTCGACGCCCAGCGTGGCGCGTTCGTCAGCCAGGTGATGCCGAATTCGTCCGCGGCGAAAGCGGGTATCAAAGCCGGGGATGTCATTACCTCGCTGAACGGTAAACCGATCAGCAGCTTTGCGGCGCTGCGCGCTCAGGTCGGCACTATGCCGGTCGGCAGCAAAATCAGCCTCGGTCTGCTGCGTGAAGGTAAAGCGATTACGGTTAATCTGGAACTGCAGCAGAGCAGCCAGAGTCAGGTTGATTCCAGCACCATCTTCAGCGGGATTGAAGGCGCTGAAATGAGCAATAAAGGCCAGGATAAAGGCGTTGTGGTGAGCAGCGTGAAAGCGAATTCACCCGCCGCGCAAATTGGCCTCAAAAAAGGCGATGTCATTATCGGCGCTAACCAGCAGCCGGTGAAAAATATCGCCGAGCTGCGTAAAATTCTCGACAGCAAGCCGTCGGTGCTGGCGCTGAATATTCAGCGTGGTGATAGTTCTATTTATTTGCTGATGCAGTAATCACCTTTGTCCCCCTTCCGCCATGGAAGGGGGCAACACTTTTCTGTGAAACCCCCCACAACTCCATACTTATTTGCACCGTTTTGTGCATTTGCACAATGTCGAGACTTGTCATCTTCCTTATGCTTGTGCTCTGCTCACAGGAGGGATTTATGGCTGGCTGGCATCTTGATACCAAAATGGCGCAGGATATCGTGGCGCGCACTATGCGCATCATCGATACCAATATCAACGTAATGGATGCCCGCGGGCGTATTATCGGCAGCGGCGATCGGGAACGTATTGGTGAATTGCACGAAGGCGCGCTGTTAGTGCTGTCGCAGGGCCGGGTTGTGGATATCGACGACGCCGTGGCGCGACACCTGCACGGGGTACGTCAGGGGATTAATCTTCCCTTACGCCTTGAGGGCGAAATTGTCGGCGTGATCGGTCTCACCGGCGAACCAGAGCATCTGCGTAAATATGGCGAACTGGTGTGTATGACTGCCGAAATGATGCTGGAGCAGTCGCGGTTAATGCACCTTTTGGCGCAGGATAGCCGTTTGCGCGAAGAGCTGGTGATGAACCTGATTCAGGCCGAAGAAAATACGCCGGCGCTGGTGGAATGGGCGCAGCGTTTGGGGATCGATTTGAACCAGCCGCGTGTGGCGGCGGTGGTGGAAGTCGACAGCGGCCAGCTTGGCGTCGATAGCGCAATGGCGGAACTTCAGCAGTTGCAGAATGCGCTTACCACGCCGGAGCGTAACAACCTGATAGCCATTGTGTCTCTCACCGAGATGGTGGTGCTCAAACCCGCCTTAAACTCGTTTGGTCGCTGGGATGCTGAAGATCATCGTAAGCGCGTAGAGCAGCTTATCTCGCGAATGAAAGAGAATGGTCAGCTACGTTTTCGCGTGGCGCTGGGCAATTACTTTACCGGGCCGGGCAGTATTGCACGCTCATACCGCACGGCGCGCACCACGATGATGGTCGGCAAACAGCGGATGCCAGAAAGCCGCAGCTATTTTTATCAGGATTTGATGCTGCCGGTTCTGTTAGATAGCCTGCGTGGCGGCTGGCAGGCCAATGAGCTGGCGCGCCCGCTGGTAAAACTCAAAGCGATGGATAACAACGGATTATTACGTCGGACGCTGACGGCGTGGTTTCGCCATAATGTCCAGCCGCTGGCGACCTCTAAGGCGCTGTTTATTCATCGTAACACGCTGGAATATCGGCTAAATCGTATTTCGGAACTGACCGGGCTGGATTTGGGAAATTTTGACGATCGGCTGTTGCTGTATGTGGCGCTACAACTGGATGAACAGCGTTAAGTCCGGCGGCGCTTCGCTGACCAGACCAGGGGATTTGGGCGAAGTAGTAGGCCGGATTAGGCAAAACCGCCATTCGACAACGTAATCTCACAGCGCCCGAAGACGCTGTGATGGGGTGGGGTTAATTCGTGGTCAGGCGCTGCAATCCCCGCGCCGTGACCTGCCAGATCACGTGTTGCGGCTGCGGCCAGCTTTCGCCATTGAGCGGGTTGCGGATAACCGACTGGTCTGCGCCCTCGGCATGAAAGACCTCAATCGTATAATCCTCATCCAGCCCGCAGACGTCAGTATAGCCGCCAAGCTGCACCGAACCTTTTATCGACTGACGGTAAACCACCGTACCGCGCGTATTATAAATCGTCACTGCCGCATATTCCGTTGCGAAGTCGCTATGCGGCGCAATTGGGTATGCGGTAAAGATAAATTGTTGCGCACGGATGTCTATTTCCATACTGGCAAAACCATTTTCTTCCTTGCCAATAAGCTGCCAGCTGAATTTATCGCCATATAATGCGGCAGCATCGGAGGTATTTTTCTCTTCCGTTTGTTCCGGTGAGTCGACCTCCAGCCCATCGCTCACCACGCGCCAGCGGTTGTGTTTTTTCAGCGTGACGTTTTGCTCGGTCGTTTCATTGATGGCGCTGCAACGGTAAGGTTCGTCATGGAAGAGCTCAATGTACATTCCCGCTTGCAAAACAACCGTATCGCTATCGGCTGGATAGTGGGTGATGCCATCATAATGACGGCTATAGATAACCTTGCCGGACTCCTCCTTCACCGTGAGCGTGCTGTATGTCGCGGTATAGTAAGGATGAGGCTGCCCGGCCTGTGTTTCTATTGTCATGCGCTGTTGCCGATTATCGTAAGCAAGCTGGCAAAACGTTCTGTCGCCTTGTCCGCGTAACTGCAACGTCACGCCTTTACCGATGCCTTCGCCCGGCTCGCTGTTATCCGCCGGCAGCACATCAACGCTGTCGCGCATTAACGTGCTACGGGTCGGCTCTTCAATGTGGGAGAGCATCAGCCAGAGATCGTTTTTGCAAGCGGCATAAGGTTGCGCCATTAATAAAGGGCAGGCGCGGATAGCATCTGCGCGATGGCTGAACATAGCCTGGAGATCTGCGACAGGATCGTTGTTGAGCGAAAAATGATAAAGCCCTTCGCTATCAAGACGCAGTAACTGATATTTCGTCGACGAGACCAATGTCAGATAGCCCGGCGAGGCTTTCAGGCGGCCAGGCTCGGCATGATAAAGATAAAGGTGGTAGTGGTCGCTAAACGGCACCACAATTTTTCCGGTGGCGCAGTTTGTTCCGTTCATCTTACGTTCAAAAACCTTTTCGCCGCTGGCGGTTAACACCGTTATGCTGGCGTATAACGTATTCGCGAAGTAGCTGTGCGGCGTGGCGTTCGTGATATCCAGAACTAATTGTCTGGCCTCATGATCCACGGCTAAACGGGCGAAGGGCATGTCACCGTAGCCGAGGAAAATCAACTGCTCGTTATGCGCGGCGCTGTCCTGCAAGGCGGTGAAATTAACGGTAAGTGCGTTTTCCCCTTCGCGGATAACCACATAGTCCGTGTCCGGGCGGTATTTCTGCGATCGCCCTTTGGGCAGGGTGAGATGGTAAATGCCAATGGGCAGGGGAGTTAACGTGAGCGTACTGTCGTTGACGGGCAATGTATACGTGCTGCCGGCGTTGTCGTGTAGCGTTAAGGCGCGTCCATAAAGTTGCTCCGGCTGATCGATATTCAGCGTTAGCGTGAGCGTTCCCGTTTTGTTCAGCGCCGCCAGCTCGGCGTTTTCAACCAGCCAGACAAAAGAGTCCAGCCCTAACTGTTGGCGCGCGCTTTCCCATTCGCGCTCCGGCAGCAGATCGTAAAGCGGCCAGACGGGTTTTACCGCCCGTGCGGCGATCTGCTCGCGGGTGAACGCATCGACCGGTAAGCCGCACAGCTGAATAAACGGCGCGACGTCATAACCTGAGGCTGTGGCGATGGCGTCCGCCAGCAGATCGGTCAGGCGATGCTCGCAGGGCAAAAAGTTTTCGTCAGCACCCAGCTCGCGGTAGTTCTGGTTAAACACCCGGAAGGCTTCTGTTCCGCCTTTAAATAACATCAGCATCAGAAATTGCAGGCGGGGGCGGACGCCCCAGGCGCTAACCGGCGTGCGATTCCGCAGATAGGTAATGAATTGCAATTCCTGCTCAGACTGCCGTCCGTAATTGTAGAGCCAGCCGTCGGTATAAAGATGGTTCCCCTGGTTCAGGTTAAACTGCTGGAAAAACGCGGCGTAAATGTTGTTCCACACCTCACCGACTGGCAGGTCGACGTCATTCATAAAGACGCCCTGATAGCCGTGACCGATTTCATGCAGAATCGTCCACTGCGTGGCGACATTATCGATCCACCCCTGGCTTAATGTTGCAGCCGTTTGCGCGCACCACCAGGGGAGATAATAAGCCGCGCCGACGCCGTGTTTATCCGCTTTAATAAAATAGCGGTTAGCGACATTTTGATTAAGCGGCGAAGCAGGGCTATCGCTGAGACCAGTCCAGTCATTATAGGCGTCGATCACTCGCGTGTAGTACGCATCCAGCGCGGTGATACCGGCGTTGATGACATTAGCGCGATCCGCCCAGGGCAGCAGAAAACGCACGCGGTCCAGTTCCAGCAGGGCAAAAGGCGACGCCTGTTCTTCCCAGGTCTGGAAAAAAGCGTCTTCGGATTGCCCCTTACGCCAGTGTGGCAAATTTTTATTGCTGGTTGGCTGTCGGTAGATCACCGAAAACTCGCCGCCCTGCGCAAAAAAGAGGGTATCAATAAAGGGAACGGAATCGACCGTTGTGCTGATCGTTTGCCAGTTGCCGTTCAGCGTAAGCGATTTCTCACACGCTGAGTCATTGCACAGCAGACGGAGTCTGGCGTTACCGGCGTTGTTATTTGGCTGGCGGATTTGCAGCTGCGTATTCGCTGGCAGAATAAATCCCAGCGCCTGGCGGTCGTGCTCGCGCCCCTTTTCAAATTTGATGTTATCCAGTCCGGGGGCCGCAGGCAGCGAATAACATGTTAGCGTGATTTCCTGAGTCATATAACCTCCATAAATAGGGAGGATGAACATAGCTTTTTATTTTTATTAATAAATACAGCAGGATAACGAAATGATATGTATTGAGCCGCTGTGAGGCATAGTGATGAAAAATGGTGGTAGCCGTGAGGTGGATGAGAGGGAGCAGCAGAGTGAGAGGGGCCCGAAATGAAGCCCCGGCAGCTTTTTTATTTGCGGGTAAGCTTGTCCAGATCGGCTTCGATTTCACTGATCTTATTCGCGACGACGCTTTCCAGGTGGCGCAAGTCGTCGAGGATCTTACGTTTGAGATCGAGTTCTGAGCGGTCGCGCTGGCAGATTTGGTCCAGCTCGTCAATCACATAGCGTAGGTTAGGGCTAATCTCCTGTACTTCTTTATAACCCTGACCGATGCCATCGGCCACCACCGTTTTACGCTGGCGTGGATACTTAAACTTCACGCTTTTAGCAAAGAATTCACCTCTATCCTTTTGAAAATAGATTTTCAGGATATCGTTATTGGCTTCTTGCCGCAGGCTGTAACGATCGATTTCCTCAGGATTGGTAATGCCCAGACTTTTTAGATTGTCATACATAGCGGTATCCTTCATCACACTATAACTTTTGAATAATTAACGAAAAGTTGGTTTTTCGCCACCAATGGATACAAAAAAAGCGCGGTTGATCGCAGAAGACGTCTCGGCAACGTCATGAGTAAAAGGGCGGTGGTTATTGATAGTTTAAGTAATTCAACGCGATATTCCGTTTATAGAGAAAGCGTTTGAGGTCAGTGTGGAAAATTGACCGGAGGTAGTGGTCGATAACCTTGAGAGGCGGAGTCTATGTCCGGAACGTATAATGCTACTATTCGCCGGGTGGTGATTTCCGCCTGGATAGGAAACTCCATTGAATATTATGATTTTCTATTATACGGCCTGGCAAGCGCGCTGGTATTTGGCCCGCTTTTTTTCCCTGGCGCCAGCCCATTGACTGCAACGTTATCTTCTTTTGCCAGTTTCGGCGTGGGATTTATTTCCCGGCCGCTGGGCGCGCTATTTTTTGGCAACAGGGGAGATACGCTTGGGCGTAAAAACACGTTATTAATCACGTTAGGGGGGATGGGCGCGGTCACGTTTCTCATCGGTTGCCTGCCTTCTTACGCCAGTATTGGCGCGCTGGCGCCTGCCTTACTGGTTATTCTGCGTTTTTTGCAGGGATTTATGGTTGGAGGCGAATGGGGAGGCGCCATGTTAATGGTCGTGGAATATGCTGCTGGAAAGCACCGGGGGCGGTTAAGCGCGCTATCGCAAACAGGAGGGCTCACGGGACAATTATTGGCGACAGGCGCATTTATAGTCGTGACCCAATTACCGAAGGATGCGTTGTTATTGTGGGGATGGCGTATTCCTTTTCTGCTCAGTGCGCTTTTGGTGCTGCCTGGATTATATATGCGTCATCGTCTGGATGAGACGCCTGTCTTCCGTGCGTTTAAAAAGCAGCAGGCCATTAAGCATATGCAGCAAAAAGAAGAAAGGCCGGTGGTCAAAGTGGTACGAGAACAATGGCGCAGCATTTTGCTGATTATAATTCTACGTTTTGCGGAAAGCGTTCCCTTTTTTCTTGCCACCGTCTTCGCGGTTTCCTGGGCGACGACGCAGCTTGGGATTGCCAGCCTGACTATTCTGTACATTGTAATGTTCACCTGTCTGCTGGCGTATCCCATGCACGTGCTATTTGGCATCATGTCGGATCGGCGTGGCTGCCGTCAGGTGTATATTTTCGGCGCGCTTTTTGTCGCGGCAATGGCTTTTCCCTTTTTCTGGCTGCTGGAAAGCCGTTCGCTCATACTGATGACAATGGGCTACGTTCTGCTTATTAACATTGGTCATAATTCACTGAATGCCGTGCAACCTTCTTTTTTCGCCGGACTGTTTCATCCGCCTGTACGCTACAGCGGTTCATCAATTGGCGCTCAGTTGGGGGCGGTTGTGGCAGGGGGATTCACGCCGTTTATCGCTAAAGCGTTAAGCGCAGTCTATGATAACAGTTGGACGTTGGTTGCCGGTTATGTCGTTTTAACTGCGCTGGCTTCGGCGTTTGCGGCAAAGATTGCGCCGGAAACCGTGTTACCGCATTCGCCGTAATGCAAAGGGGGGCTGTCGCCCCCGCTTTTCACTCGCTTAATCAATAGTGCGCAATAATTCGTTAATGCCCACTTTACCACGCGTTTTGGCGTCGACTTTTTTCACGATCACCGCGCAGTACAGGCTGTACTTACCGTCTTTTGACGGCAGGTTGCCGGAAACGACAACGGAGCCCGCCGGTACGCGGCCATAGTGAACTTCACCGGTTTCGCGATCGTAGATTTTGGTGCTCTGGCCGAGGTATACCCCCATGGAAATGACGGAACCTTCTTCGACAATGACGCCTTCCACGACTTCAGAACGCGCGCCAATAAAGCAGTTGTCTTCAATGATGGTCGGGTTAGCCTGCAGCGGCTCCAGTACGCCGCCGATACCCACGCCGCCGGAAAGGTGAACATTTTTACCAATCTGCGCGCAGGAACCCACCGTCGCCCAGGTGTCAACCATGGTGCCTTCGTCAACGTAGGCGCCGATGTTAACGTAAGACGGCATCAGCACGGTGTTGCGGGCGATAAATGCGCCCTGACGAACGGCCGCAGGCGGAACGACGCGGAAGCCTTCTTTTTGAAAACGCGCTTCGTCGTAATCAGCGAATTTCATCGGGACTTTATCGAAGTAGCGGCTTTCCGCACCGTCGATAACCTGGTTATCGTTAATACGGAAAGAGAGCAGAACCGCTTTCTTCAACCACTGGTGAGTGACCCACTGACCGTCGATTTTTTCTGCGACACGCAGCGCGCCGGAATCAAGTAGAGAAATGACCTGGTTTACCGCCTCTCGGGTCACGGTATCTACATTAGCCGGCGTAATATCGGCGCGGCGCTCAAAAGCGGTCTCAATAACGTTCTGTAACTGCTGCATTGTTAAACTCTTTCATATAAATAAACACACTACCCTTTATCGTTTGGATTGAGGGCCGCTGTCAACCGTTGTTGCACCTCAAGTTGCAGCACATTATTAAGCGCGCGCCGATCCGCTGTGGCGATTATGAATAAATCTTCTACTCGTTCACCAATGGTTGTAATTCGGGCGCCATGAAGCGAAATTCCCAGATCGGCAAAAATTTGTCCGACCCTGGCCAGCAGACCAGGTTGATCGAGCGCGATCAATTCCATGAATGATTTTCTGTCAGTATGGGTGGGCAGAAAATTGACTTCCGTTTCGACCGTAAAGTGCCGTAACTTTGCCGGTTGCCGACGCGGCTGCGGCGGCTGCCAGCTACGCTGCGTAATGGTTTGTTCAAGACCGGTGCGAATAACGTCATGGCGATCCGCCGCCAGCGGGCTGCCGTCTGGTTCCAGAACGATAAACGTATCCATTGCCATGCCGTCGCGAGTGGTAAAGATCTGCGCGTCATGGACGCTTAAATTACGCCTGTCCAGCTCGGCGCAGACGGCGGCAAACAGATAGGGTCTGTCCGGACTCCAGATAAAAATTTCGGTTCCGCCGCGCGTGGCCTGCGGACTGAGCAACACTAACGGTTGGCGCAGATCGTGCTGCAATAAATGGCGTGCGTGCCAGGCGAGCTGATTTGGACTATGACGAACAAAATAGTTAGCGCGACAGCGGGTCCAGATTTTATGCAGCGCGGCTTCATCAATATTGTCCATTCGCAGCAGCGCCAGCGCCTGAAGCTGATGGTGACGCACGCGCTCACGCATATCCGGCGTATTTTGCATTCCACGCCTGAGCTGTTTTTCAGTGGCGAAGTACAGCTCGCGCAGCAGGCTCTGTTTCCAGCTATTCCACAAGGTTTCGTTGGTCGCGCAGATGTCCGCGACGGTCAGGCAGACCAGAAAACGCAGCCGTGTTTCGGTTTGCACCTCTTCGGCAAACTGCTTGATGACTTCCGGATCCTGGATGTCGCGGCGCTGGGCGGTGACTGACATCAGCAGGTGTTGGCGCACCAGCCAGGCGACCAGTTGCGTTTCGCGTGAGTTCAAACCGTGCAGTTCGGCGAAGGTGAGTACATCCTGCGCGCCCAGTACCGAATGGTCGCCGCCGCGACCTTTCGCAATATCGTGGAACAGCGCGGCGATAAGGATCAGTTCCGGATGGGGAAGCCGCGGCCAGAGATCGACGCATAGCGGATGGCGCTGGCGCGTCTCTTCTTTCGCGAAGCTCTCCAGTTTGAGCATTACGCGGATGGTGTGTTCATCCACCGTGTATGCGTGGAACAGGTCAAACTGCATTTGTCCGACGATGTGCGACCACTGCGGCATATAAGCCCACAGTACGCTGTGACGATGCATGGGCAGCAGGCCGCGGCTGACTGCGCCGGGATGGCGTAGCATACTCAGAAACAGAGTGCGCGCCTCCGGGATGTAACACAGCGGTTGGCTCAGGTGGCGGCGGGCGTGGCGCAAATGGCGTAACGTCGTAGAGTAGATGCCGGTGATCGCGCTATTGCGCACCATCATATAAAACATGCGCAGGATCGCTTGCGGTTCGCGGATAAACAGCGTGTCGTCACGCAGATCAATGAGCGTGCCGCGCAGTTGAAACTCATCGTCAACAGGACGTGGTTTTTCATCCGCAGGCAGCGCCAGAATCGCCTCGTCAAATAGCTGAAGCAGCATCTGATTAAGTTCGCTCACCCGGCGCGTAACCCGGAAGTAGTCTTTCATCATCCGCTCAACCGGATCATTGCCCTCGCCGCTGTAGTTAAGGCGTTGAGCGACGCTTAACTGGCGGTCGAACAGCAGGCGGTTATCGTAGCGGCTGACCACCAGATGTAGCGCAAAGCGAATGCGCCACAGGATATGCAGGCATTCGTTGAGTTCCGCGCGCTCTGCGGGGGTTAAAAAGCCGAATCCCACCATCTCATCGAGCGAGGTAGCGCCGAAGTGACGTCGGGCGACCCACTGCAATGTATGGATATCGCGCAGGCCGCCGGGGCTGCTTTTAATATCCGGCTCCAGATTATAGCTGGTGCCGTGATAGCGCTGGTGGCGCTGGTTCTGCTCTTCTACTTTGGCGGCGTAAAATTTGTCGGACGGCCAAAAACCTTCGCTGAAAATATGTTTTTGCAGTGCCAGAAACAGAGCAACATCACCGATCAGCAGGCGCGTTTCGATGAGGTTTGTCGCAACGGTTAAATCAGACAGACCTTCCAGCAGACACTCTTCCAGCGTACGTACGCTATGCCCGACATCCAGCTTGACGTCCCATAATAAAGTCAGCAGCTCGCCGACCTTTTGTGCCTGTTCATCGGGCAGCTTTTTGCGGCTTAAAATGAGCAGATCAATATCGGAAAGCGGATGCAGTTCGCCGCGTCCATAGCCGCCGACGGCGACCAGCGCCAGATCGGCAATCTGACCGAAACCGGCCTCAATCCACAGGCGTTGCAACAACTGGTCGATAAATTCGGTTCGAGCTTCAATAAGCTGTTCAGCACAAATGCCGCTGTCAAATGCCTCGCCCAGCCAGTGTTGAAAGATGTCGATGCGGGCTTTGATACCGGCGACGGTCAGTTCAGCGCGCGGCCAGACGCCAGGGTTTTGCGGCTGGTCCGGGAGGGTGGGGAGTGCGGTATTCGCGTGCTGTTCAGGAAGAGTATTCATATGCGCCACCCATTAAAAAGCCGGATGGTGGCGTGAACGCCTTATCCGGCCTACGTATTTACTCTTCATCCTTCAAGTTGCTTCTACGTTGGCTGCGCTCGTTCACTCCAGTCACGTACTTATGTACGCTCCTGAAGATTCACTCTCTTGCCGCCTTGAGGCAACTCGAATGATTTTGAGTAAAGGTGTAATTTGTAGGCCTGATAAGATGCGAAGGCATCGCCATCAGGCAAAACATTATTCGTCGTGTGTGATGATCGCCGGGATGGTGTCATCTTTACGCAGCGTCAGAATTTCACAGCCGTTTTCCGTTACCACAATAGTATGCTCGTACTGAGCAGACAAGCTGCGGTCTTTGGTTTTTACCGTCCAGCCATCTTTCATGGTGCGGATACGGTAATCCCCGGCGTTCAGCATCGGTTCAATGGTAAAGGTCATGCCAGGCTGCAACACGACGCCGCCATCGTCTGCATCATAATGCAGCACCTGCGGTTCTTCATGGAAGCCGCGACCAATACCGTGTCCGCAGTATTCACGTACCACGGAGAAACCTTCGCCTTCGGCATATTTCTGGATGGCGGCACCAATGGTGCGCAGGCGAATGCCCGGTTTCACCATTTTGATGCCCAGATACAGGCTCTCTTGCGTGACGCGGCACAGACGCTCGCCCAGAATGGTCGGTTTGCCGACGATAAACATCTTCGAGGTATCGCCGTGGAATTCATCTTTAATCACGGTCACGTCGATGTTGACGATATCACCATCTTTCAAATGTTTAGCGTCATCCGGAATGCCGTGGCACACCACTTCATTAATAGAGATACAGACGGATTTCGGATAGCCGTGGTAGCCGAGGCAGGCGGAGATCGCGTGTTGTTCGTTAACGATGTAATCGTTACAGATACGGTCCAGTTCGCCAGTGGTGACGCCCGGTTTGATATACGGTTCGATCATTTCCAGCACTTCGGCTGCCAGACGGCCCGCGACGCGCATTTTTTCGATGTCTTCAGATGTCTTGATTGAGATAGCCATGAATTCTGTCCATCAGTGCCGATGATTTCGGCAATAATTGTGTAAGTGCTGACAATGGTATCAGTCAGGGGTGTACCCTGCCAAATTGAGAATCATTCTGAACTTCGCCTTTCGTGCCACAGGTGCGTTGGCGACATTTTTTCACCCCAGTCACTTACTGGTCGTAAGCTCCCGGGGATTCAGAAATTTGCCGCCTGCCTGTAACACGAAATTCATCGTTCAATTCAGCACTGAGTGCCAACAATTATTGGTGTCGGTGGCGTATTTGTGGTATAAAGCGCGCCGGACTTCCGATCCATTCGAAGACTACACACGATGGACGGGAGCGACAAATCTCACTTTGTGTAACAACACACACGTATCGGCACATATTCCGGGGTGCCCTTTGGGGTCGGTAATATGGGATACGTGGAGGCATAACCCCAACTTAATCTATAGAGGTTTTAAATCATGGCAACTGTTTCCATGCGCGACATGCTCAAGGCTGGTGTTCACTTTGGTCACCAGACCCGTTACTGGAACCCGAAAATGAAGCCTTTCATCTTCGGCGCGCGTAACAAAGTTCACATCATCAACCTTGAGAAAACTGTACCGATGTTCAACGAAGCTCTGGCTGAGCTGAACAAGATCTCTGCTCGTAAAGGTAAAATCCTTTTCGTTGGTACTAAACGCGCTGCAAGCGAAGCGGTGAAAGAAGCTGCTAACAGCTGCGACCAGTTCTTCGTGAACCATCGCTGGCTGGGCGGTATGCTGACTAACTGGAAAACAGTTCGTCAGTCCATCAAACGTCTGAAAGACCTGGAAACTCAGTCTCAGGACGGTACTTTCGAAAAGCTGACCAAGAAAGAAGCGCTGATGCGTACTCGTGAGCTTGAGAAACTGGAAAACAGCCTGGGCGGTATCAAAGACATGGGCGGTCTGCCGGACGCTCTGTTCGTTATCGATGCTGACCACGAGCACATTGCTATCAAAGAAGCGAACAACCTGGGTATCCCGGTATTTGCTATCGTTGATACCAACTCTGATCCGGACGGCGTTGACTTCGTTATCCCGGGTAACGATGACGCAATCCGTGCTGTTAGCCTGTACCTGGGCGCTGTCGCTGCAACCGTTCGTGAAGGCCGTTCTCAGGATCTGGCTTCCCAGGCGGAAGAAAGCTTCGTAGAAGCCGAGTAATAAGGCTTGATAACTCCCTAAAATAGTTCGAGTTGCAGGAAGGCGGCAAGCTCGAGAATTCCCGGGAGCTTACATCAGTAAGTGACCGGGATGAGCGAGTGAAGGCAACGCACCTGCGGCTCGAAATATGAAGGGGAGAGCCCTTATAGACCAGGTAGTATCACGTTTGGTTAGGGGGCCTGTATATGGCCCCCTTTTTCACTTTTATATCTGTGCGGTTTGATGCCGGGCAGATCAAATCTTTCGAGGATTTTAGAATGGCTGAAATTACCGCATCCCTGGTAAAAGAGCTGCGTGAGCGTACTGGCGCAGGCATGATGGATTGCAAAAAAGCGCTGACTGAAGCGAATGGCGACATTGAGCTGGCAATCGAAAACATGCGTAAGTCCGGCGCTATCAAAGCGGCGAAAAAAGCAGGCAACGTGGCTGCTGACGGCGTAATCAAAACCAAAATCGACGGCAACGTCGCTTTCATTCTGGAAGTTAACTGCCAGACTGACTTCGTGGCTAAAGATGCTGGCTTCCAGGCATTTGCTGACAAAGTGCTGGACGCCGCTGTTGCTGGCAAAATCACTGACGTAGAAGTCCTGAAAGCGCAGTTCGAAGAAGAGCGCGTTGCTCTGGTAGCGAAAATTGGCGAGAACATCAACATTCGTCGCGTAGCTTCCCTGGAAGGCGACGTTCTGGGTTCTTACCAGCACGGTGCGCGCATCGGCGTTCTGGTTGCTGCTAAAGGCGCTGACGAAGAGCTGGTTAAACAGCTGGCGATGCACGTTGCGGCAAGCAAGCCGGAATTCGTTAAGCCGGAAGACGTGTCTGCTGACGTGGTAGAGAAAGAGTACCAGGTACAGCTGGACATCGCGATGCAGTCCGGTAAGCCGAAAGAAATCGCAGAGAAAATGGTTGAAGGCCGCATGAAGAAATTCACCGGCGAAGTTTCTCTGACTGGTCAGCCTTTCGTCATGGAACCGAGCAAATCTGTTGGCCAACTGCTGAAAGAGCACAACGCTGACGTGACTGGCTTCATCCGCTTTGAAGTGGGCGAAGGCATTGAGAAAGTCGAGACTGACTTTGCAGCAGAAGTTGCTGCGATGTCTAAGCAGTCCTGATTTTCCTGAGGAGCCGCCTGAGGGCGGCTTCTTTTTGCGCCTCTCTTGTAAAATCAGCCGACGCCTGGCGTCTGCGCTGAAATGCGACGTACAATGTCGCCGGAATTAACTCATATCAATCGTTGACAGTCTCAGGAAAGAAACATGGCTACCAATGCAAAACCCGTCTATAAACGCATTCTGCTTAAATTAAGCGGCGAAGCTCTGCAGGGTACGGAAGGCTTCGGTATTGATGCAAGCATACTGGATCGTATGGCTCAGGAGATCAAAGAACTGGTTGAACTGGGTATTCAGGTTGGTGTGGTGATTGGCGGTGGTAACCTGTTCCGTGGCGCAGGTCTGGCAAAAGCGGGGATGAACCGCGTTGTGGGCGACCACATGGGCATGTTGGCCACCGTCATGAACGGCCTGGCAATGCGTGATGCGCTTCACCGCGCCTATGTGAACGCCCGCCTGATGTCGGCAATTCCTTTAAACGGCGTGTGCGACAACTACAGTTGGGCCGAGGCGATTAGCCTGCTGCGTAATAACCGTGTTGTGATTCTGTCTGCAGGTACGGGTAACCCGTTCTTCACTACCGACTCTGCGGCCTGTCTGCGCGGGATCGAAATTGAAGCGGATGTCGTACTGAAAGCGACCAAAGTGGATGGCGTATTCACTGCCGATCCGGCAAAAGATCCTTCCGCGACCATGTACGATCAGCTGACCTACAGCGAAGTGCTGGATAAAGAGCTGAAAGTGATGGATCTGGCGGCGTTCACGCTGGCTCGTGACCACAAACTGCCGATTCGTGTTTTCAACATGAACAAACCGGGCGCGCTGCGTCGTGTGGTGATGGGCGAAAAAGAAGGGACGTTAATCACGGAATAATTCCCGTGAGCGCCAAATACGGGTAAGATTCTGTTCTATTGACGGGTCTTATTACCTGGCAGAAATTAAACGAGACTATACTTAGCACATCTTTGTATTGTGTGACCGTCTGGTCTGACTGAGACTAGTTTTCAAGGATTCGTAACGTGATTAGCGATATCAGAAAAGATGCTGAAGTACGCATGGAAAAATGCGTTGAAGCGTTCAAAACCCAAATCAGCAAAGTGCGCACGGGTCGTGCTTCTCCCAGCCTGCTGGATGGTATTGTCGTAGAATACTATGGCACTCCGACCCCGCTGCGCCAGTTGGCAAGCGTAACGGTAGAAGACTCCCGTACCTTAAAAATTAACGTGTTTGACCGTTCTATGGGACCAGCCGTTGAAAAAGCGATCATGGCGTCAGACCTCGGTTTGAATCCAAGCTCTGCGGGCACCGACATTCGCGTTCCGCTGCCGCCGCTGACCGAAGAACGTCGTAAAGATCTGACGAAAATTGTCCGTGGCGAAGCGGAGCAGGCGCGTGTCGCCGTTCGTAACGTCCGCCGTGATGCGAACGATAAAGTAAAAGCTCTGCTGAAAGATAAAGCGATCAGTGAAGATGACGATCGTCGCTCTCAGGAAGAAGTACAGAAAATGACCGACGCGGCAATTAAGAAAGTTGATGCGGCGTTGGCAGATAAAGAAGCAGAACTGATGCAGTTCTGATTGATCTGTACGCAGATATAAACTCATTCCACCGCTAAACCTGGCGGATGAGTGGTGTACAAAGCGCCGCGCAGAAGACATTATCAGGTCTCCTGTGCGGCGTTTTGCTTTTTATTCCGTTTCAACACTTCTGGACGTTTCATGAAGCAATTAACCATTCTGGGCTCGACCGGCTCTATTGGTTGCAGCACACTGGACGTGGTGCGCCATAATCCTGATAGCTTCCGCGTTATCGCGCTGGTGGCGGGTAAAAATGTCGCCCGCATGGCGGAGCAGTGCCTGGAGTTCTCGCCGCGTTATGCCGTGATGGACGATACGTCGAGCGCAGAACAGCTCAAAATAATGCTTCAGCAGCATGGCAGCCGCACCGAGGTTCTGAGCGGTCAGCAGGCTGCCTGTGAGATGGCGGCGCTTGATGAGGTCGGGCATGTGATGGCGGCCATTGTGGGCGCGGCTGGTTTACTGCCGACCCTGGCGGCGATTCGCGCAGGGAAGACGATTCTGCTGGCGAATAAAGAATCGCTGGTGACCTGCGGGCGGCTGTTTATGGACGAAGTAAAACGCAGCAACGCCCGGCTTTTACCCGTCGATAGCGAACATAACGCGATTTTTCAGAGTTTGCCGCAATCTATTCAGCATAATCTGGGATACGCTGACCTTGAGCAAAATGGCGTAACGTCGATTTTGCTTACCGGGTCTGGTGGCCCGTTTCGTGAAACGCCAATGTGCGATCTGGCAGCGATGACGCCGGATCAGGCATGTCGTCATCCGAACTGGTCGATGGGGCGAAAAATCTCCGTCGATTCCGCCACCATGATGAATAAAGGTCTGGAATACATTGAAGCGCGTTGGTTATTTAATGCCAGCGCACGTCAGATGGAAGTGTTGATCCATCCGCAATCGGTCATTCATTCGATGGTGCGTTATCAGGACGGCAGCGTCCTGGCGCAGCTTGGAGAACCTGACATGCGTACGCCTATTGCGCATACGATGGCATGGCCGAATCGCGTCACGTCCGGCGCGCAGCCGCTTGATTTTTGCAAACTCAGCGCGCTGACGTTTAGCGCGCCAGATTATCAGCGTTATCCGTGCCTGAAGCTGGCGATGGAGGCGTTTGAGCAAGGTCAGGCGGCAACGACGGCGCTCAATGCGGCAAACGAAATCACCGTTGCCGCGTTTCTGGCGCAACAGATTCGTTTTACCGATATCGCCGGGCTCAATTTAGCGGTGCTGGAGAGGATGGATTTACAGGAACCGGCAAGCGTTGAGGACGTATTGCAGGTTGACGCCATCGCGCGTGAAGTAGCCAGAAAACAAGTGATACGGCTCTCACGCTGACGATTATCCCGCGACAGAAGATCGTGCTATTTGTTAGCGTTGGGCTTCGGTGATATAGTCTGCGCCACCTGATCGCAGGTTTTTGGCTTTTTTCGGTCAGGTTAGCCGTGGTTTTACACGGCTTTTTTGTGGATACACAAAATCATTCAGGACGCATCGGGACGGCAGGCGAATACGTTCCCGGCGTGCGCAGACAGCGCACGACAGGGGCGATGACGCGCAGTCATCCGCGAAGCGAACCGAAGAGAATGTGTATAAAGGCTTCAGTATTCCTGAGTACCGCTAAATCCTTTCAGGGACAAAAAACGCGTTATGTTGTCTGCAACTCAACCAGTAAGCGAAAATTTGCCAGCGCATGGCTGCCGTCATGTTGCAATAATTATGGATGGCAATGGTCGCTGGGCGAAAAAGCAAGGGAAGATCCGGGCCTTTGGGCATAAAGCCGGGGCGAAGTCCGTCCGGCGAGCGGTCTCTTTTGCTGCCAATAACGGTATTGATGCGTTAACGCTGTATGCCTTTAGTAGTGAAAACTGGAACCGACCGGCGCAGGAAGTGAGCGCGTTAATGGAGCTGTTTGTGTGGGCGCTGGATAGCGAAGTCAAAAGCCTGCACCGCCATAACGTTCGCCTGCGTATTATCGGCGATATCAGCCGATTCAACTCACGTTTACAAGAACGTATTCGCAAATCAGAAGCGCTTACCGCCCATAATACGGGTCTAACGCTGAATATTGCTGCGAATTACGGCGGACGTTGGGATATTGTCCAGGGAGTCCGACAACTGGCGGAACAGGTGCAGGCTGGAGTGCTGCGCCCCGATCAGATTGATGAAGAGAGACTAGGCCAGCAAATCTGTATGCATGAGCTGGCGCCTGTGGATTTAGTAATTAGGACTGGGGGAGAGCATCGCATTAGTAACTTTTTGCTTTGGCAAATTGCCTATGCCGAACTTTACTTTACGGATGTTCTTTGGCCCGATTTCGATGAACAAGACTTTGAAGGTGCGCTGCATGCCTTTGCTAATCGAGAGCGTCGTTTCGGCGGTACCGAGCCTGGTGATGACAAAGCCTGATGGGGGTTGCTTTTGCTGAAGTATCGCCTGATTTCTGCTTTTGTGTTAATACCCGCGGTCATCGCTGCGCTTTTTTTATTGCCGCCGGTGGGGTTCGCTATTATTACGCTGGTTGTCTGTATGCTGGCCGCGTGGGAATGGGGACAGTTAAGCGGTTTCGCCGCGCGTTCACAGCGGGTTTGGCTGGCGGTGCTGTGTGGTCTGTTATTGGCGCTGATGCTATTTTTGTTGCCTGAGTATCATCACAACATTCGTCAACCGCTGGTTGAGATGTCGCTTTGGGCATCGTTAGGATGGTGGGTTGTCGCGCTACTGCTGGTGCTATTTTATCCCGGTTCGGCGGCAATCTGGCGCAACTCAAAAACATTGCGTCTCATTTTCGGTTTGTTAACTATTGTGCCATTTTTCTGGGGAATGCTGGCGCTGCGCGCCTGGCACTATGACGAGAATCATTACAGTGGCGCAATATGGCTACTCTATGTCATGATCCTGGTCTGGGGAGCGGACTCTGGCGCGTATATGTTTGGTAAATTGTTTGGCAAACATAAGCTGGCGCCGAAGGTTTCCCCGGGTAAAACCTGGCAAGGGTTTATCGGCGGGCTTGCTACGGCTGCCGTGATCTCATGGGGTTACGGTATGTGGGCGAATCTGAATGTTGCGCCTGTTATCTTGCTGATTTGCTCTGTGGTGGCGGCTCTGGCTTCTGTACTGGGCGACCTCACCGAGAGTATGTTTAAGCGCGAAGCAGGAATTAAGGATAGCGGCCACTTGATTCCAGGCCATGGCGGCATTCTGGACCGAATTGACAGCCTGACGGCTGCCGTACCGGTCTTTGCTTGCCTGTTGTTACTGGTGTTCAGGACGCTCTAACGGAAGGTTTTATGCTGAGTATTCTCTGGAATCTGGCTGCATTCATCATCGCACTGGGCGTGCTGATCACTGTGCATGAATTTGGTCATTTCTGGGTTGCCCGGCGCTGCGGTGTGCGAGTTGAGCGCTTTTCCATCGGCTTTGGCAAAGCGCTCTGGCGTCGTACCGATCGGTACGGCACCGAGTATGTCATCGCCCTGATCCCGCTGGGCGGCTACGTCAAAATGCTGGATGAACGCGCCGAACCGGTAGCGCCGGAATTGCGTCGTCACGCCTTCAATAACAAAACGGTGGGCCAGCGCGCCGCAATTATTGCCGCAGGTCCGGTTGCGAACTTCATTTTTGCTATCTTTGCTTACTGGCTGGTCTTTATCATCGGCGTCCCTGGCGTTCGTCCGGTCATTGGCGAAATAACGCCCAACTCGATTGCTGCGCAGGCGCAAATTGCGCCTGGTACGGAACTTAAAGCCGTTGATGGTATCGAAACCCCTGATTGGGATGCCGTGCGTTTACAACTGGTGTCCAAAATTGGCGATCAGCAGACGACGGTGAGCGTCGCGCCGTTTGGCAGCGACCAGCGGCAGGACAAAACGCTTGATTTACGTCACTGGGCATTTGAGCCTGATAAGCAAGATCCTGTATCTTCTTTAGGGATTCGGCCCCGCGGGCCACAGATTGAACCGGTACTGTCAGAAGTGCAGGCGAATTCCGCAGCCAGTAAAGCGGGTTTGCAAGCGGGCGACAGGATCGTTAAAGTCGATGGTCAGCCGTTAACGCAGTGGATGAAATTCGTGACGTTTGTACGCGATAATCCCGGTAAGCCGTTAGCGTTAGAGATTGAAAGGCAGGGGAGCGCCTTGTCGTTGACGTTAACGCCGGATACGAAATCGGTTAACGGAAAGGCGGAAGGGTTTGCAGGCGTGGTGCCTAAAATTATTCCTCTGCCGGAAGAGTACAAGACTATACGCCAGTATGGACCTTTTAGCGCCATCCTCGAAGCCACGGATAAGACGTGGCAGTTGATGAAGCTGACGGTCAGTATGCTGGGTAAATTGATAACCGGTGATGTGAAACTGAACAACCTCAGTGGGCCGATCTCTATCGCTCAGGGGGCTGGGATGTCAGCGGAGTTCGGGGTGATTTATTACCTGATGTTCCTTGCGCTAATCAGCGTGAACTTAGGGATAATCAACCTGTTTCCGCTGCCCGTTCTTGACGGGGGTCATCTGCTGTTCCTGGCGATTGAAAAGCTTAAGGGCGGGCCGGTATCCGAGCGGGTTCAAGACTTTAGTTATCGCATTGGCTCGATTTTGCTGGTGTTGTTAATGGGGCTTGCACTTTTCAATGATTTCTCTCGGTTGTAAGAGAGTTAGTTAGGAAGAACGCATAATAACGATGGCGATGAAAAAGTTGCTCATAGCGTCGCTGCTGTTCAGCAGCGCCACCGTATACGGTGCTGAAGGGTTCGTAGTGAAGGACATTCATTTCGAAGGCCTGCAGCGAGTCGCCGTTGGTGCGGCTCTCCTCAGTATGCCGGTGCGCACAGGCGACACGGTTAATGATGAAGATATCAGTAACACCATTCGCGCTCTGTTCGCCACCGGCAACTTTGAGGACGTCCGCGTCCTGCGCGATGGTAATACCCTTCTGGTTCAGGTAAAAGAACGTCCGACCATTGCCAGCATCACTTTCTCCGGGAACAAGTCGGTGAAAGATGACATGCTCAAGCAAAACCTCGAAGCGTCTGGCGTACGTGTTGGCGAGTCTCTGGATCGCACCACGCTGTCTGATATCGAAAAAGGTCTGGAAGACTTTTACTATAGCGTAGGTAAATACAGCGCCAGCGTTAAGGCGGTCGTCACGCCGCTACCGCGCAACCGTGTTGATCTTAAACTGGTGTTCCAGGAGGGCGTATCGGCGAAGATCCAACAGATCAACATCGTCGGTAACCATGCCTTTAGCACCGAAGAACTCATTTCTCATTTCCAGTTGCGTGACGAAGTGCCGTGGTGGAACGTCGTCGGCGATCGTAAATACCAGAAACAGAAGCTGGCGGGCGACCTTGAAACCTTGCGCAGCTACTATCTGGATCGCGGCTACGCGCGTTTCAATATTGACTCCACGCAAGTGAGTCTGACGCCGGATAAGAAAGGGATCTACATCACCGTCAATATCACCGAAGGCGATCAGTACAAGCTTTCCGGGGTTCAGGTGAGCGGTAACCTGGCCGGACATTCCGCTGAAATTGAGAAACTGACGAAAATTGAACCGGGCGAGCTCTATAACGGCACCAAAGTGACCAAAATGGAAGATGACATCAAAAAGCTTCTGGGTCGCTATGGTTACGCCTATCCGCGCGTGCAGTCACAGCCTGAAATTAACGATGCTGACAAAACCGTAAAACTGCGCGTAAACGTCGATGCGGGCAACCGTTTCTACGTGCGTAAGATCCGCTTTGAAGGCAACGACACCTCAAAAGATTCCGTTCTGCGCCGTGAAATGCGCCAGATGGAAGGGGCGTGGCTGGGCAGCGACCTGGTTGACCAGGGGAAAGAGCGTCTGAACCGTCTCGGCTTCTTTGAAACCGTCGACACCGACACGCAGCGCGTTCCGGGTAGCCCGGATCAGGTTGATGTGGTGTACAAGGTGAAAGAGCGCAACACCGGTAGCTTTAACTTCGGTATCGGTTACGGTACAGAAAGCGGCGTGAGCTTCCAGGCCGGCGTTCAGCAGGACAACTGGTTAGGTACCGGTTATTCCGTGGGGATTAACGGCACCAAAAACGACTACCAGACCTACAGCGAACTGTCCGTTACTAACCCATACTTTACCGTTGATGGCGTGAGCCTCGGTGGTCGTATCTTCTATAACGACTTTGAAGCGGATGATGCCGACCTGTCCGACTATACCAACAAGAGTTACGGTACGGATGTGACGCTTGGCTTCCCCATCAACGAGTACAACACGTTGCGTGCTGGTCTGGGTTATGTCCATAACAAACTGTCCAACATGCAGCCGCAGATCGCGATGGATCGTTATCTTGAGTCGATGGGACAATCTGCTGATACCAGCAGTTTTGCCGCTGATGACTTCACCTTTAACTACGGCTGGACCTATAACAAGCTTGACCGTGGTTATTTCCCGACGGACGGTTCGCGCGTCAATCTGACGGGGAAAGTGACGATTCCAGGTTCCGACAACGAATACTACAAAGTGTCGCTGGATACCGCGACCTATGTGCCTATCGATAACGATCACAAGTGGGTGGTTCTGGGGCGTACTCGCTGGGGTTACGGCGATGGTTTAGGCGGCAAGGAAATGCCGTTCTATGAGAACTTCTATGCCGGTGGTTCCAGTACCGTGCGTGGTTTCCAGTCGAATACTATCGGCCCGAAAGCGGTCTATAAAAATGGCGCCCACACTAGCTGGGACGATAATGATGATTACGAAGACTGTACTCAGGAATCAGGTTGTAAATCAGATGATGCGGTAGGTGGTAATGCCATGGCTGTCGCCAGCCTGGAATTTATTACCCCGACGCCGTTCATCAGCGACAAGTATGCCAACTCGGTTCGTACCTCCTTCTTCTGGGATATGGGTACCGTTTGGGATACGAACTGGGATCCGTCATCTGCGCCGTCAGATGTACCGGACTACAGCGATCCAGGCAACATCCGTATGTCCGCGGGTATCGCATTACAATGGATGTCCCCATTGGGGCCGTTGGTCTTCTCCTACGCCCAGCCGTTTAAAAAGTACGATGGAGACAAAGCCGAGCAGTTCCAGTTTAACATTGGTAAAACCTGGTAATTGTTCACTGCAAAGGAATGCATTGGTAGTGTAGCGATGACTTTTGGCGATGCCCCCCAGGGATCGCCAGGCCACGCAAAGAGCTGTACCTTCGGGTGCAAATGGGATGGTAAGGAGTTTATTGTGAAAAAGTGGTTATTAGCTGCAGGTCTTGGTTTGGCGATGGTAACGTCCGCACAGGCTGCTGACAAAATTGCAATCGTCAACATGGGTAATCTGTTCCAACAGGTTGCGCAGAAGACGGGTGTATCCAATACACTGGAAAACGAATTTAAAGGCCGTGCGGCTGAACTGCAAAAAATGGAAACCGATCTGCAATCTAAAATGCAGCGTCTGCAATCCATGAAAGCAGGTAGCGATCGTACTAAGCTGGAAAAAGACGTGATGTCTCAGCGCCAGACTTTCGCGCAAAAAGCGCAGGCTTTTGAGAAAGATCGCGCTCGTCGTTCCAACGAAGAACGCAACAAACTGGTGACTCGTATCCAGACTGCGGTGAAAAAAGTGGCTAACGACCAGAGTATCGATCTGGTGGTAGACGCAAACACCGTTGCTTACAACAGCAGCGATGTGAAAGACATCACCGCTGACGTACTGAAACAGGTTAAATAAGTAATGCCTTCAATTCGACTGGCTGACTTAGCAGAACAGTTGGATGCAGAATTACACGGTGATGGCGATATCGTCATCACCGGCGTTGCGTCCATGCAATCTGCAACAACAGGCCACATTACGTTTATGGTAAATCCTAAGTACCGTGAACACTTAGGTTTATGCCAGGCTTCTGCGGTTGTCATGACGCAGGACGATCTTCCTTTTGCTAAGAGCGCGGCGCTGGTAGTTAAAAATCCCTACCTGACCTACGCGCGCATGGCGCAAATTTTAGATACTACGCCGCAGCCCGCGCAGAATATCGCGCCAAGCGCCGTGATTGATGCGACGGCAACGCTGGGTAGCAATGTTTCAGTCGGCGCGAATGCGGTGATTGAATCTGGCGTACAACTGGGCGATAACGTGGTTATCGGCGCAGGCTGTTTCGTCGGAAAAAATAGCAAAATCGGGGCGGGTTCACGCTTGTGGGCGAACGTAACGATTTACCACGACATTCAGATCGGTGAGAATTGCCTGATCCAGTCCAGTACGGTGATCGGCGCGGACGGTTTTGGCTACGCTAACGATCGTGGCAACTGGGTAAAGATTCCACAACTGGGCCGGGTCATTATTGGCGATCGTGTCGAGATCGGCGCTTGTACCACCATTGACCGTGGCGCGTTGGATGATACTGTTATTGGCAATGGCGTGATTATTGATAATCAGTGCCAGATTGCACATAACGTCGTGATTGGCGACAATACGGCAGTTGCCGGTGGCGTCATTATGGCGGGTAGCCTGAAGATTGGCCGTTACTGCATGATTGGCGGCGCCAGCGTGATCAATGGGCATATGGAAATATGCGACAAAGTCACGGTAACTGGCATGGGTATGGTGATGCGTCCCATCACGGAACCGGGCGTCTACTCCTCAGGCATTCCGCTGCAACCCAACAAAGTATGGCGTAAAACTGCTGCACTGGTGATGAACATTGATGATATGAGCAAGCGTCTCAAAGCGATTGAGCGCAAGGTTAATCAACAAGACTAACGTTCCGCCTTGTAGTTGCCATTCTTTTCCGGCCTGTCACATTCATACGATTGCGGCAGGCCGTGTTATTATTGCCTTTTTGTATATTTGGACAGGAAGAGTATTTTGACTACTAACACTCATACTCTGCAGATTGAAGAGATTTTAGAGCTTCTGCCGCACCGTTTTCCGTTTTTACTGGTCGATCGCGTGCTGGACTTTGAAGAAGGTCGTTTTCTGCGTGCGGTGAAAAATGTCTCCGTCAACGAGCCGTTTTTCCAGGGGCATTTCCCGGGCAAACCGATTTTGCCAGGCGTGTTGATTCTGGAAGCGATGGCGCAGGCAACCGGTATTCTGGCGTTTAAAAGCGTTGGTAAACTGGAACCTGGCGAACTGTATTATTTCGCGGGTATTGATGAAGCGCGCTTTAAGCGTCCGGTGGTGCCAGGCGATCAGATGATCATGGAAGTCACTTTCGAGAAAACGCGCCGTGGCCTGACCCGCTTTAAAGGGGTTGCGCTGGTCGACGGTAAAGTTGTGTGCGAAGCAACCATGATGTGTGCTCGTAGCCGGGAGGCCTGATTCGTGATTGATAAATCCGCCTTTATTCATCCTACCGCCATTGTGGAAGACGGCGCTGTAATTGGCGCTAATGCCCACATTGGTCCCTTTTGTATTGTTGGGCCGCAGGTCGAAATTGGTGAGGGAACCGTACTGAAGTCTCATGTGGTTGTGAATGGTCAAACCAAAATCGGCCGCGACAACGAGATTTATCAGTTTGCCTCCATCGGTGAAGTGAACCAGGATCTGAAATATGCGGGTGAGCCGACCCGTGTGGAAATTGGCGATCGTAACCGCATCCGCGAAAGCGTCACCATTCATCGTGGTACAGTGCAGGGCGGTGGGTTGACGAAGGTGGGTAGCGATAACCTGCTGATGATCAATGCGCATGTCGCACATGATTGTACGGTAGGTAATCGCTGTATCCTCGCCAACAACGCCACGCTGGCGGGGCACGTATCAGTCGATGATTTTGCGATCATCGGCGGTATGACGGCAGTTCATCAATTCTGCATTATCGGTGCGCATGTGATGGTCGGCGGCTGCTCCGGCGTGGCGCAGGATGTCCCGCCGTATGTGATTGCGCAGGGTAACCATGCGACGCCGTTCGGGGTAAATATCGAAGGGCTGAAGCGTCGCGGCTTTAGCCGTGAAGGGCTGGTGGCGATTCGTAATGCCTACAAACTGTTGTACCGCAGTGGTAAAACGCTCGACGAAGCGAAGCTGGAAATCGCTGAACTTGCTGAAAAGCATCCGGAAGTGAAGGCGTTTACCGAGTTCTTTGAGCGTTCAACGCGCGGTCCGATTCGTTAATGGTGGCACAGCGTCCTTTAACGATTGCCCTGGTCGCCGGTGAAACGTCCGGCGATATTCTTGGCGCAGGCTTAATTCGTGCGCTGAAAGCGCGCGTACCCAACGCCCGCTTTGTGGGCGTTGCGGGGCCGCGTATGCAGGCCGAAGGGTGTGAAGCCTGGTACGAAATGGAAGAGCTGGCGGTCATGGGCATTGTTGAAGTGCTCGGTCGTTTACGCCGTTTGTTGCATATCCGCGCCGATCTGACCCGTCGTTTTACCGAACTCAAGCCCGATGTCTTTGTCGGGATTGATGCCCCTGACTTCAACATTACCCTCGAAGGTAATCTGAAAAAGCAAGGGATTAAGACCATTCATTATGTCAGCCCGTCTGTTTGGGCCTGGCGACAGAAACGCGTTTTCAAAATAGGCAGATCCACCCATATGGTGTTGGCTTTTCTGCCTTTCGAAAAAGCGTTTTACGATAAATTTAACGTCCCGTGCCGCTTTATCGGTCACACCATGGCGGATGCCATGCCGCTGGACCCGGATAAAAATGCGGCGCGCGACGTGCTGGGTATCCCGCATGACGCCCATTGTCTGGCGCTACTGCCAGGCAGCCGTGGCGCGGAAGTGGAAATGCTCAGCGCCGACTTCCTGAAAACCGCACAATTGCTGCGACAGCGCTATCCCGATCTGGAAGTGGTAGTGCCGCTGGTGAACGCGAAACGCCGCGAGCAGTTTGAAAAAATTAAAGCGGAGGTTGCGCCGGATCTCGCCGTTCATTTGCTGGACGGCATGGCGCGCGAGGCGATGATCGCCAGCGACGCGGCTCTGCTGGCCTCGGGTACGGCGGCACTGGAGTGTATGCTGGCAAAATGCCCGATGGTAGTGGGGTATCGTATGAAGCCCTTCACTTTCTGGCTGGCGAAACGTCTGGTAAAAACGGAGTATGTGTCTTTGCCTAACCTGCTGGCGGGAAGAGAATTAGTCAAAGAGCTGTTGCAGGAAGAGTGCGAACCGCAAAAACTCGCCGAAGCGCTGTTGCCGCTACTGGCGAACGGTAAAACCAGCCATGCGATGCACGACACCTTCCGTGAATTGCATCAGCAGATCCGCTGTAATGCCGATGAGCAGGCGGCAGATGCCGTCCTGGAGTTAGCACAATGATCGAATTTGTTTATCCACACACCCATTTAGTGGCGGGTGTGGATGAGGTGGGCCGTGGCCCGCTGGTGGGCGCCGTAGTGACCGCCGCCGTGATCCTCGATCCGGCTCGTCCGATCGTCGGTCTGAATGATTCCAAAAAATTGTCTGAAAAGCGTCGTCTGTCATTGTATGACGAGATTAAAGAAAAGGCGTTAAGCTGGAGTCTGGGACGCGCGGAAGCGCATGAAATTGATGAGCTGAATATTTTGCACGCTACCATGCTCGCCATGCAGCGCGCTGTCGCTGGTCTGCATATTGCGCCAGAATATGTGCTGATCGACGGCAATCGCTGTCCGGCGCTGCCTGTGCCGTCAATGGCCGTGGTGAAAGGCGACAGCCGCGTGGCGGAGATTAGCGCGGCGTCTATTCTGGCGAAAGTCACCCGCGATGCAGAAATGGCGGCGCTGGATATCGTTTTTCCTCAGTATGGCTTTGCGCAGCACAAAGGCTATCCAACCGCTTTTCATCTGGAAAAGTTGGCACAGTATGGCGCGACGGCGCACCACCGACGCAGTTTTGCGCCTGTTAAACGCGCTCTGGGACTTGTGTCCTGATTCTTGTATCGAGAAATCTGAAGATGTCTGAACCACGTTTCGTTCACCTGCGGGTGCACAGCGACTACTCTATGATCGATGGGCTGGCGAAGACCGGGCCGCTGGTGAAAAAGGCGGCCTCATTAGGTATGCCTGCGCTGGCGATCACCGATTTTACCAACCTCTGCGGTCTGGTGAAGTTCTACGGAGCGGGTCATGGCGCGGGCATTAAACCCATCGTCGGGGCGGACTTTAATGTTCACAACGAACTGCTGGGAGATGAGCTGACTCATCTGACGGTACTGGCGGCGAATAATACGGGATACCAGAACCTGACGTTGCTGATCTCGAAAGCGTATCAGCGCGGCTACGGCGCGGCAGGCCCGATTATCGAGCGCGACTGGCTGGTAGAGCTTAAAGAAGGTTTGATCCTGCTTTCCGGCGGGCGCATGGGCGACGTAGGCCGCTGTCTGCTACGCGGCAACCAGGCGCTGGTGGAGGAGTGCGTTGCTTTCTATGAAGCGCATTTTCCCGATCGCTACTTCCTGGAACTGATCCGCACCGGCAGACAGGATGAAGAGACCTATCTCCATGCTGCGGTTGAACTGGCTGAGGCACGTGGTTTGCCGGTTGTCGCGACAAACGATGTCCGTTTTCTTGAAAGCGATGATTTTGACGCCCATGAAATTCGTGTCGCGATCCACGACGGTTTCACGCTTGACGATCCTAAGCGTCCGCGCAATTACTCGCCGCAGCAATATATGCGCAGCATCGATGAGATGTGCGAGCTGTTCGCCGATATTCCGGAGGCGCTGGAAAATACGGTGGAGATTGCCAAACGCTGCAACGTAACGGTACGTCTGGGTGAATATTTCCTGCCGCAGTTCCCGACCGGCGATATGACCACCGAAGATTATCTGGTCAAAAAATCGAAAGAGGGGCTGGAAGAGCGTCTGGCTTTCCTGTTTCCGGACGAAGAAGAGCGCAAAAAGCGTCGCCCGGAATATGACGAGCGTCTGGATATTGAACTACAGGTTATCAACCAGATGGGGTTCCCTGGCTACTTCCTCATCGTGATGGAGTTTATCCAGTGGTCAAAAGATAACGGCGTGCCGGTAGGGCCGGGACGTGGTTCCGGGGCCGGTTCGCTGGTGGCCTACGCGCTGAAAATTACCGACCTTGATCCGCTGGAATTTGACCTGCTGTTCGAACGTTTCCTGAACCCGGAACGTGTCTCGATGCCTGACTTCGACGTTGACTTCTGTATGGAGAAACGCGACCAGGTGATTGAGCACGTCGCAGACATGTACGGGCGTGATGCGGTATCGCAGATTATCACCTTCGGTACGATGGCGGCGAAAGCCGTTATCCGCGATGTGGGCCGTGTGCTGGGGCATCCGTACGGTTTTGTGGATCGTATCTCGAAGCTGGTGCCGCCCGATCCGGGCATGACGCTGGCAAAAGCCTTTGAAGCGGAACCGCAACTGCCGGAAATTTACGAGGCGGACGAAGAGGTCAGAGCGCTGATCGATATGGCGCGTAAGCTTGAAGGTGTCACGCGTAACGCCGGTAAACACGCTGGTGGCGTGGTCATCGCGCCGACCAAAATTACCGACTTTGCGCCGCTGTACTGCGATGAAGAGGGCAAGCATCCGGTTACCCAGTTTGATAAAAGCGACGTGGAATATGCCGGACTGGTGAAGTTCGACTTCCTCGGTTTGCGTACGCTGACTATCATCAACTGGGCGCTGGAGATGATCAACAAGCGGCGCGAGAAAAACGGCGAGCCGCCGCTGGATATCGCCGCCATTCCGCTGGACGATAAAAAAAGCTTCGACATGCTGCAGCGCTCGGAAACCACGGCGGTCTTCCAGCTTGAATCGCGCGGTATGAAAGACCTGATCAAGCGTCTGCAGCCGGACTGCTTTGAAGATATGATCGCGCTGGTGGCCCTGTTCCGTCCCGGTCCGTTGCAGTCCGGGATGGTAGATAACTTTATCGACCGTAAGCACGGTCGTGAAGAACTCTCTTACCCGGACGTTCAGTGGCAGCATGAAAGCCTGAAGCCGGTACTGGAGCCGACCTACGGCATCATTCTGTATCAGGAACAGGTGATGCAGATTGCCCAGGTACTTTCCGGGTATACTCTCGGCGGCGCGGATATGCTGCGTCGTGCGATGGGTAAGAAAAAGCCGGAAGAGATGGCCAAACAGCGTTCCGTTTTTGAAGAGGGCGCGAAAAAGAACGGTATCGACGGCGAACTGGCGATGAAAATCTTTGACCTGGTGGAGAAATTCGCCGGTTACGGGTTTAACAAATCGCACTCCGCCGCTTATGCGCTGGTTTCTTATCAGACGCTATGGCTAAAGGCGCACTATCCGGCTGAATTTATGGCGGCGGTGATGACTGCCGATATGGACAACACCGAGAAGGTCGTCGGCCTGGTGGACGAGTGCTGGCGGATGGGACTGAAAATTCTGCCGCCGGATATTAACTCCGGATTGTACCATTTCCACGTTAACGATGAGGGCGAGATCGTCTACGGCATCGGCGCGATCAAAGGCGTCGGCGAAGGGCCGATCGAAGCGATCATCGACGCGCGTAATCAGGGCGGCTATTTCCGCGAACTGTTTGATCTGTGCGCGCGGACCGACACCAAAAAGCTCAACCGCCGGGTGCTGGAAAAGCTGATCATGTCCGGGGCGTTCGACCGCCTGGGGCCGCACCGCGCCGCGCTGATGAATTCATTGGGCGATGCGCTGAAAGCCGCCGACCAGCACGCCAAAGCGGAAGCTATCGGTCAGGCGGATATGTTCGGCGTACTGGCGGAAGAGCCGGAGCAAATCGAGCAATCCTATGCCAGCTGCCAGCCGTGGCCGGAGCAGGTGGTGTTAGATGGGGAACGTGAAACGTTGGGGCTGTACCTGACGGGCCACCCCATCAATCAGTATTTAAAAGAAATTGAGCGCTATGTTGGCGGGGTAAGGCTCAAAGACATGCATCCGACAGAACGTGGTAAAGTCACCACGGCTGCGGGGCTCGTGATTGCCGCAAGGGTTATGGTCACCAAGCGCGGCAATCGTATCGGCATCTGTACGCTGGATGACCGTTCCGGGCGTCTGGAAGTGATGTTATTTACCGACGCGCTGGATAAATACCAGCAGTTGCTGGAAAAAGACCGCATACTTATCGTCAGCGGACAGGTCAGCTTTGATGACTTCAGCGGGGGGCTTAAAATGACCGCCCGCGAAGTGATGGATATTGACGAAGCTCGCGAAAAATACGCTCGCGGGCTTGCTATCTCGCTGACGGACAGGCAAATTGATGACCAGCTTTTAAACCGACTCCGTCAGTCTCTGGAACCCCACCGCTCGGGGACCATTCCAGTACATCTCTACTATCAGAGGGCGGATGCGCGTGCGCGGCTGCGTTTTGGCGCAACGTGGCGTGTCTCTCCGAGCGATCGTTTACTTAACGATCTGCGTGGCCTCATTGGTTCGGAGCAGGTGGAACTGGAGTTTGACTAATACAGGAATACTATGAGTCTGAATTTCCTTGATTTTGAACAGCCGATAGCAGAGCTGGAAGCGAAAATCGATTCTCTGACTGCGGTAAGCCGCCAGGATGAGAAACTGGATATTAATATCGATGAAGAAGTCCATCGCCTGCGCGAAAAAAGCGTAGAACTGACGCGCAAAATCTTCGCCGATCTCGGCGCATGGCAGGTAGCCCAACTGGCGCGCCATCCGCAGCGTCCGTACACCCTGGATTATGTCCGTCTGGCGTTTGATGAGTTTGATGAGCTGGCGGGCGATCGCGCCTATGCTGATGACAAAGCCATCGTCGGCGGTATCGCGCGTCTGGAAGGGCGGCCGGTGATGATCATTGGTCATCAGAAAGGTCGTGAAACCAAAGAAAAAATTCGTCGTAACTTTGGCATGCCAGCGCCGGAAGGCTACCGCAAAGCGCTGCGCCTGATGGAAATGGCTGAACGCTTCAACATGCCGATTATCACCTTCATCGACACCCCGGGCGCTTACCCTGGCGTGGGCGCGGAAGAGCGTGGTCAGTCTGAAGCTATCGCCCGCAACCTGCGTGAGATGTCTCGTCTGAACGTACCGGTCATCTGCACCGTGATTGGCGAAGGCGGCTCCGGCGGCGCATTGGCGATTGGCGTGGGTGATAAAGTGAATATGCTGCAATACAGCACCTATTCCGTTATCTCCCCGGAAGGTTGTGCCTCTATTTTGTGGAAGAGCGCCGACAAAGCGCCATTGGCTGCTGAAGCAATGGGCATCATCGCGCCGCGTCTGAAAGAGCTGAAGCTAATCGATTCCATCATTCCGGAGCCGCTGGGCGGCGCGCACCGTAATCCGGAAGCGATGGCGGCATCGCTAAAAGCGCAGCTGCTGGAAGATTTAGCCGATCTCGATGTGTTAAGCACCGATGGTTTAAAAAACCGTCGTTACCAGCGTTTGATGAGCTACGGTTACGCCTAATCATTTACCTCATTTTTCCCAGGAGGCCGGATAATCCGGCCTCTTTTTTTTGGACGAGGAAAAATGAGACGCCGATGAGTTGATGTGATTAAACGCAACGGCATGTTCTCCCTGACACTGTAGCAACTGCCAGGCGTGTGGCCAGGGCAGGCAGTGAACTACCCTTCAAGGAGAAAATTATGGGATTGCAAAAAACACTGGCGCTCAGCGCCGTAGCGGCAGGGATCATGTTGAGCTTATCCGGTGCGCAGGCTGCGCCGCTGCTTAGCAGTAGTGAGCCAATGACCATCAACGCCAGCGATCTGGCGGCGAAAGAAAAAGCGCTGACGGATTTTCCGTTAATGGAGGCTGTGAAATCCTCTATTCAGACGTTGGATAACAGCGCGGTCGAACAAATTGAGCCGGGGCGCGCCGCTAACCCGGCAAACGTAAAACGCGTTGAAAGTATTCTGAAAGAGGCCGACTGGGATTATCTGTTCCCGATGCGCGCGCCGGAATACACTTACTCTAACTTCCTGAAAGCGATAGGTAAATTCCCGGCGGTTTGTGGTACCTACACCGATGGACGCGATAGCGACGCTATCTGCCGTAAAACCCTGGCTACTATGTTTGCGCATTTTGCCCAGGAGACGGGCGGTCACGAAAGCTGGCGTGACATTCCGGAATGGCGTCAGGCGCTGGTCTATCTGCGCGAAGTCGGCTGGACTGAAGGGCAGAAAGGCGGCTACAACGGCGAATGTAACCCGGATGTATGGCAGGGCCAGACCTGGCCGTGCGGTAAAGATAAGGACGGCGATTTCCTCAGCTATTTTGGTCGCGGGGCAAAACAGCTTTCTTATAACTACAACTATGGGCCTTTCTCTGACGCGATGTATGGTGACGTTCGCCCTCTGCTGGATAAACCCGAGCTGGTGGCGGATACCTGGATGAACCTGGCGAGCGCCGTCTTCTTCTTTGTGTATCCGCAGCCGCCGAAGCCGTCTATGCTACATGTGATTGACGGTACCTGGCAGCCAAACGATCGCGATAAAGCAAACGGCCTGGTATCAGGTTTCGGCGTCACCATTCAGATCATCAATGGCGGCGTGGAGTGCGGCGGCGCAGATGAGAATGCGCAGTCGCTTAACCGTATTGCCTACTACAAAGAGTTTGCCAACTACCTGAAAGTGCCGGTGCCGGCTGACGAAGTGTTGGGCTGTAAAAAGATGAAGCAGTTCGATGAAGGCGGCGCTGGCGCGTTACCGATCTATTGGGAACAAGACTGGGGCTGGAGCGCCGATACTGCGGACGGTAAAACCTATTCCTGCCAGTTAGTGGGATATCAGACGCCGTATACCGCCTTTAAAGAGGGCGACTACACGAAATGTGTACAGCATTATTTCAACGTTAATGTCGTCGATGATAACGGAACCACTGAACCGGATGTCACGCCAACTCCGGCGCCAGTGACGGATGAAAACGTGGCGCCAGTCGCGCGCATTGCCGGGCCGGTCGGGGCGGTGGAAGCTGGTAGCCCGGTTTCACTCAGCGCGGAAGGATCGACCGACGCGAATGGCGACAAGCTCACCTATACCTGGATGTCGCAGGATGGCAAAACGCTGAGCGGTCAGGATAAAGCCGTTGTGATTTTCAACGCGCCGGATGTCACTCAGAACACCCAGTATGTGGTGAATCTGACCGTTAGCGACGGTACGCTCTCCAGCACTGCAGTTTATACGCTGAATGTGAAAGCGAAGGCCGCCGCTGCGGATGACGAAGATAAGACCACCAGCTACCCTGCCTGGAGCAGCAGCCAGAAATGGAATCCGGGCGACATCGTCAACAGTAATGGCGCATTGTACCAGTGCAAACCGTTCCCGGAAGGCTCATGGTGTAATGTTGCGCCTGCCTACTATGAGCCCGGCGTAGGGATTGCCTGGGCCGATGCATGGAACGCATTGTAATAAGATAAATCCTGTCGGTGCTTTGCATCGGCAGGATTGTTACTATGCTTATCTCAGGTTTTTTCAGGAGAAAGCATGAACATCATCGCCATTATGGGGCCGCACGGGGTTTATTATAAAGATGAACCCATCAAGGAGCTTGAGCGTGCATTACAATCCCTGGGATTTCAAATTATCTGGCCGCAAAATAGCGTTGACTTGTTGAAGTTTATTGAACATAACCCGCGCATCTGCGGCGTTATTTTTGACTGGGATGAATACAGTCTCGACCTTTGTAGCGAAATCAACCAGCTAAATGAATACCTTCCTCTCTACGCCTTTATCAATACCAACTCCACGCTGGACGTTAGCGTTCACGATATGCGCATGGCGCTGTGGTTTTTTGAGTATGCATTGGGGCTGGCTGAAGATATCGCGACACGCATTCATCAATATACAAACGAATATCTCGATAATATTACGCCGCCGTTTACCAAAGCGCTGTTTACCTACGCCAAAGAAGGAAAATATACCTTTTGTACGCCGGGTCATATGGCGGGAACGGCGTATCAGAAAAGCCCGCCAGGCTGTCTGTTTTATGACTTTTTTGGCGGCAATACCTTAAAGGCCGATGTGTCGATTTCGGTGACTGAACTGGGATCGCTGCTGGATCACACCGGGCCGCATCTGGAAGCGGAAGAGTATATCGCCCGTACTTTTGGCGCCGAGCAGAGTTATATGGTGACGAACGGTACGTCGACCTCGAATAAAATTGTCGGTATGTATGCCGCGCCTGCGGGAAGTACGCTACTTATTGATCGTAATTGCCATAAATCGCTGGCGCATTTGCTGATGATGAGCGATGTGGTGCCTCTCTGGTTGAAGCCGACGCGCAATGCGCTCGGTATTCTCGGCGGTATTCCTAAGCGTGAATTTACCCGCGACAGCATTGCGCGTAAGGTGGCGGAAACCGCGCAGGCGCAATGGCCGGTTCATGCGGTTATCACCAATTCGACTTACGATGGTCTGCTGTATAACACTAACTGGATCAAGCAGATGCTGGACGTTCCCTCGATCCATTTTGATTCCGCCTGGGTACCCTATACCCATTTCCATCCGATCTACCAGGGGAAAAGCGGGATGAGCGGCGATCGGGTGCCCGGAAAAGTGATTTTCGAAACGCAATCCACCCATAAAATGCTGGCGGCTTTTTCGCAGGCGTCGCTTATTCATATCAAAGGGGAATATGACGAAGAGACGTTTAACGAAGCGTTTATGATGCACACTTCCACATCGCCGAGCTATCCCATTGTCGCCTCTATCGAAACCGCAGCGGCGATGCTGCGCGGCAATCCAGGGAAAAGATTGATTAATCGTTCGGTGGAGCGGGCGCTCCATTTTCGTAAAGAGGTACAGCGGCTACGTGAAGAGTCCGATAGCTGGTTCTTTGATATCTGGCAGCCGGAAGAGGTTGATGAGGCCGAATGCTGGCCGGTCACGCCGGGAGAAACCTGGCATGGCTTCGCCGATGCCGATGACGATCATATGTTCCTCGATCCGGTTAAGGTGACAATCCTGACGCCGGGAATGGATGAACAGGGCAACATGAGCGAAGAGGGGATACCCGCCGCGCTGGTGGCGAAGTTCCTCGATGAGCGAGGCGTGGTGGTGGAAAAAACCGGGCCGTATAATCTGCTGTTTTTGTTCAGCATAGGGATTGATAAGACCCGTGCGATGGGGCTGCTGCGCGGACTGACAGAATTTAAACGGGCCTACGATCTTAACCTGCGCGTCAAAAATATGTTGCCGGATTTGTATGCGGAAGATCCGGATTTTTATCGCAATATGCGCATTCAGGATCTGGCGCAGGGGATCCATAAACTGATCCGCCAGCACGATCTTCCGGGGCTGATGTTGCGGGCGTTCGAGGTTTTACCGGAGATGATCATGACCCCGCACCAGGCCTGGCAGCGTCAGATCAAAGGCGAGGTGGAAACCGTGGCGCTCGATCAACTGCCAGGGCGCGTTTCCGCGAATATGATCCTGCCTTATCCGCCAGGCGTTCCGCTGTTGATGCCCGGCGAGAGGATCACGCAACAGAGTCGGGCTGTGCTCGATTTTCTGCTGATGCTCTGCTCGATTGGCCAGCATTATCCCGGTTTTGAAACGGATATTCACGGCGCGAAACGGAATGAAGACGGGGTGTACCAGGTACGAGTCTTAAAACACGCCTGTTAGCTTGCCTGACGGGAATGTGACGAGTAACGTACTGATAATCAATAAAGGAGACGCTATGCTGGGATTAAAACAGGTTCATCACATCGCGATCATTGCGACAGACTATGCGGTGAGCAAGGCGTTTTATTGCGATATTCTGGGGTTCGATCTGCTAAGCGAAGTCTGGCGGGAAGAGCGTGACTCGTGGAAGGGCGATTTGGCACTAAACGGGCAGTATGTGATTGAGCTTTTCTCTTTTCCCTTCCCTCCGGCGCGTCCAAGCCGACCTGAAGCCTGCGGCCTGCGCCATCTGGCTTTCAGCGTGGAAAATGTGGAAAACGCCGTTGCGCATCTGGAAAAGCATCAGGTTAAGTGCGAACCGATACGCATCGATCCGTATACCGGGAAGCGCTTTACTTTTTTCAACGATCCGGACGGTTTACCGCTTGAGCTGTATGAGCAGTAAGGCTTGTCATTAAGACGCTCGCCAGGTAACGTTGCCGGGCTAAGTCACTATAAGCATGGATCATGACCACTCTCACGTTGAATACCTCGTTACTCTCTTCTCGCCGTATTCTGGCTGCCTTTAGCGGTGGCCTGGATTCTACGGTGCTTCTGCATCAACTGGTGTTGTGGCGAGAACGCCATCCTGACGTCACGCTGCGTGCTATCCATATTCATCACGGTTTAAGCCCTCATGCTGATAGCTGGGTGCGGCATTGCGAAACCGTATGCGAACGCTGGCAGGTTCCGCTGGTAGTGGAGCGGGTGACGCTGGCAGATAATGGCCTGGGTATCGAGGCCCATGCGCGTGAAGCGCGCTACCGGGCGTTCGCACAGACGCTATTGCCTGGCGAAGTGCTGGCAACCGCGCAGCACCTTGACGATCAGTGTGAAACATTCCTGCTGGCGTTAAAGCGCGGCAGCGGTCCGGCCGGACTTTCCGCGATGGGAGAATGCTCGCCTTTTGCCGGAACTCTGCTTCTTCGCCCGCTGTTGAGAGAAACGCGGAAGACGCTGGAACAGTGGGCTGTGCGTCATGGCTTATGCTGGATTGAAGATGAAAGCAATCAGGATGACGCCTACGATCGCAATTTCTTACGCCTGCGCGCGCTTCCGCTCTTGCAGCAGCGCTGGCCGCATTTTCCTGCGGCGGTAGCCCGTAGCGCGACGCTCTGCGCCGAGCAAGAAAGGCTGCTGGACGAGCTTCTGGCCAGCGATTTTACGGACTGTATCACGACGGAGGGAACATTGCGGCTCTCTCCATTAATGTCGATGAGCGATGTACGGCGGGCGGCGATTTTGCGTCGCTGGCTGGCGATGCGTAATGCGCCGATGCCCTCTCGCGACGCGCTGGAACGTATCTGGCAGGAGGTGGCGCTGGCGCGCGACGATGCCTCTCCCTGTTTACGCTTTGGCGATCACGAGATTCGCCGTTATCAGTCGCAACTGTGGTGGATTAAATCCGTGGCCGGACAACACGAAACGACGGTCGCCTGGCCCGTCTGGCAAACACCGCTGGCGCTGCCTGCCGGCTTAGGGACCGTACAGCTCGTTCCTGGCGGCGAACTGCGCCGACCGCGAGAGGAAGAATCCGTCAGCATTCGGTTTAAGGCGCCAGGGTTGCTACACATTGTGGGACGTCACGGCGGACGTAAATTAAAGAAAATCTGGCAGGAGCAGGGGATCCCGCCCTGGCGACGAGATACCACGCCGCTGTTGTTTTACGGCGAAACGCTGATTGCGGCTGCGGGTGTTTTTGTGACGCGTGAGGGAGCAGCAGAAGATAAAGAAGGGGTGAGTCTGGTTTGGCATGCCTGATGGCGCTGCGCTTATCAGGCCTACGTATCGCATGGAACGTAGGCCGGATAAGGTGCTTGCACCGCCATCCGGCAACAAAATGCTCAGGATTCGCTAACTACCACGGTACCAATTTCCGGGTGGCTGAAACTGGCGATTTTATCGAGACGAAGCTCACAAGACTCGCCGGAAACCTCGGCAAGCAGATATTCTACGTTTTTACGTAAGATCAAATCGTTCGCTTTTGCCTGCAAAACCTCGCCATCTTTTAACGTTAGCGTCAGTATTAAATGATGCATGCAGGCAAGCTCAAGACTATCGTAGTCATCGCAATTAATGGGTTGATACGTTTCATTCATTGACATAATCGCTCACCAGTAAGTTCGCGGCAGCATAAGCTGCCTTTTCCCTGACCGACTCTGAAAGGGCGCTATCTGCCGCCACTTCATTAAGCACTTTCAATACACAACCCAGCGCATCCGGGACATACCCTAAGTCTCCGCTGGCGATTTCCGCATACCGCTTGCGTACTAACTCACAATATTTTTCCACATGCCCTCCTGTCAGCATTCTGACTTAACCGTGGATGCAAGTCTAAGCCTACGAAGTTAAATCTTGTTTAGCAAGGTGACTATACCATACTCATTTGCGCAATATCAGCGCCTGACGCGAGTGGGTAAAAGATTCGTTAACAGCCTTTTAGCGCGGTTTTCGCTACAATGGGCGCCTGATTCGAAAGGAGTTTTCTCATGGCGCTTAAAGCGACAATTTATAAAGCCGTCGTCAATGTGGCTGACCTTGATCGCAACCGGTTTCTGGATGCGGCATTGACGCTGGCGCGTCACCCTTCTGAAACGCAGGAGCGCATGATGCTGCGCCTGTTGGCATGGATAAAATATGCTGATGAACGGTTGCAGTTTACACGCGGGCTCAGCGCGGAAGATGAGCCGGAGGCCTGGCTGCGCAACGATCATCTGGGCATCGATCTCTGGATAGAGCTGGGGCTGCCGGATGAGCGCCGTATTAAGAAAGCCTGTACTCAGGCGAGCGACGTCGCGCTCTTTGCTTATAACTCCCGGGCGGCGCAAATCTGGTGGCAGCAGCATCAAAGCAAGTGCGCGCAGTTCGCTAACCTGTCCGTCTGGTATCTGGATGACGGGCAACTGGCGCAGCTCAGTGAATTTGCCGATCGTACCATGACGCTACAGGCGACGATTCAGGACGGCGCAATCTGGCTTTCTGATGCTCGGAATAATCTGGAAATACAGCTAACCGCCTGGCAACAGCCCTCATGATTGCCATCTCCCGGACGGTCTCCATAGCCGATAATGAGCTGGAAATTACGGCCATTCGCGCGCAGGGCGCGGGTGGTCAGCACGTAAATAAGACCTCTAGCGCGATTCATTTGCGCTTTGACATTCGGGCCTCTGGCCTGCCAGAGTATTATAAACAGCGTTTGCTGACGGCCAGCCACCATCTGATAAGCGATGATGGCGTCATTATCATTAAGGCGCAGGAGTTCCGGAGCCAGGAGCTCAACCGGGAAGCGGCTATCGCCAGGCTGGTTGCCGTCATAAAAGAATTAACCGCGGAGCAGAAAAGCCGTCGCGCAACCCGTCCGACGCGTGCCTCGAAAGAGCGCCGCTTGTCCTCAAAGGCGCAAAAATCTTCTGTAAAGGCGCTTCGCGGCAAAGTTCGTCGTCCACTGGATTGACGGGCAGGAATAGCAATTTCATAAGGATTTTATGGTGAGAACAGCAATATTGTCAGTAGCGGCAGCCTGTACGCTATTTGCATTGATAGGGTGTAATAACCGTGCGGAAGTTGACGCCCTGCAACCTGCGCAGGCGGCGGAATTAAAACCCATGCAGCAAAGCTGGCGCGGCGTGCTGCCCTGTGCGGATTGTGAAGGTATTGAAACGTCACTGTTTCTGGAAAAAGACGGCACATGGGTGATGAACGAGCGCTATCAGGGCGTGCGCGAAGAACCTTCCTCTTTTGCGTCATACGGTACCTGGGCGCGGACGGCGGATAAACTGGTGTTAACCGACAGCAATGGCGAGAAATCGTATTATCGCGCGAAAGGCAATGCGCTGGAGATGCTCGACAGAGAAGGCAATCCGGTGGCTTCGCAGCTTAATTATACGCTTGTGCCTGTTACCGCCAGCCTGCCGGTAACGCCAATGCCGTTGCGTGGTATGTATGTATACAGGGCCGATGCGGCGACCTTTACCGATTGTGCGACCGGAAAACGGCTGCCGGTCGCCAGTAACGCCCAGCTTGAGCGCGGCTATCTGACGGCGAAAGGTGAAGCGGAAAAACCGGTGCTGCTGACGGTAGAAGGGCATTTTGTGTTTGCCGCGAACCCGGACACGGGCGAGCCGGTAAAAATGCTAATAGCCGATAAAAACGCGAAGTTTGCGCCGGGTAAAGATTGCACTCACTAATAAAAGGCCTCGCAGGGTGCGAGGCCTTTACATATCTACCGGATGGCGCCGGGCAATCCCAACAAAATGTCGTTTAGCCTTTAATCGCCTTGACCAGATAATCAACGATATCGCCGGTTTTAATCAGCGATTTTTCACCGCTACGACGGTATTTATACTCAATATCGTCGTTATCCAGGTTGCGATCGCCAATCACGATAGTATGTGGAATACCAATCAGCTCCATATCGGCAAACATCACGCCCGGGCGCTCTTTACGGTCGTCCATCAGCACTTCAATGCCCTGCGCGCGCAATTCGCTGTACAGCTTTTCCGCCAGCTCCTGCACACGGAAGGATTTGTGCATATTCATCGGCAGAATAGCGACCTGGAAAGGCGCAATGGCGTCAGGCCATACAATGCCGCGCTCGTCAAAGTTCTGCTCGATAGCCGCAGCAACGACACGTGTTACGCCGATACCGTAGCAGCCCATTGTCAGGATCTGGTTACGGCCATCTTCACCCTGAACGGAGGCTTTCAGCGCTTCTGAGTACTTGGTACCTAACTGGAAGATGTGACCCACTTCGATACCGCGTTTGATAAGCAACGTTCCCTGACCATCCGGACTCGGATCGCCGGCGACTACGTTACGGATGTCGGCAACAACAGGCGTCGCCACATCGCGATCCCAGTTAATACCAAAGTAGTGTTTACCGTCGATGTTGGCGCCAGCGGCAAAATCGCTCATGGCGGCAACGGTACGATCGATGATGACCGGAATCGGCATATTGACCGGGCCGAGGGAGCCAGGGCCGGCATTAATTACGGCGCGAATCTCTTCTTCGGTAGCGAAGGTCAGCGGGCTGGCAACGTGCGGCAGTTTTTCCGCTTTAACTTCATTCAGTTCATGATCGCCGCGAACCAGCAGAGCCACCAGCGGAGACTTGCTGTCTTTCGCCGCTTTCACCAGCAGCGTTTTTACCGTTTTTTCAATTGGCAGGTTGAACTGTTCCACCAGCTCCGCGATGGTTTTGGCATTTGGCGTATCGACCAGAGTCATTTCCTGCGTCGCCGCTGCGCGCGGCGTTTGCGGCGCGATAGCTTCTGCCAGTTCAATGTTAGCCGCGTAATCAGAAACATCAGAGAAAACGATATCGTCTTCGCCGCTTTGCGCCAGCACCTGGAATTCATGCGAGGCGTTGCCGCCGATAGAACCGGTATCGGCCTGTACCGCGCGGAAATCCAGCCCCATACGGCTGAAGATACGGCTATACGCGGCGTACATGGCGTCATAGGTTTCCTGCAACGACTCCTGAGAGGTGTGGAAAGAGTAAGCATCTTTCATCAGGAATTCGCGCGAACGCATCACGCCAAAGCGCGGACGCACTTCATCACGGAATTTGGTCTGGATTTGGAAGAAGTTCAGCGGCAACTGCTTATAAGAGCTGAGTTCATTACGCACCAGATCGGTGATAACTTCTTCGTGGGTCGGGCCGAGTACGAACGGACGCTCGCCACGGTCGACAAAACGCAGCAGTTCCGGACCGTACTGTTCCCAACGACCACTCTCTTGCCACAGGTCGGCTGGCTGAACGACTGGCATCGACACCTCGATAGCACCGGCGTTGTTCATCTCTTCACGCACGATGTTTTCGACTTTTTTCAGGACGCGCAGGCCGGTCGGCAGCCAGGTATATAACCCGGAGGCGAGCTTGCGGATCATCCCGGCGCGCAGCATCAGCTGGTGGCTGATAACCTCGGCGTCGGCAGGTGTCTCCTTCAGAGTGGAGAGCAGGTATTGGCTAGTACGCATGTTGTTACGGTTCCAGTTGAACGATCGAACAGGCTCAATGTGAGCCTGATACAAAAAAAGTGATTTAGTTTACCAGCGTGCAAGAGATGTCAAAAGAGAAGGGAGTGAAATTACCGTGGTTCCAGCGCAAACACTTCAAATCCAGTGCTAACCACACGCCAGCGCACGTTAAAATCATGCAGCCAGACGGCATAGGTTTTGCCCGTCTCTTCACCCTTACGATAAGCCGGGCGAGGATCTTGCGCCAGCACATCGCAAATAAATGTCCGTAGCTGCGGATAACGCCTTTCCAGCGTCGTAAGCTGTTGAGCCACCTCAGCGGTAAAACTCACGGGCATTTCAGCTATCGGCGCCTGTTGCGCATAGCTGGCGGCGGCGTCCGGTAAGGCCTCGGCAAACGGTAAATACGGTTTGATATCCACCACCGGCGTGCCATCCACCAGATCCAGACTGCCTAATTTCAGAATTACGCTCTCTTTCCGGCACTCGATACCTTTTAGCGCAACGAGCGACATGCCAATCGGATTGGGGCGGAACGTGGAGCGCGTGGCAAAAACGCCCATTCTGGCGTTACCGCCAAGACGGGGCGGACGAACTGTTGGCCGCCAGCCGCCGTCTATCGTCTGATGAAAAACGAAAAGCACCCACAAATGGCTGAACGCCTCCAGGCCGCGAACGGCATCGGCCTGGTTGTAAGGCGCTATCAGATGTAGTTCGCCGCAGGCGCTTTTGACCAGACCGGGCTGGCGCGGAACGGCGAATTTTTCTTTATAGGGGGAGCGAATAACGCCGATTTGTTCAAACTGAAAGCTGCTCATTTCGCCGAAATATTCAGGGCGGACCCGATACAAACCGCCTGACGATAGCAGCCTGGCGTGCCGCTGGTAATTTCACAGCTGTGCAGCAGGACGGCGTTGGCTTTCATTTTAGATGCATTAATCTGCATACGCTTGCGCGCAGTTGGAATGTTAGGCGGAGAGTCTTGATTTGTCGCCTGGCAGGATTCGCCGCTAACCTCGCCAAGATCGCGGAAAGGTTTGCCGACTAAGTCTTCAGCATTGGTGTAAATCCTGACGGGAGCGGCACGCGGCGCTTTAGGTTTCTCCGGCTCCGCTTTTGGCGGGGTTGCGGTGCTTTGAACGGGTTCAACAGGGGATCTGCTTAGCATGGAACAACCGCCCAGCATGAGTGCCAATAAACAGATCGGTAAAGCACGCATAATATTTCCTCAATGAATGTTCTAATTGCCAGATATTGAATCAGGAGCTTGCATAAATGACAAGACGGGCAATAGCCCGTCCTGAATAATATTACAGATTGTGGAATCAGCCTAAAACTTACCAGCCTTTCACCGCACCGCCATTAAAAACTTTATTTGCGGCTTCGTACACTTCATCAGACTGATAAGCCTGAACGAATTTTTTCACATTCTCGGCGTCTTTGTTATCTTCACGCGTCACGATCAGGTTAACGTACGGAGAATCTTTATCTTCAACGAAGATACCGTCTTTCGCTGGCGTCAGGCCAATCTGGCTGGCGTAAGTCGTATTGATGACCGCTAACGCGATCTGCGCGTCATCCAGCGAACGCGGCAACTGCGGCGCTTCCAGCTCAACAATTTTCAGATTTTTCGGGTTTTCGACGATATCCAGCGAGGTAGGAAGCAGACCGACGCCGTCTTTCAGTTTAATCAGCCCTACTTTTTGCAGCAGCAACAGGGAACGACCAAGGTTGGTCGGGTCGTTAGGCACAGCGACCTGGGAACCGTCCTTGAGCTCATCCAGAGATTTGATTTTTTTGGAATATCCTGCAATGGGATAGACAAAAGTCTTACCAACGGAAACCAGTTTGTAGCCGCGATCTTTGATTTGCTGATCCAGATACGGTTTGTGCTGGAAGGCATTGGCATCGATATCGCCTTTGCTCAGCGCTTCATTAGGCAGAACATAATCATTAAAGGTCACCAATTCCACGTCCAGGCCGTATTTTTCTTTCGCGACTTTCTGCGCGACTTCGGCAACTTGCTGCTCTGCGCCAACGATTACGCCGACTTTAATATGATTCGGATCTTTTTCATCCTGACCGCAACCCGCAAGTGCCAGAGAACCAATCAGAGCACCCACTGCCGCAAAGGTTTTGAATTTGAACGCCATGCTTATTTCCTTAATGAGTATTTGTGTTGTGTTTAACGTTACTTATGCGTGACAGCCCTGACGATGCGATCGCCGGATAACTGAATTAAATAAACCAGAACGACAAGTAATACCAGCACCGTATTCATCACGGTAGCATTGTATCCAATATAACCGTACTGATAGCCGATTTGACCGAGGCCGCCTGCGCCGACGGCGCCGCCCATTGCGGAGTAACCGACCAGGGTGATCAATGTAATGGTTGCCGCATTCACCAGACCAGGCAGCGCTTCCGGTAAAAGGATTTTACGTACAATTTGCAGCGGCGTGGCGCCCATCGCTCGCGAAGCTTCAATCAGCCCGGCAGGGATCTCTAATAACGCATTTTCCACCATACGGGCGATAAAAGGCGCGGCACCGACGGTCAGCGGTACAATCGCGGCCTGCAAACCAATGGAGGTGCCGACAATTATTCGGGTAAAAGGAATCATCCACACCAGCAGGATGATAAAGGGAATCGAGCGGAAAATATTGACCACCGCAGAGAGGGAGCGATACAGCCTGGCGTTCTCCATAATCTGCCCCGGGCGCGTAACATACAGCAATACGCCAACCGGCAGGCCAATCACGAAACCGAAGAAACCGGAGACAAAGGTCATCGCCAACGTTTCCCAAACGCCACGAACCAGTAACCACATCATTGCCTCAGACATAACCCAGTACCTCTACTTTCACATGGTGATCCTGCAGCCAGGCAATTGCGGCTTGCGTCTCTTCTTGTGTGCCGTGCATTTCCGTTAGCATAATGCCGAACTTCACACCGCCCGCGTAATCCATCTGCGCGCTGATAATATTATTGTTCACGTTGAAACGACGCGCGGTTTCAGAAAGCAGCGGGGCATCCACAGACTGCCCGGTGAACTCCATGCGCAGCATCGGCACGCTGTCAGTTTCCGGCGACGCTTTCAAACGCGCCTGGTAATCTTCCGGAATGTCCAGATGCAGAGTGGACTGAATAAACTTCTGCGCCAGCGGCGTTTTAGGATGCGAGAAGACTTCGCTGACCGTATCCTGCTCAATAAGCTCGCCATTACTGATAACGGCAACGCAGTCGCAGATACGTTTCACGACATCCATTTCATGAGTGATAAGCAGAATCGTCAACCCCAAACGACGGTTGATATCTTTCAGCAATTCCAGAATCGAACGGGTCGTCGCAGGATCAAGCGCGCTGGTGGCTTCATCGCACAGCAACACTTTTGGATTACTGGCTAACGCGCGGGCAATCGCGACACGCTGTTTCTGACCGCCGGAAAGATTTGCCGGATAGCTGTCGTGCTTGTCGCCAAGACCGACTAAATCCAGCAGCTCTGTGACACGGCGTTTGATCTCTTCCTTTGGTGTGTTATCCAGTTCCAGCGGCAGCGCGACGTTGCCAAACACGGTACGGGAAGAAAGCAGGTTAAAATGTTGGAAAATCATGCCGATTTGACGGCGAGCTTTGGTCAACTCAGACTCTGAAAGCGTTGTCAGCTCCTGACCGCCGACCTGAACGCTACCTTCGGTTGGGCGTTCAAGTAAGTTAACGCAGCGGATAAGCGTACTTTTACCGGCGCCGGATGCGCCGATGACGCCGTAAATTTGTCCGGCAGGGACATGCAGGCTGACATTGTTCAGCGCCTGAATGGTGCGCGCCCCCTGCTGGAACACTTTGGTAATATTCGAAAGTTTAATCATTGGTTATTTATTATCGTAATTAAGTTAGCCGTGGCATTTTCGTCTGTCTAATACGGTCAACGCCGTCAACAGAATGGATGTTAAGGCATCCAGACGTCTAAATCAATCAGGCTTTATACGATGAGCACTTTCTTGCCTGCTGAAACATGCGATACTAGCGCCACTTGCTTTACTCAGGAGCTATAAAAGGTGGCAAAGTCTGTACCCGCAATTTTTCTCGACCGTGACGGCACCATTAATGTGGATCACGGCTACGTACATGAAATCGATGCATTTGAGTTTATAGACGGTGTTATTGACGCGATGCGCGAGCTAAAAAAAATGGGCTATGCGCTGGTGGTGGTGACGAACCAGTCCGGAATCGCGCGCGGCAAATTCACTGAGGCGCAGTTTGAAACGTTAACCGAATGGATGGACTGGTCGTTGGCGGATCGCGATGTTGATTTGGACGGCATCTATTATTGTCCTCACCATCCGCAGGGCAGCATAGAAGAGTTCCGTCAGGTATGTGATTGCCGCAAGCCGCATCCAGGAATGCTTATCTCGGCGCGTGATTTCCTGCATATCGATATGGCGGCTTCTTATATGGTGGGAGACAAGCTGGAAGATATGCAGGCGGCAGCGGCGGCAAATGTCGGGACAAAAGTGCTGGTGCGTACGGGCAAACCGGTCACGGCAGAAGCAGAAAACGCGGCGGACTGGGTGTTAAACAGCCTTGCCGATCTGCCATCGGCGATAAAAAAGCAGCAAAAATAAGCGTTATGGATAAAAGATGAGCGGTTAAAACAAAAATGCATTTTTCCGCTTGTCTTCCTGAACCGACTCCCTATAATGCGCCTCCATCGACACGGCGGATGTGAATCACTTCACACAAACAGCCGGTCGGTTGAAGAGAAAAATCCTGAAATTCAGGGTTGACTCTGAAAGAGGAAAGCGTAATATACGCCACCTCGCGACGGTGAGCTGAAAGCCGCGTCGCACCTGCTCTTTAACAATTTATCAGACAATCTGTGTGGGCACTCGAAGATACGGATTCTTGACGTC